>NZ_JBKGFN010000009.1:0-170645 GCF_046521305.1 Oceanisphaera submarina | reverse complement strand
CGTGGGCGTGTTGCCCCGTGTCAGTGGATGCGCATTATAGGGAGCGGCCGATTTTACGCAAGGGCTTTTTTGACAAAAACATCGACTTTCGCACCACTTGTGCAAAATTACACCAACAAGGTCGTTTTTACTGAGTTTTCTCTTCCGGAGCGGGTTCGCTCGAGCCTATACGGGTCACCAGCAACTGGTCTATCTTGTAATTATCGATATCGACCACTTCAAATTTATAGCTCGAATGCAGCACAAAATCGGTCCTCTTGGGGATTTTACGCAGCATATACATCATGAAGCCGGCGATGGTCTCGTAGTTTTCATCATCGGGGAACTCATCTATATCCAGTACCCGCATCACATCTTCCAGCGGTGTAGAGCCTTCTACCAGCCAGGAATTGGCATCACGCGACACTATGTGGTCTTCCTGAGACTGCACCAGCTCGCCCATGACAATGCTCATCACATCCTTGAGGGTGATAATGCCGACCACCAGCGCGTATTCGTTCATGATGATGGCGAAATCTTCACCCGCCGTTTTGAAATGCTCCAGCACTTCATACATCGACAGGGTATCCGGAATGATCAGAGGATTACGGATGATGCCTTCTTTTTGCAGTGATATTGGCTGCTGGTGCAACACCTGCATCAGGATATCGCGGGAGTCGACGTAGCCAACCACCTTGTCCAGACTATCTTCGCACACCAGAAACTTGGCATGGGGATGCTCGGCGATTTTGTCTTTGATGCTGTCCTGACTTTCGATAAGCGTAAAATAGATCAGACTCTCGCGTGTCGTCATCGCCGAGGTCACGGTACGTGATTCCATATCGAAGACATTTTCGATCAAGTGATGTTCCTGTTCCTGCAGCACTCCCGCCTGCGCACCGGCGTCCATCATGGCGATGATGTCTTCCGGCGTGATTTCGTCTTTGCGCATGGTGGGCACCTTGAACAAGCGAAAGAACAGATTCGCCAAACCATTGAAAAACCATACCAACGGCTTGAGAAAGACAATAAAGAACGCCATCGGTCGTACCACCGACACGGCAATCCGTTCCGGTGCTATCATTGCCAGCCGCTTGGGCATGAGATCGGCAAACAGAATGAACAACGAGGTCACTACGAAAAAGGACATGAAAAACGCCGTTTTTTCGATCCAGGCGCCCTCAAAAAGGGTCTGGAGCAGATGAGTGATAAAAGGCGTGAAAGCCGCCTCACCCAGGATCCCGCCCAGAATAGCCACCGCATTGAGGCCTATCTGCACCACGGTAAAGAAGTTCCCCGGCTGCTCCTGCAGCATCAGCACCTTTTCGGCATTGGGATCACCATTACTGGCCATTAATCTCAGTTTCATTTTCCGTGATGCCGCCAGGGCGATTTCCGATACTGAAAAAAATGAGCTGATCGCAACCAGCAGAAGGAGTACCAGCAGGTTCTCAAATAACGTCATAGTGATGTACACCGGTAAGAATAAAGGGAAGAAAGAGCCGAAAAAACAGGCTCAGGATATCATGGCGTATAGAATTTAACAGAAGCCGACATGCGGTTTCGGGCTGGATCTGAAGTGATATCAAGAAAGTGCTATAAAAAGAAAAATATTGCCGTGATACTTGCTCTCATTCGATAAAAGAAAGGCACTTAATGAGTCCACCCTTGGACACTGTCATTCAGATAATCAAGCGTACGGATAATAACAATGTTGATAAGGCGATTATTAGTCGGCTGGATACTGTCAGGGCTAATGCTGCCCGTATGGGCCTCGGAAAACAACCCGGACTACTGGTCTTTTCAGGAATATCTGGATGCTTTTCCGCTACAGCGAAATCTGTCCGAGGCCTTTTCGGCACGGATACGGCAAGCCGCCGAGCCCTGGACTGCACCAACAGACAAGCCGGTGCGTATCGCCATGCTTATTCCCGACCAGCAGGTGTCGGATTACTGGTATCGCAACCGGAAAAGCTTTACCAGCCGCCTGCAAGAAATAGGTCTGCCCTTTACCCTGACAAGCTACTCCTCCCGACCGGCAACCACACACCGGCAACAGGAGCGGCAACTAGCCAAAGCCCTGAACAGCGATCCCGACTATCTCGTCTTTACCCTGAATACACTGCGCCACCGGGTCTTGATAGACAAGATAATGACCCGAGGTCGCCCCAAGATCATTCTGATGAACATCACCACGCCGCTGAAGCACTGGGGCACAAACCAGCCGTTTTTCTATGTGGGATTCGATCACAGGGAAGGAACTCGACTCCTGACCGATGCCATTAACAAGATGATCGGAAAACAGGCCAACTACCTGATGCTTTATGGTACCCGGGGATATGTCAGCCAGGCCAGAGGCGACGAGTTTATCCGACTAACCGCCAACCAGCCCGGTTTTACTCTGCGCCAGGCGTTTTATACCGATGTAAACCGGGAAAAAACCAGCCAGGCAGTACGGCAGACGCTGGCAACCAAGCCGGGTATCAACCTGATCTATGCCTGCACCACGGATATCGCCCTCGGCGCCATCGATGCACTGAAACAGCTGAATAAGGAAGACAATATTATTCTCAACGGATGGGGCGGCGGCAGCGCCGAGCTCGATGCCCTGGCGCAGGGCAGCCTGGATCTGACCGTGATGCGTATGAACGATGATAACGGTGTCGCCATGGCGGAAGCCATCCGTCTCGATCAGGAGGGTAAGGCCAGCCAGATCCCCCAAGTCTACAGCGGAGACTTCACCATCGTAGACAAAGACACCCCCACCGCAGAACTGGAGCGCCTTAAAGCCCATGCTTTCCGTTACTCGAAGTAACCCCCGCGCCAGACGCTTGCTCAGGCTGATACTGGTGGCGCTACTGCCTGCGTTTCTGCTGCTTGCCATAGCCTTGCTGATGCTGAACTATCACAGCACGTCAAATATGGTCGATGAAAGTATTCGCCATCAATTAAAAGAAACCAACAGCCGGTTACAAAGCAGACTCGACAACTACCTCGGCGGCCTGGATAACCTGCTTTCGAGCACGGCCGAGCATCCGGAGCTGGCCACCATCATATCGCGTGACGATAGAGGAGCTGCCAGAGAAGCATTGCAGAAGACGCTGAATCATAGTCATGGGGAATATCTGGATCTGCTGATACTGACTCGACAGGAGCAGTATTGGGCCAACATGAACTCTCCCCTCTATCTGCTGGAGCATCGTCTGACATCGCTGATTGCCGACACCCCCTTCTATAACAAATGGTCCAGTGTCGAGCTGGAGCCCTCACCCACCCCCTTAACGGCCCTGATACAGCGTTATCCCATACTCTCGCCGGACTCGGGACAGATAATAGGCAGCCTGTTCGGCGGGCTTGTTCTGAATGACAACCTCACCCTGCTAAGCCTGCTGGGACAGGGACTCCAGAACATTAATGTGCAGTTGGTCCTGCGCGGACAGCCGGTGGGTCCCACCTTTGTCAGCAGTGATATTCCTACCGAAATACTCACTCGGGCCCAGTCCGAACGGCGCGCCCAGGGCCAGATCCAGGGCCATTATTTCAGTCTGCAGCCCCTGCTTATCAATGGCGAGCAGAGCGAACTGCAACTGTTGCTGCTGACCGATGACGCCATGTTCCAACAATTACAACAGACCTACGGCTACCACACCCTGCTGGCGTTGATACTGGTATTGATCACCGCCCTGACCCTGTCGCTCTATACCCTGAGGCTGATTTCCTCGCCATTGTCCGACCTGACCCGATTTGCCGAGCAGGTGAGCCATGGTCGAGCCGTCTCTTTTCAGCCTGAGCGCATCGAGGAATTCAACCTTCTGGGAACAAGCCTGGAACAGGCCGGCAAATCACTACGCCTGTATCGGCTGGTGCTCGAAAACATGACGGAGGCAGTGGTGATCTTCGATCGGGCTCATCACCTTATATATGTCAACCATGCCTATACCAATATTACCGGCTATACCCTGGATGAAATAGCAGGCCAGACGCCATCCAGCGTGCTACATCGGGTATTGGGAGCCAAGGCGTGGCAGCTTCCATGGCAAATGGCCAAGGTGACCGGCAGCTGGCAGGGCAGAATATCCGGCCATTCAAAAAACAGCCCTCCCGGTATCATTCGGCTGTCGATCTCCGCTCTCCGAGAAATGAATGGCGAGATAAGCCACTATGTTGTCGTCTTTTCGGATATTTCCATACTCAAAGGCACTAAGAAACCATTGTCAGGCGCATTAAATCCTGAGGTATAAGAAACACATGGCCCGCTATCAAACCAGGGAACGGAAGCCAGATCAGCATGGAATCCATAAACAAAAAGCGGTTCTGGCCACGATGACCAGAACCGCTTCAGGATTCAAAAATAATCAGGTTAAACAGCTATCAGGGGGATGGCAGTCTGTTTTTGATGTGAGATGAAAATAAAGTTTCATCACAGAAAGTGGAAGTACTAGATCTCAAGCCGATGGTTTCAAACGCGGTAACTTGATGGAAATGAGCGACGTCAGCAGCAGGAATGTCATGGAGACCCACAGGCAGGCCTGCATGCCGGCGCCACCCTGGCCGGCCCACTGGAAAACCCAGCCGGACAGTACGGTGCCGAGCAGGCGCCCCATGGCGTTGGACATGTAGTAAAACCCCACGTCCAGGGAAACGCCATCACGACCGGCGTAGCTGACGATAAGATAACTGTGCAGGGATGAATTGACCGCGAACACGGCGCCAAACAGCAGCAGGCCGCCGATGAGCACGACCGTCGGATCCCACCCCGCCATCAGCCCCAGCGCCATCGCCCCGGGCAACAGGGTCAGCAGCCATGCCCACACCGTGGCCGCCCGACCGTCGGGCACCCGGCCCGACGCCTTGCCGGTGATGTGCGGCGCCAGGGCCTGCACCAGGCCGTAGCCGATCACCCACAGCGCCATGAAGCCACCGGTCTGGCCGTGGTTCCAGCCCAGCGTCTGGGACAAGAACACCGGCAGCGCCACCACGAACCAGACATCGCGGGCGCCAAACAGGCACATGCGCGCCGCCGACAGAATGTTGATGGCCGGGCTCTTGGATAAGATGTCGCGGAATTTGGGCTTGTGTTTGGCTTTGCCCATCTCCTGCTTCAGCAGCACCAGGCTCAATAGCCACACCAGCGCCAGGGCGGCCGCCATGGACGCCACGGCGCCGGTAAAGCCCAACCCCATCAACAAGGCGCCCCCGAGAAAAAAGCCCACGCCCTTGAGCGCGTTCTTGGAGCCGGTGAGCAGCGCCACCCACCGATAGAGTTTGCCCTGGGCCTCCGAGGGTACCAGCAGTTTGATGGCGCTTTTGGCGCTCATCTTGTTGAGATCCTTGGCAATGCCCGACAACGCCTGGGCGGCCATCACCCAGGGCACGGTCAGCCAGGCGGCGGGCACCAGCAGCATGGACAGCGCCAGCACCTGCAGCACCAGGCCGATATTCATGGTGCGGTTCAGTCCCAGATGAGCGCCGAGCCAGCCCCCCACCAGGTTGGTTAACACCCCGAAGATCTCGTAAAACAGAAACAGCAGGGCGATGTCCAGCGGCGAGTAACCCAGACCATGAAAATGCAGCACCACCAGCATGCGCAGGGCGCCGTCGGTGAGCGTAAAGGCCCAGTAATTGCCGGTCACCACCAGGTACTGGCGAATCGCGGGGGATAACTGGCTCAGCATTTAGCGGCGTCCCACCTTCAGCGCCAGCTCGGCGGTACGGTTGGCATAACCCCACTCGTTGTCGTACCAGGCATAGATTTTTACCTGGGTGTCGTTCACCACCATGGTGGACAGCGCATCGATGATGCTGGAGCGGGGATCGGTTTTGTAATCGATGGACACCAGCGGGCGCTCTTCGTAGCCCATGATGCCATTCAGCTCGCCCTCTGCGGCCGCCTTCAGCAAGGCATTGACCTCTTCCGCCGTGGTGGCGTGTTCAACTTCAAACACACAGTCGGTGAGCGAGGCGTTGGCCAGCGGCACCCGAATGGCATGGCCGTTCAGCCTGCCCTTCAGCTCCGGGAAGATATGGGTAATGGCCGTGGCCGAGCCGGTGGTGGTGGGAATAAGGCTCATGCCGCAGGCCCGGGCCCGGCGCAGATCCTTGTGGGGCGCATCCAGGATGGTCTGGGTATTGGTGATGTCGTGAATGGTGGTCATGGCGCCATGTCTGATGCCCAGCTGTTCATGGATCACCTTGACCACGGGCGCCAGGCAGTTGGTGGTGCAGGAGGCCGCAGTCACTATGGGATGCAGGGCCGGATCATACAGGTGGTCGTTGACCCCCATGACCACATTGAGCACCCCCTCTTCCTTCACCGGTGCCGTCACCACCACCCGCTGGACGCCCTGATCCAGATAGGCCTGCAACACGGCCTTGCTTTTCATCTTGCCGGAGGCTTCGATCACCAGCTGGCAGCCCGACCAGTCGGTGTCTGCGATCGCCTTGTTCTGGGTAACGGCAATCCGGCGGGCGCCAATCTGCATAACATCGCCATCGGCGGTGGCCTCATGTTGCCAGCGCCCATGTACCGAATCGAAATTCATCAGATGCGCCAGGGTGGCCGCGTCGCCGGCGGGATCGTTGATGTGTACAATATCGACCTCGCCGTGTTCCACCAGTGCCCGCATGGTCAGACGGCCCATGCGGCCAAAACCGTTAATGCCTACTTTAATGGTCATCATCTTGCTCCGCTTAGAGAATCACTGAGTTCAGAATGTAATCGCGCTGGGCGGGATAGCTGAACGCCCGCGGGCGCAGTGCCTGGATGGCGGTGATCGCGTCCTCGGGGGCGGCGCCGGCGGCGAGCATCAGCTTGGCGGCCACCATGCCGGTACGACCGGATCCGCCTTTGCAATGCAGCGCCAGGGTATCCCCCGCATGCAGGCGCTGTTGCAGCTCCCGGTGACAAACAGCCCAGGCCTGCTCAAAATCGGCTCCCGGCACCCCAAAATCCGGCACGGGAAGGTGAAACCAGTCCAGCCCGGCGGCCTTTACCGCCGAGGAATAATCCTGCAGGCCTTCCTCGTCCAGCTCGGCGGCCGTCATCAGGGTGATCACGGCCGTGGCGCCGTCCGCTTTCAGCTGTGACAGGGACTCACACAATTCGACGCCCTGAGTGCCCGGACAGGGGGTCAGCAGCAAGGCTCCTTGCTGGATGGCAAGCGACCAGGACGGGTGAGACGAAACTGACATAAGCAATCCTCTTAATGGGCATGCCCGGTTTGGCGGGCATACCAGGGTCGGGTTTTATTCACGAAATAAACCAGGGACAGCATAACCGGCACTTCCACCAGAACGCCGACCACAGTTGCCAGGGCCGCTCCCGAGTGCAGTCCGAACAGCGAAATAGCCACGGCCACCGCCAGCTCGAAAAAGTTGGAGGTGCCAATCATGCAGGCGGGCGCGGCCACGTTGTGCGGCAGGCGCAACCACCAGGCAGCGGCATAGGCGATGATGAAAATGCCATAGGTCTGGATCAGCAGTGGAATGGCGATGAGGCCGATGGTTTGCGGCTGCGCGAGTATGGTTTCGGCCTGAAACCCGAACAGCAGTACCACTGTGGCCAGCAAACCCAGGATCGACCAGGGCTTGAGTAACTGCAGCAAGTGATTAAGACGAGCACCGTCGCCCGTGCGCTCCAGCCGGTGGCGGGTCCATACCCCGGCCGCCAGCGGCAGCACCACATACAACACCACCGACAGCAGCAGCGTCTCCCAGGGCACCTGAATGTCGCTGACCCCCAGCAGGAAGGCGGCAATCGGCGCAAAGGCAAAGATCATGACGATATCGTTGACCGACACCTGTACCAGGGTGTAGTTGGGATCCCCCCTGGTCAACTGGCTCCACACAAACACCATGGCGGTGCAGGGCGCCACACCCAGCAGGATCATGCCGGCAATATATTCACCGGCACTCTGCGGATCGACCCAGTCGGCAAAGAACACCCGAAAGAACAGCCACCCCAGCGCCGCCATGGTAAACGGCTTGATCAGCCAGTTGATGATCAGTGTCAGCGCCAGCCCTTTGGGCCTTTTCCCCACCTCCTTGATGGCGCTGAAGTCTATCTGCACCATCATGGGGTAAATCATCACCCAGATCAGCACCGCCACCACCAGGTTGACATGGGCAAATTCCAGCCGGGCGATGGTCCCAAAAAGCTCGGGAGTCAGGTTCCCCAGCCCCACCCCCACAACAATGCTGAGGGCGACCCACAGGGTGAGATAGCGTTCAAAAATACCCATGTAATCCGTGCTCCCTCATATTGACCGTTGGTTGACACGGGCCGACAACTGTTCGGCGCTTTCCACCCGCTCGGAGTAACGATCGGTAAGATAATCGCTGCAGCCCCGGGTCAGCAGGGTGAACTTCACCAGCTCTTCCATCACGTCCACGATACGGTTGTAGTAAGCGGAAGGCTTCATGCGATTGTTGTCGTCAAACTCCATGAACGCCTTGGCCACGGAGGATTGATTAGGGATGGTGATCATCCGCATCCAGCGGCCAAGAATGCGCATCTGGTTGACGGTATTAAAACTCTGGGAGCCACCGCACACCTGCATCACGGCCAGGGTTTTGCCCTGCGTCGGGCGCACAGCCCCCAGGCTGAGCGGAATCCAGTCGATTTGTGTCTTCATGATGGACGTCATGGCACCATGGCGTTCCGGTGAACACCACGCCATGCCCTCACACCATTGCACCAGCTCGCGCAATTCCTGCACCTTGGGGTGGCTTGCAGCGGCATCGTCGGGCAATGGCAGGCCACTGGGATTGAAAATACGTGTTTCGGCACCCATCGCCTGCAACAGACGAGCGGCCTCCTCCGTGACCAGGCGGCTGAAGGAGCGCTGACGCAAGGAACCATACAGCAACAGAATTTTGGGCGCGTGTCCGGCTCCGGACGTGCACAGGGCGTCATGGTCCAATGCGGAAAACTGCTCTGCATCAATGTTGGGCAGGTCGTTCACTTCAAATGCCATTCACATCTTCCTCATCACAAATGCTGCCCTCTGCCAAAGGGCGGGAATTCATTTCGCCCAGGCGGGCCCGGGGGGTCTCCAGCAGTTGCGCGCTGTGCTCCAGCGTGGTTTGCAATATTTCACGCATCCAGTCGTTCAGCAGTGGGTGAATACGGTAAAACACCCATTGCCCCTGGCGCCGATCCAGCAACAGGCCCACCTTGCGCAACTGGCCAAGATGCCTTGATATCTTGGGTTGTGGCAGCGCCAGCGCCGCCATCAGCTCACAGACACACAACTCCCCCTGCTGCGCGATAAGCAGCAAACACCGCAATCGGGTTTCATCCGCCAGGGATTTAAAAAAGTCCAGCGGCTGTACGGACTTCACTTCGGACTTAACGTCCTTGCTGTTGACCAGCACAAACAGGCGGATCCGTTCGCTGATTTCCTGCAAAGAGCGTGCAAATGCCTTGGGATCGCCGCTGTCCTTGGGATCGGGGAAGTCCCAGGCCATCACCACCCCGCTGCCGGGCCAGTGACGGCACTCCATGTGAGCCTTGTCGCACAGGCTGATGACGAAGTCGAAATGCTGATCGGCAAGACTCTCAACCGACTTGGACTTCAGCCCCGCGGTTTCCAGCCCGAAATCCTGCAACGCCTGCAGTGTGCGCGGATCTACCTCCGAGGGGGCCATTCCGGCGCTGAACACCTCGAAACCGCCGCCACCGAAATGCCGCAACAAGGCCTCCGCCATCTGCGAACGGGCAGAGTTGGCCGTACAGACAAACAAGACTCGCTTCATGGTACCCCCTTATTCCATCTGACAGTGATAATACATATGATAATTCACATATTCAATTAAACAGATATACAAAATCAAGATCCATGATGCTATTCGAGCCCAGTTGCTCAAATAAAGGAGGAAGGCTGCGGTTCAGGAACCCGGGAGGAGAAACTTAAGTGAACGGGAGAAAGACACCCGCCGTAGGCGATACCGCATTTATCGGCAACCTATAGCGGGCGAAGATAAAACTCTATTGTATGGGATGAGACTTAATTTTCATCCCACAACAGCTGTGGGAGAGTAATAAAGTATCATACTGTAAATCCCTACAGCTCCCAGTATGCAACCCCCTAAACTACTCCCTGCCAAAATAAAGTATCATACTCATCAGTCGATTATATCCTCGGAACATCGGCTTATGAATAATAAAGATTCATACTGCATCTGGTACTCTATAAGTAATTCTAAGCTCAATGGCGAAGGTATTCGTTATCGCCGCCGCAATGGAGTGTAACGCTGCTTTGGTTGGCTGAAGAAATTAAGAAGAATGTAAAAACACTATGAAAAGTTACAATGTACGCCATAGCCTTTATAAAGCTCGGTTTATTTGCCCACTACTAGTGACAAATACCATCAAGCCCAGGGTGAGAGCATGAGTGTCTGCTTTTTTAATCACCCCCGTTTTTATCGCTCAATATTTCGGGAGCCCCCTATCAAAGTGGACAAATTACGAACAATCACAGTGTCCTGTATTTTGAAAAGTGTGATCTATGTTCGTTCATGATCTCGCCCTGCCCCCAAGCCGCACTTGTGCATAAATAAAATACTTTACAAGTACACCCTAGGCTCTGTGCCGTAGGCAAAGATTTCGCTTTTATATCGCTTATCCCACATAAATAACTACTCTTATATGCGCCGTCGTTTATTAATCTAGCGGCAGTTCCTGTCGGAAAGAGGCCTGCAACCATTCAGCTTTCGGCTGACCTTGACCGACCTAAACTACCACCGGTTTAATCGCCACTGAGCAGCAGCAAGTTCAAACTCAACTCTTACGCTTCATTAGTTCCGGGTTTGGATGGTTGACACCACAGACATACCCACGCGTAGTTTATCCGCCTCAGGCTGACCAGAATCCACGCGAATGCGTAAGGGGAAACGTTGCACAATTTTGGTAAAGTTGCCAGTTGCATTGTGTGGCGCAATGGCAGAGTAGCTGACCCCACTAGCAGGGCCTAAGCTTTCTACTGTCCCTTTCAGGGCGACGCCGGGCAAGGCATCTACTTTGATGTCCACCGTTTGCCCTGTTTGGATATGAGCCAATTGCGTTTCGCGATAGTTCGCTTGGATATAGACGGCATCAAGTGGAACAATTGCCAGCAGTGGGGTACCGGTATTGACGAAGGCTCCGACACGAACCGATTTCTGTCCCACGGTACCGTCAACTGGGGCCGTGATGCGCGTGTAGGACAATTTTAATTCCGCTGCGGCTTGAGCGGCCTGGGCTTGGGCTAGCGCTGCTTTGGCCTTTTCCAGTTCAGCTTGCAGAATAGCCACCTGCTGCTGGGCCGCTTTTAGTCCCGCCTTGTTCTTCTCTTGGCTCGCCCGACGGATATTCAACTGTGATTGGGCCTGTTGCATGGCTTGGACAGTACCTGAACCATCAGCGGCCAGGTTGCGATAGCGTTCGTGGTTAGCTCTCGCCAATACTAACTCGGCCTCATCCATGGCAACGACTGCCTGCGCTTGGTGTATCGCGTTTTGCTGCTGTGCCAGACGAGCTTCCAGACTGGCGACACTGGCGTTGGCACTGGCAACTTGTGCTTTAGCGGCATCCACGGCGACGACGAAATCCCGGTCGTCAATGGTCGCGAGCAAGTTCCCTTCCTTCACCTGCTGGTTCTCCTCCACGAATACCTGGCCGACCTTCCCAGCAACCTGTGGGACAACAAAAGTGAAGTCTGCCTGTACATAAGCATCTTTTGTGGACTGACTTGATGTGCTTGATTCTGGCCGATTGAGATAAAGCACACAGCCTATCGCGACTGCCAATAGCAGTACTGCACTGGTGATTTTGGCTTTCTTTGGCAATGCCATGATGAAATGATCCTTATGAAGATGATGATAAAGGAGTACTGGCCTGCAGGTCAGGCGCAGGGATGTAGGTCAGCCGCAGCACGAAAGGAATCAAGAGCAGTGCCAGAATCCCCAAGGCGCGATAGGCATCCGCCACCGACAGCACCAATGCTTGTTGGCTGATAATGCCCACCAACTGAGACGGCTCAGGCACCGATGGGAGAGAGGACCCAGCTAGCGCGGCATGATCCAGCAACATTTCCCCGTGAAAGCGTCCGCGAACCGCCAGGGACTGCCCGACCACGGCACCGCCTATCAATGAGCCCAGAGCGCGCAGCGTATTGATGGTTCCCGACACATAAGGGCCTTCACTAGGGTGCACCACACTGGTGGCAAGGAACAGCATTGATACCACCGCCATGGGCTGGCCGAGTGCTTGCAGCATCTGTACCATCACGAACTGATCCCGATTCCAATCTGGGGTAAGCCGACTGCCCGAGAAACACGCTAGCGCAATCAAAAGCAGGCCAAGGCTGAAAACGAAGCGAGCATCGACCCATTTCTGGTAAAGCAAGACCGCTACTACTGAGCCAAAGATCAGTTGCGGCAAGGCGATAATCAAACCAATGGGAGCTATCTGCTGGGGGCGGTAATCCTGTAATGGCCCGAGGTAGTGCATTGGCAACATCACCCCGGAGCTCATAACCACCAGCAGAAAGATAAACAGTGTAAAGCTCAGTCCCAGGTTGCGCCGCCCCAGCAATTGCAACTTGATGAACGGCGAAGGGTGGTACCATTCAGTAAGTAGATAGACACCCAGCAAAGTGAAACCAGCCACCAATGACACGACAATCAGGGGGGAGTTGAGCCAATCAAGCCGCACTCCCTGATCCAGAACGACCGCAATAAGACCCAACGCAGGCGCACCTAGTGCCAGGCCAACCCAGTTGGCTTGCCGGAAACGCCCGGTCTGAATGGTATCCTTCGGCAGTCCCCAGGCAATCAGCCCACCTGCGATAAGGGCCAAGGGTATGATCTGCCAATACACCCAGCGCCAGTCGAGCAGCCCGTCAGTCCAATGCCCAGCCAACCAGATCGACACATTGGGTGCGAAGGTAGCCGTCAGTGCATACAACGCCAGACCATGTAGCCGTATATGGAGCGGGAGGAATTTCAATGCCGCCATCATCAACAAGGGAATCATGGTTCCGCTGGCGACACCTTGCACGAAGCGTAGGGCGAGCAATAGGTCGAGACGCTGAATAAAGGGCATCACCGCGGCCAATAATGCGCAGGTGCCAATCATCCACAGCTCAAAGCGCCGCATGGACAGCGTAATGGCAAACCAGGCAGCAAAGGGCATGGCGATCAATTCCCCTGCGCTATACACCGTTGTGAGCCATGACGCATCGTCCAGGCCGAAGCCCAGCACACCGCGCACATCCGCCAACGCCAGCGCACCGACACGGTTGTTCAAGCCCGACATCATGGCGGCGATAAGAATCCCCACCAGCCCAGCGATCGCACGCTTTGAAGGCTTTGCTGCTACAGGGGACGGACTTGGGGTCGATGGCAATGCTGTGGTAGTCATTGAGCAACCTTCAAAGGTGAAACTACCGATGACACGGCCACCGCCGGCTGACTATCGACGGAAGCTTGCAGTGCAGTGTCAAATGCATCTGGGCTCCATCCGCCTCCCAACGATTTGTAGAGGTTGACCAAAACAAGCGTTGCATTGGTCGCACTGGTATTCAACCGGCTTTCACTGGCAAGCACATTGCGTTGGGCCGATAAGACCCTCAGATAGTCAGCCGCACCTTCCTGATACCTTCGCTCGGCAGCATGCAGTGCCTGTTTGCTCTCCTCGTACGAAACGAATAGGTTCCCGTGGATATTGTGCTGTGAGGCCCACGCATCCAAGGCGTTGTCCACTTCATGCCAGGCCTTCAACACCGTTTGACGATATGAGAGAGCAGCTGTTTTTTGCCGTGCTTCATTCAGAGCCAATCTTTGTTTCAAGCGCCCTCCCTGAAAAATAGGGAGGTAGACGGTTGGGCCAACGGAGAAAAAACGCGAGTCCCAACTGTCGAGTTCGTCAGCCTCGAAGGCCTCTACGCCCACTCTCCCTCTCAAACCGACCCGGGGATAGAAATCTGCCTTGGCGACACCAATAGCTGCTGTTGCCGCATGAAGCTGGGCTTCGGCCCGCTGGATATCCGGCCTCCTGTGTGCCAATTCAGAAGGAACACCCACTGGCACACGGGTTGGCAACGAAGGTAAAGGCATGGTCTCAAGCAACTGTGTATCAAGTGCGCGCGGCTCCTCACCCAGCAATAGGGCGAGCGCATTCATCAACGTATTTCGGCGTTGGATCAGCTCGGGAATCATGGCTTTGATCGTCGCCACCTGCGCACGGGAGGAAGACACCTCGAAGCGAGTGGCGACACCGTTTCCTTCGCGACTTTCCGTCAGTTCCAGGGTGCGTTCGGCCACTGACTGGTTTTGTCGTGTGATGTCCAGTTGTGCCTGCGTTCCACGCAATTGAAGATAGACCCTGGCCACTTCGGCAGATAATGCGACTTGTGCCGCCTCGCGATCGTACACCGTGGCTTCGAACGCAGCTGCTGCGCCCTCACGAGCACGCCGCGCACGACCCCACAGATCGATTTCCCAACTGGCATCGAATCCCAGTTGCCAGAAATCGTTTGCATTCGTTGGCGCACCAAGCGCGGCGAATCGACCGTGTTCACTGAGAGCGTTGCGAGAATAACTGGCGCTTGCTCCAACACTGGGATGTAACTGTGAAGAAGCGATGCCCAGTTGTGCCCGGCTTTGTTCAATACGTTCCGATGCTATTTTCAGGCCCAGGTTGTCGACCTGTGCACGATCCTGCAGGTCGGTCAGTATTGGATCATTGAACAATGTCCACCATTGAACGGGAACGTTCACTGCTAACAGTTCGTGAAGGGACGCGTTGTCCGTTCCGGACGACAGTCGAGCATTGGCAAGCCTGTCGTCGGGCTTGACGAAATCGGGGCCTACCGCGCAACCGGCCAGTAGAAGCATGCTTAGCGCCGCGCTGGCTCTAAACAGTCGTGGTGAAAATAACGGTTGTGACGTCATATGAGCCTACAAAAAATCAAACCGAACCGCTCGGTTCGAGTTAAAATAAAAAGACAAGACTGTGACAAGATTTATTCGCTATTAGCGTGGCCATCTCGCGCTCCTCAAACGATGGAACACCTTGAATCGTACCGAGCGGTTTGGTACGATGTCAAGCCTCAATCAATACATCAACGCCTGGAAGCTGATCAGATGCGACAAGCCAATCCACCTGAGAGTGTTTCATCCCCGAATGAAGCCAAACTGAGCGGCAAGGCACTTACTGTCCTGCTGGCTGCAAGGAATGTCTTCTTGGCCCATGGCTTCAGCGCCGCAACAACTGATATGATTCAACGAGAGGCAGGTGTCTCTAAATCCACGGTCTACGCGCATTTTGCCAATAAGGAAACGCTCTTTGCCGCAGTAATTGAAGCGGAATGCACCGCGCATACACAAAGATTGAAGGAGATAGAGTTCCATTCAACACTCTTGGGTGAAGCCTTGACCACTTTGGCGAAAACCTACCTGGATATTGTGCTTTCCCCTTCGGGATTGGCATTGTTTCGTGCCGTGGTGTCAGAGGGACTACGTTTTCCTAAACTAGCACAAACTTTCTACCAGGCCGGGCCACAGGTCATAACGGCCATGGTGTCCGAGCAACTGGCAAGTGCAGCGGCTTCTGGTGAGGTTGATCTTAGAGAAATAGGTCCAGATACAGCCGCCAGCCTTTTTATCAACTTGGTTCGTAGTGAACCTCAACTACGGTGTTTTACTCATCCAGAAGCGACAGCATCGGCAGTACAGATTGACCATTGGGTAAATACTACCGTTACGACATTCATGCGTGCCTACGGGTGTGGGGAGAAAGATAAAGCGATCAAAGGGGAATCCCAGTTGTGACACAAGAAATGCCTTGTGTTCCCAAGGAGAAAATTCACTCCAACCCTTTGAATCAACTTACACCTTGGCACCCACCTCCAACCCGTTGCTTGCCGGTGACACCTTGCTGAAGCTGACCGAGTGCTGCGGCGTTCCGGCAAGTGACATTATTATCCGGTAGTACTCAACCTCAAAAACACTCTTTCAGCCCACTTATTAATGTCCTCAGCAATAAGTGCTCCTGGCTTATCAGACTTCTGGTGTGGAATCCAGGTGTGGTTTTCCGTACCGACCAGATTATCCAAATGCTGCTTCGGCCAGGATAAAGATGCCTTAAGCAACTGCTTTTCTATCTCAAACAAGTGAGGCTCTATGTCGCCAATGGCTTTGGCCAAGATCACTTTAGTCGACAAGGCCTTGCTTGCATCCGAGGTATCGACTTCCAGCAGATAGTACCCTGTGAGGCCAGCTGTAACATGGGATATCGACATACATCTCGGATTTTGATCAGTTTCCAGTATATGCTTTTTGCATTTTCCTATACTCGGCAGCTTTCTGAGCTGGTAGGTGATGACCTGAAAGCCATATCTATCCTCAAGCAAACCGAGCATTTTTAAGTAACTCTTGAATTTATTCAGATACAGGTAAGCATCATCAGTTTGATCATCAAGATTGTTCCACTCGGCGCTTGTCAGATGTCCGTATGGCCCTTGCTCTTCGGTACTGACGTCCTTGTAAGCCTCGCCCAGCTCGCCATCATCCTGGCGGCCTTTCCCCGTGGTTTTTCTCTTTTTGCTGATCTTCGACGTCTCCACCGCACGATTGAACTCGAGCTCCGTCGTGTTTTCCCTGATCATGACCGGCTTGTTTTCCCGGCTTCCTTCCGCCGCATCATCCACGTTATACCCAGGCGGCCGCTCAGCAGCAGAGCCTGCTACCACTCCTTTCCCGGTGACTTGAGTGAAAAACTTGGGACTATAAAACTCGATATGCTCTGGTAAGTTGGCGGGAATATTTATTATGCTGGTGACCTCATAAACCAAGAGTGTTTGGCTTTCCGGATCAAAATTGCCTTTCAACTTCAGGCTGGCTCCTTCCAATGCTGGAGGCTCGAACTGAAAGGTCCATATTCTGTATTGCCCTTTATCTTCTCCCTCACGCAACTGAATATTTCCAATGCTGTCATATGAATGTCTGGCACCTGCATCCATCAGCAACCAGGCAAGTACCCGGCGATAGCCATAATCGTTAAACAGCTCTGCCGGACAATTGCAGGTATCCAGTACGTTGATGATGGCCTTTTCCCACACGTTGTCGTACTCAACTGTGAACTCATTATTCAATACGTCGTGAATTACCGAAGAACGGGCCAGATAGCCATTATGAAAAAAGAGCGCCCTCGCCAGTTCGAACTGGGGAAGATAGATCCTGGTACCGTCCGGATGGTGGAACACGAAGCAATGTTGCTTGGTTTCCTGATGCAACCGCCGTTCAATGGCTGGGCAGTTACCAAGTTCATCATCTCGCCATTCACGAGTTGAGGTTATTATAAAGGTTATCTCGTAATTCTTGCGGTAATAGTCTTTGGTTGGATTGATGATTTTCTTGCGTATCAAAATTGGTGCATTGGAAAGAGAAATCGCATCCTTTCCATGCTCCTTGCTGGGGTAGATGCTTAAGTTGATCCCCCACCTGACTCCGTCCATTCTGCAGAAAAAATCGCCAATCCCGTTGAGCCAGGTATCGTCCTTGAACCCTTTCAGGTAGGTGCTGCTGTTCAAATTTCGAGTACCTCCTCAATAAATCGACGGGCCAGGTTGGTAAGCCGCTGCTCGCTCAAGCCAGCTCCCCTCAGCACCTGCCAACGTTTCAGTGGCTCGTCATCCCGTGTTATGTGTATGACGGTGCGGGTGATTCTTCTTATTTGATATTCAAATATACTTTCACAGTACCGAGCAAAAAACAAACTACACAAAGGTAGCACATCCAGGTGTTTTTCAACGCTTGCCTTGTGCTCTAATTGATTTAAATACCAGTTCATCGATCGCCTGGGAGCTTTCAGTTGCACCTCGCTCTGCTCTCGAAGATCTATCAGCCTCCTGACCGCTCGCCTGTCCCGCTGAGCCCAACTAACCTTGGGCTGATGCTCATATTCCGGCTTTCTGTGAGCTTCGTTGATCTTCATTAACCAGTCTCTGTCACGGCGGTAGAGCCAGGCATAAATACTCCCGTATCCATGCCTGCGGGCACGCTTGGTGCCATGCTGTGCGACTACAGCCAGCCATTTGTTTCGGTATTCGTTCAGCTGAGCCTTATCCGTCCCCTTCAACGCCTCGTTAAAAGCCTTTGCAGCCGGATTAAACCCAACAACGATTCGCAAGACATCAGCCAGCTTCCAGCCTGACTCCAATAAGGCATGGAGTACAACCAAATGCTCGAGATAGCTGAACGCCTTGCGGTGCTTTCGGAACATATTGCGCAGCCAGCAGGGTTCACCGCCATTAGGCAACAGTCCGTACTGGCCAAGCCACATTTCTCCCCAGAACTCGACGATCCTGTTAACAACCAAATCGTGGCGTACTTGAGTGCCTCTGTTTAGATGGTTATCAGCCGCCAGGTTTCGATACCACAGGCTCCACTGGCAAAGTTCAGGTACAGACCCACTCTTAAGCTTCAGCAATTCTCTTACGCTGTTGAGTATCAAGTCACTTTGCCAGCTTCCGGGCTGCTGTACGACCGATGGGCAAGCACTCTCACTGGCGGCCTGGAAAAGATGTCTGTGCATATCGTGACGACGAATATCAGATTCGACCAGTAATCCGTGTACCGAACAACTCTCAGCCCCGGCTACCTGCCAGTCTCTCCGCCAGTAACACTCCCCATACAGGTTGATCTGTTCTTTTATGCAACCAGGGCAATATCTGAGAAATGCAGGTTGCTTGATCCGGGAAGCTGCAACTCCAGCCGTGAGATGAACCGTACTTTTTCTGTTTGCCATAAGCTCACGGGTCAGGTACCTGCGCCGCTTTTTACCGATAAATGGAGCATAAAGGGGGAAGAGGGTATGCTCATAAAGCAGGTCGCTCGGCGTGATTCCAACAACTTCAGGATAGAGATCTGCTATGCGTTTCAGATGACCGGGTAAATCAAGAGTCGCGATAATCTTGGTATCGCCAAATACCTCCTGCAGCAATTCTTTCGGCGACACTATGCCGCTGTGTATCCCGTACCTCGCGATGGTGCTGTACAAAAGCTCGTCGCAATAAGGTAGAGGGAAACCCAGCATGTCACCCTACTTTCTTCAACCAACTCGGCACATCGAACAGCTCCTTGCCGTACATCAAGTCGTCGTAGAGTCGCCCCTTTTCAGCCTGGGAGAATTTGAACCTCAAATCTTCGGAAGGCAGCGTGTGCCAGTTGGAAGGTTTCATCTTCTCGATTTGGGCCTTCTTGGGCTTGGGTGGTTCGGAGTACCACTCCAGTATGAGCTTGCTCAATTCCGGCAAGGAAAGGTTTGGATGCTGTTTGAAGGCATTTTCGATCAGGGGTTGCAGCAGCTCCGATTCACAGCCCATCGCCTGCAGCATGTTATACAACCGCAGTGCCTTATCGTTACCGTTGAAGGCCGGGTCGATTTCCTTTTCGGCCTGCCGTTCGTCGATCCGCTTTCTCAGCTCAAGAAGGCGTTTGTCCATCGCCGGCAACTGCAGGTCAGAATATTTGACGATAAGCTCAGGATCTCCCCTGCGCAGGGCATCCAGCATGGGGTGCACCGGCTTCAGTTCCTGCTCATACACGGTACGCAGCAGTTTAACGGTTATTCGCTCCAGACCGGTCGATATGGCCCGCATCTGTGCCAGGACAAACAGCTTAACCACGATATCGAGCACGCCCTGTGACAGTTCGAACCAGCAATCACGAATTTCTTCGCTCAGTACCTCGTCACGGTGAGTCAGCCACTGGTATTGCCAGAGCTTGTCGGTAAAAGCCTGCCATTCGGTTTTTCTTGGCTTGCCGGTCTTGGGATCGACCCTGCCCGGCTCTCGCTGTACCGGCTCCCAGAACAACGAGCCGAATCCGGCGCTACGCCTGCCGGCCTGCAGTTCCATTTCAAATATGGATCTGGCCTTGGGCGTGCCGACCATAATCACGGGAACACCGATCACGTTTACCAGAGCAACAAAAAACTCCAGCATGGCTTCCTTGCTGATCGAACGCTTCAGCGTCAGTCGCTGTATTTCGTCGATAACCAAAACACCAAGCGCCCGCTGTGTTGCCACCTGCCCCATCAGCGATAGGAGCACTTCGGTGCTGTGGCGCTTGCGTGCATACTTCTCCTCGTAGCCGGTACTGAGTGTACGATCAACCTCGCGGAAAAAGTTCAGGCACAGACTCTTCAGCGAACCGTCAGAGGGACACTCGATTCTCAGATAGGTCAGCTGAACAAAATTGTATTCTTGGTGGTAAATGGCCTGCGGGTAGGTTGCCAGGATCCGGTTGATGGTCGAACTCTTACCGCTGCCGGAACAACCGATCAGCGACAGACTTTTGGCGGTAGAATTTGATTGAGCGAAGCGGAAGTCGTTTGTAGCACCGGACATGATGCGCTGGTAGCCTTCCTGCATCCTCTTATTCAACGAACCGTCCGCTATGTTGCGGCCCACATAGCCTCCGCGGATCATCACCGATATTTTCTCTTCCAGCTGCTTATGGATCGACAAAGGCTGGAAGAAGTCGTCAAGCAGTGCACTGATCTGGTGGGCACGAAGATGCCCTTTTTCATAGCAATCCTGTGGGTTGAATGTGAGCTTGCCGGTCAGCTTAACCTTGAGCGCTTGCAGATCCATGATGGGTGGAAGGGCCTCGATTAACGGATTACCACGATAACGATCGAGACCCGGGTCGATGTAAACGGCATCAACAAAGTTTTCTGGCAAAGGCATCAGTCGTCCTCAAACAATTCGTCGATGTAATCCGGATAGTCCAGATCCGGCTCGGATTCGGAAATATGAATAACCTTTCCTGAAGGCTGGCTTTTATCCGTGTCAGGACGATACGCCTTCTCGGATCGCTCCCTTTCCTTTTCCTTGCGTTTGTTTTCGTTTATGTCTCTGATCCGCTGAGCATTGGAGATGCCGGATGTATCAGGTGCCGACTTTTCAGCATGCGCGATTTTGTCGATGACAAATTCCTCGTGCTGTCGCTTTTTAGAACCCGAAAGCACTTTGGCCTTGGCCATCGTTTTCTTCTGTTCGTCTCTGATCTGCCAGACATCCCAGAACGAAGCGCCCCGAAATTCCCGGGATATATCAGCCAGGTTGCAAGTCCAGTACTTGATGCTGTCCTTTTCCGGGAAAAGGTAGATTTGATCGGCAACCATAGGATCGTAGGCAGCTGCAATACTCGCCGGCCGTTTAACACCCCGGCCCCGGTGTAACCAGCCCTGCTGCAACAGCTCCGATGAAGTGTAATAGATGCCGAACATACAGGCCCCTTTATCGGATATGGTAGCCCTTTGTCGCGGTAACAGGGCTACACGCAGGGCATCCGGATCAGCCTGATGCAAACGTCCGGTTCTGTGCTGCAAGCCCCAGTTCCACAGGTGAATGGGAGTGGAGGGCAAATCCGCAGGCATGTCAGCATCCCGGTCGTACTTCTCCAGGAGGGCATATTGGTTGTGGTAGAGCACGGACGACAAGATGATCTGAGCGAAATCCCTTACTGTCAGCTTGGCATCCAGCCGGTAATCCTTTCCGCCTCGCTTTTTTACCTTGGTGCCGGATACAAAACCGGGCACGAAAGGACCGAAGGACGCCTGTATCGCCTTGAAATTGCGCTCCACTATACCTTTGGCATCGCCCCGATAAGGCGGCGTATTTTCTATTCTGACCGTAAAATTGCTTTCCAGGCTTTCTATCTGATGCCCCAGCAGTTCACCTCTGTCTGCCAGTATGGCATCCGGAAGACCCACACACGGCCAGTCCTCGAGAGTGATATCGAACTCCAGATTCCTGCAATGGCCCGTTTTATCCGTCACTGCCATATACAGGGCTTGCATGGCCGCTACATAGGAAGGGGTCTCGAACCCTATGTAGAAGCCGGCCACCATGCGGCTGAATACGTCAATCACCATGTAGACCACGGGCCGGCCAACGATGTTTCCCCGTTCGCTGTCGGAAACCACATAGATATCGGCAATGGTAGCGTCGATTTCGTAGCGGGAGCCGGGACCAAGCACCTGGGTATTCGCCGTACTGTGCAAAGGCCTGATGTCCTTGTTGTATTCAATATTCGACACGCGCTTGCTAAGCGTTTCCGTCTGGCAATATTCGCGTTTGTAGAAGTGCATCATCTGCCAATTGCTGGGCAGCTCCTCTTCCGGAACATCCGGAAAATAGTTGCGATACAAAGTCTGAAAGCGGCGATAAGCATAGGGAAAAGAGTGCCCCTTATCCTTCAGCAGGTATCTGTCTATGGCCATACGGAACAGGCGTTCAGTAAACTCGTCTACTTTGGCTCCGACTCCCGGCATGTCCCTGCGAGGACGCCCCAGTTTCTTGTCTTTGGCAATCCGTCGTTGACCCTTGCCCCCTGAGTGCTTGTAGTCAGGCAACAGAGCATTCGGCATCTGCCCCCGCTGCCAGTATCGCCGGGCTAGCCGGTACAGCGTCTGCTTGGTAGAACCCTTTTCGGCAAGAATGCTGTTTATCACTTTGCCCCGGCTTTTCGGCTCAAAGAAATCGGGCAGCTCAAGCAGAGGTTTGATCAGAGCATAGTTATTATTCCGTTTGGTTCTGGCGATACTGCCCTCCTGCGGGGATTCAAAGGCAAGTTCCTTGCAAGGGTCTTCCGTACGCTGCAAATTCTCCAGCTCTATGGCTTCTACCAGCTCACCGACCGACGTGATCTCAGGAAAGGCCGAGTCATCGTCTATGTCGATCCAGACCAGATGCTCGCCGAGCAGTTGAAGCACACGGTAACGGCGTTCACCGATCTGTAGCACCTCATTGATTCGAAACAAGATACACCTCCCGGATAAACCCCAGATCTCCGGCTTTCAAGTCCTTCGCTTTAAGCTTGGTGGTAGGAATAAAAATATCGAAGGTAAAATAGCGCTTGGCCAACAACCGCCTCACCTCGTAAAGCGATTCGCCAAGTGGCAAGCTGTAGGCTGCATCCAGTTCCTTACAGATAGCGAGTACTGTCTTGTTCGGGTTCCTTTCGAAGTGATGGGCGTAGAACTCGATCTGCTGCAACGTCAGCTCTTCATCCTCTTCTTCCTCCCGCTGTGCCTGATAGAACCACTTGATGTTTTGAGTCACCACGGCTGGCACATCTGCTTCCGTGACCAGATACCAGGGCAGGGCCTTCTCCTTCCAATATCGGCGCTCCAGTTCCAGCTTTTCCACCGTTCGAACATCGTTAAGCGCCTCTCGGTATTTCGCCTGCAGCACAAACCTGGACTCTTTTTCATCGGCCGAGTCCACCAAAAAGTCCGACGACATATACTGATCGACCCCCGCAATACACGGGTGCTTTATTCCGGCCTCAGTGGCCAGCTGACGGGTAACATCTCTTTCAAGGGGAAACTGCTCGCGGACTTGGGTAATGTCGCTGTGCCACTCCAGAAGCAGAAAGACGGAAAGTTCGAGATCGGATAACAGGTGGTGGGTACGCCTGGATTTGTGGCCGAAGACGCGATGGACCCGCCCCAGGGAAGGCAAATCCCTAACCGTCAGCCAGGGTTTGTAGTCAGCATGCTGGCCGCTGCCTCGACCTTCTTTCATCCACCTTGCAAACAAGGCTTCAGTAAATCTCTTATTGTGTGACGCCATGAAAAAACCGCCGGACTCTGCTCATTAAACGAGCATAGAATCGGCGGTTTCAGTATGCAACTTTATTTCTTAGTATGATACTTTAATACTTAGTATGATACTTTATTACTCTCCCACAACAGCGGTGGATGCCGCAGCGGGCATTATTCAACCGTGACTGACTTCGCCAGATTGCGGGGCTGATCCACGTCGGTACCCTTGATCAGCGCCACATAGTAGGACAGCAACTGCAGCGGCACCGTGTAAACTATGGGGGCAATCACTTCGTCCACATGCTCCAGGGACATCACCCGCATGGTGTCGTCACCCCTGAAGCCGGCCCGCTTGTCGGCGAACACATAGAGAATGCCGCCCCGGGCGCGCACTTCTTCCACGTTGGACTTCAGCTTTTCCAGCAAATCGTTGTTGGGTGCCACCACGATGATCGGCATGTCGGCATCGATCAGCGCCAGAGGGCCGTGCTTGAGCTCGCCGGCCGCATAGGCTTCGGCATGAATATAGGAAATTTCCTTGAGCTTGAGCGCCCCTTCCATGGCGATGGGATACTGCTCGCCCCGGCCGAGGAACAGGCTGTGATACTTGTCGGCAAACTCCTCCGCCAGTACTTCTATGTCACCGGCCAGGGCCAGGGTATCGACGATATGGCCCGGCAGCGCGCGCAGCGCCGTGACCAGTCCGGTCTCGGTTTCCGCCGTCATGTTGGCACGGCAACGGCCTACCGCCGCCACCAGCATCAGCAAACCGGCCAGCTGGGTGGTGAATGCCTTGGTGGACGCCACGCCGATTTCGGCACCGGCCCGGGTCATGAAGGCCAGGTCCGACTCCCGTACCAGAGAGGAGCCGGGCACGTTACAGATGGCCAGGCTGCTCATGAAACCGGACTCCTTGGCCAGCCGTAACGCCGCCAGGGTATCGGCGGTCTCGCCGCTCTGTGACAGGGTGATCAGCAGGCTGTTGGGACGCACCACCGACTTGCGATAGCGGAATTCCGAGGCGATTTCGATGCCGCAGGACACCCCGGCCAGGGCCTCGAACCAGTAACGGGCCACCATGCCCGCATGATAGGAAGTACCGCAGGCAATCAGCTGGATATGCTCTACCTTTTCGAAGATCTCGCGTGCGCCATTGCCGAACGATTCCACCACCACCGCCGATTCGGTGATCCGGCCTTCCAGAGTGTCTGTAATCGCCTTGGGCTGCTCATGAATTTCCTTCAGCATATGGTGGCGATATTCGCCCTTGTCACCCGCATCATGGGTCACGTCAGACTCCAGCTCGTCACGCACCACGGGGTTGCCCTCGCTATCGAAAACATGCACCTCGCGACGGGTCACTTCCGCCACATCTCCTTCTTCCAGGAACATGAAGCGGCGGGTCACCGGCAACAGCGCCAGCTGATCCGAGGCAATGAAGTTCTCGCCCAGCCCCAGACCGATCACCAGCGGCGAACCGGAACGCGCCACTACCACCCGAGAGGGATCGCGTACATCCATCAGCACGGTACCGTAGGCGCCCCGCAATTCTTTCAGAGTCGTTTGCAGCGCCGCCAGCAAGGAAGTTGTGTGCTGGCGGTGGTAATGCACCAGGTGAGCAATCACTTCGGTGTCGGTATCGGAGCTGAACTCGTAGCCTCTGCCCTGCAGCTCTGTCCGCAACTCCTCGTGGTTCTCGATGATGCCGTTATGCACCACCACTATGTCGCCGGACACATGAGGATGGGCATTACGTTCGGACGGTTCACCATGGGTGGCCCAACGGGTATGGGCGATGCCGGTCCCGCCGGCCAGCGGCTGTTCATTCAGGGCATCGGCCAGCGCCTGTACCTTGCCCAGCCTACGCAGACGACCCAACTGACCCGGAGCTTCGGCGATGGCCACCCCGGCCGAGTCGTATCCGCGATATTCAAGACGACGCAGGCCTTCCACCAGGATTTCCGCCACATCACGCTGGGCGACTGCCCCTACAATTCCACACATAAATAATTCCTCAGGATTCGGGGGCAATAACCAGGTTAATACCCTTTTGCTCTAATTGTTGTTGGACCGTTTTTTCTATGCCGTTATCTGTCACCAGGGTATGAATGGCACTCCAGGGAAGTTCCAGATTGGGGATCTTACGGCCAATCTTGTCCGATTCCACCATCACCACCACTTCTCTGGCGACCTCGGCCATCACCCGCGACAGGCCCGTCAGTTCGTTGAAGGTGGTGGTGCCTCGCTCGAGGTCGATACCGTCGGCGCCGATAAACAGCTGATCGAAATCATAGGATCGCAGTACCTGCTCGGCTACCAGGCCCTGAAAGGACTCGGAAGAAGCATCCCAGGTACCGCCGGTCATCAGCAGGGTCGGCTCCGGCTCCAGCTCGCGCAGGACATTGGCAATATTAAGAGAGTTCGTCATGACCACCAGACCGTGCTTCTGGCCCAGTTCCCCCAGCAGCGCCGCCGTGGTGCTGCCGCTGTCGATGATGATGCGGTTATGGTCGCGCACCCGACCGGCCGCCGCCCTGGCCAGCGCCTGTTTTCGTTTCGACACCGGTTCACCGGCATTTTCCGTCACCATTTCGCTCGGCACCGGCACGGCACCACCATAGCGACGCAGCAGCAGGCCGTTCTTTTCCAGGGCGGTCAGATCCTTGCGAATGGTGACTTCGGAGGTTTCAAAGCGTTGCGACAGCTCGTCGACCGTCACTTCGCCCTGCTCGTTGAGCAGCGCGATGATGGTATGGCGACGTTGTTGGGTATTCCGTTTCGACATGACTCATCTAAGTTTCGATTTGAAACTTAATGCTAGCAGATCAAAAGATAAGGGATCAATCGATAGTTTCGGAAAGGAGAATTTGCTGATTCAGACAAAGTCGGACAAAAGGTCAGCTCCGCCGACTCGCCGTGAATCCTTCCCTGGAGGCTCAAGCGCGCCATCCATGGCGGTCAGATGACATTTATCGAGCGTCACATGGGGCGAGCTTGTCTCGCCGTAACGAACTGTTTCGGCCTGACCGAACTCCAGTGAATGTTCGCAGCAGGCTGAAACAGTGAGTGTCATTCATCTGAAGCGGGTCGGAGGAGGCAACCCTGTTGCCTCTTTATCCCACTAGCTGATTTGTGACCAAGAAACAGGCTTACGGCTTTTTCTTCACCGGCCGGGGCCAATTGGCAATATGACGCTGGCGCACCCTCGTGATCACCAGCTCGTCTGCGGCCACGTCCTTGGTGATGGTGCTGCCGGCCCCCAAGGTGGCATTCTTGCCGATGCGCACCGGGGCCACCAGCTGGGTATCGGAGCCGACGAAGACGCCGTCTTCGATCACGGTCTGGAACTTGTTCACCCCGTCGTAGTTGCAGGTGATGGTACCGGCACCGATGTTCACGCCGCCGCCGATTTCCGCATCGCCCAGGTAGCTCAGGTGGCCGGCCTTGGAACCCTTGCCCAGGCGGCTCTTCTTTATTTCCACGAAGTTGCCGACATGGGCATCTTCGGCCAGCACGGCACCGGGCCGCAGGCGGGCGAAGGGACCGGCACTGCTGGCGCTGCCCAGCTCGGCCTGCTCGATGATGGAATAAGGCTTGATGACGGCGTCGTCGCCAATCACGCAATCCCTGAGGATGGCGCCGGCACCGATGCTGACTCTGTTACCCAGGATGACCTTGCCTTCGACGATGACGTTGACGTCTATGGTGACCTCTTCACCCACGGTCAGCGTACCGCGCAAATCGAAACGTGCCGGATCCAGCAGGGTCACTCCCTCCCGCATCAGTCGTTCGGCCTGCATCTTCTGGTAGGCTCGCTCCAGACCGGCCAGCTGCACCCGGTCGTTGGCGCCTTCCACCTCATGGCTGCTGGCCGGATGTACGGTGGCAATCTCGCAACCGTCCGCATGGGCCATGGCGAAAATGTCGGTAAGGTAGTATTCACCCTGGGCGTTATTGTTGTTCAGCGCGCCCAACCAACGCTTGAGCAGGCCGGCTTCGGCCACCAGCACGCCGGTGTTCACTTCAGTAATAGCCAGCTGCTCGGCATCGGCGTCTTTCTGCTCGACGATACCGACCACCTTGCCGTTTTCCCGCACTATGCGACCATAGCCGGTGGGGTTGTCGAGTTTGACCGTCAGCAGACCCACGCCGCCGGCTGGTTGTGCCGCCAGCAGCGCCTGCAGGGTCTGCGGCTGCAGCAGCGGGGTATCGCCATAAAGCACCAGCACCCTATCGGTATCGGCTATTTCCGGCAGCGCCACCGCCACCGCATGGCCGGTACCCAGCTGCTCGGCCTGGTGCACCCAGCCGATGCCCGGCTCATCGATGCACGCCTTGAGCTGGTCGGCACCATGGCCATAGACCAGATGAATACCGTCCACCGCGCTGGCCCGGGCCGCCGCTATCACATGGCTGACCATGGGGCGGCCTGCTACCGGGTGCAATACCTTGGGCAAGGAAGAACGCATGCGGGTGCCCTTGCCCGCCGCCAGAATCACTGCCTGTGTTGTCATTAAAATTCATGTCCCGTGATAAAAAACTGCCGTCATTCTGATTTTTTTATAAAAAAAAAGCGACCCTGGGGCCGCTTTTTTACGTACGGATATTAACGCACGTTATTTTTTAACCAACTGCAGCACGCGCAGTTTCGCCAGAGCCCGGGCCAGATCGGCGGCCGCTTCTGCGTAATCCACATCGTGTGAGGAATTCTGCAGTTTGGCTTCCGCCGCTCGTTTGGCTTCTTCGGCCTTGGCTTTATCCAGATCTTCGGCGCGAATCGCAGTGTCGGCCAGAACCATGACACTGCTGCCCTGCACTTCCAGCATACCGCCGGAAACATACAGAACTTCTTGCTGGCCGGCCTTGGTGACATATTGCACCAGGCCGGGACGGATAGCCGTCAGCAAGGGGGCATGTCCGTAACGGATCCCCAATTCACCCTCAGAGCCGGATACAGTCACCGCACTGACAGAGCCGGAGTACAAACGCTCCTCGGCACTGACGATGTCTAGGTGAAAGTTAAAATCGGCCATCAGGTTCTCCTTCGAGGCTTACAGTTTCTTGGCTTTCTCGACGGCTTCGTCGATGGAACCAACCATGTAGAACGCCTGCTCGGGCAGCGAATCGTAATCACCGTCCAGAATGCCTTTGAAACCAATGATGGTATCTTTCAGGGACACGTACTTACCGGGAGAACCGGTGAATACTTCGGCCACGAAGAAAGGCTGGGACAGGAAACGCTCGATTTTACGGGCACGGGATACAGTCAGCTTGTCGTCTTCAGACAGTTCGTCCATACCCAGGATGGCGATGATGTCTTTCAGCTCTTTATAGCGCTGCAACACGGTCTGTACGCCACGGGCGACGGAGTAGTGCTCTTCACCAACCACCTGCGGATCCAGCTGACGGCTGGTGGAATCCAGCGGATCAACGGCCGGGTAGATACCCAGGGCGGCGATCTGACGGCTCAGTACCACGGTAGCGTCCAGGTGGGCGAAGGTGGTCGCCGGAGACGGATCGGTCAAGTCATCCGCGGGCACGTAAACGGCCTGTACGGAGGTGATGGAACCGGTCTTGGTGGAGGTGATACGCTCCTGCAGAACACCCATCTCTTCGGCCAGCGTCGGCTGGTAACCTACTGCAGAAGGCATACGGCCCAGCAGTGCGGATACTTCGGTACCGGCCAGAGTGTAACGATAGATGTTATCCACGAAGAACAGTACGTCACGGCCTTCGTCACGGAACTTCTCGGCCATGGTCAGACCGGTCAGCGCCACGCGCAGACGGTTGCCGGGCGGCTCGTTCATCTGACCGTATACCAGCGATACCTTGTCGATAACGTTGGAGTCGGTCATTTCGTGATAGAAGTCGTTACCTTCACGGGTACGCTCACCAACACCGGCAAATACGGAGTAACCGCTGTGCTCGATGGCGATGTTACGGATCAGTTCCATCATGTTTACGGTTTTACCAACACCGGCACCACCGAACAGACCAACTTTACCACCCTTGGCGAACGGACAAACCAGATCGATAACCTTGATACCGGTTTCCAGCAGCTCGGAGCTGTTGGACTGCTCTTCATAGCTGGGCGCTTCGCGATGGATAGACCAACGGTCTTCTTCACCGATAGGACCCTTCTCATCGATAGGGTTGCCCAGTACGTCCATGATACGACCCAGAGTCTGAGTGCCTACCGGCACCTTGATCGGGTTGTTGGTACGTTCGATTTCCAGACCGCGGCGCAGGCCGTCGGAGGAACCCATGACGATACAGCGCACAACGCCGCCGCCAATTTGCTGCTGAACTTCCAGAACCAGGCCCTGGCTCTGGCCTTCAGTCGTGATCTTCAGCGCTTCATATACGTGGGGAACCGCATCTTGCGGAAATTCCACGTCTACTACGGCGCCGATGATTTGGACTATGATACCCTTACTCATGTCAAATCCTCTAAACCTTTGAATACCCTTGCCTTATACGGCACCGGCACCGGCAACAATCTCACTCAGCTCTTGGGTAATCGCAGCCTGACGGGCTTTGTTATACACCAATTGCAGATCTTCTATCAGATCGCCGGCGTTATCGGTGGCGGCTTTCATCGCCACCATACGTGCAGCCTGCTCACTGGCCAGGTTTTCTACCACGCCCTGATACACCTGTGCTTCCACAAAGCGTACCAGCAGCTTGTCCAACAACGATTTTGGATCAGGCTCGTAGAGGTAGTCCCAGCTGTGGCTGGCCACGTTTTCTTCCGATGCAGGTAAGGGCAACAGTTGATCGACCGTGGGTTTCTGAACCATGGTGTTTTCAAACTTGTTGAACACCAGATACAGCTTGTCTATCTCACCCTTGTTGTATGCCTCAAGCATGACATTAACGGAGCCAATCAGCTCAGACAGCGACGGGTTATCACCCAGGCCGCTCTTCTGTGCGACGACCTTGCCGCCATGACGGTTGAAAAAGCTTACCGCCTTGCTGCCAACCAGAGCCAGGTCTACACCTGCGCCCTTGTCGGACCATGCTTTCATTTCATTAATGGCTTGTTTGAACAGGTTGATGTTCAAACCGCCACAGAGGCCACGATCGGTCGAGATGATAATAAACCCAACGCGCTTAACCTCGCGGTCTGCCAGATAGGGGTGCTTGTATTCCAAGTTCCCCTGCGCGATGTGGCCGATCACCTTGCGTATGGTTTCAGCGTATGGGCGGCTGTGGTCCATACGATCCTGCGCTCTGCGCATTTTCGAGGCGGCCACCATCTCCATAGCGCTGGTGATCTTCTGAGTGTTTTTGACACTCCCGATCTTGCTACGTATTTCTTTTGCGCCGGCCATGTCGCTTCTCCAATTCAGGTGGCAGCAAACGCTGCCACATGGTTACCAGGACTGGGTAGCCTTGAAGCTATCCAGCAACGCAGTCAGCTGGGCAACAACATCTTTGTTGAAGTCAGCTTTCTCGTTGATCTCCGCCATCACGGCGGCATGTTCTGAATTGGCATAAGCGAGCAGGGCGGCTTCGAACGTAGTGATGAGCTTCAGCTCAACATCGTCCAGGTAGCCATTTTCGGCGGCAAACAGTACCAGGCCCTGTTCGGCGACGGACATGGGACGGTATTGCTTCTGCTTCATCAGCTCGGTCACTTTCTGACCGTGACTCAACTGCTTGCGAGTCGCCTCATCCAGATCGGAAGAGAACTGAGCAAAGGCCGCCAGTTCGCGGTACTGAGCCAGAGCGGTACGGATACCACCGGACAGCTTCTTGATGATCTTGGTCTGCGCAGCACCACCAACACGGGATACGGAGATACCCGGATCAACCGCCGGACGAATACCGGAATTGAACAGCTCTGTGGTCAGGAAGATCTGACCATCGGTGATGGAGATAACGTTGGTCGGTACGAAGGCAGAAACGTCACCGGCCTGGGTTTCGATGATCGGCAGTGCGGTCAGAGAACCAGTCTTGCCTTTCACTTCACCATTGGTGAACTTTTCTACGTAGTCGACAGACACGCGAGAGGCACGTTCCAGCAGGCGGGAGTGCAGATAGAACACATCACCCGGATAAGCTTCACGGCCCGGCGGACGACGCAGCAGCAGAGAGATCTGACGGTAGGCAACGGCCTGCTTGGACAGGTCATCGTACACGATCAGGGCATCTTCACCGCGGTCACGGAAGAACTCGCCCATGGCACAACCGGAGTAGGGTGCCAGGTACTGCAGGGCAGCAGACTCGGAAGCGGAAGCCACCACGACGATGGTGTTCGCCAGGGCGCCGTGCTCTTCCAGCTTGCGTACCACGTTAGAGATGGTGGACGCTTTCTGGCCGATGGCCACGTACACACACTTAACGCCGGAGTCTTTCTGGTTGATGATGGCATCGACGGCCAGGGCAGTTTTACCTACCTGACGGTCACCGATGATCAGCTCACGCTGACCACGACCAACCGGGATCATGGCATCGACGGCTTTATAACCAGTTTGCAGCGGCTGATCGACCGATTGACGATCGATAACGCCCGGTGCAATCACTTCTACCGGAGAGAAGGTATCGGCTTCAATGGCGCCTTTACCGTCGATGGGCTCACCCAGGGTGTTAACCACACGACCCAGCAGGTTGCGACCTACCGGTACTTCCAGGATACGGCCAGTGGATTGAACCTTCATGCCTTCGGCCAGATCCGCATAAGGACCCATTACCACGGCACCGACGGAGTCACGCTCCAGGTTCAATGCCAGGGCGTAACGACCGCCCGGCAGTTCAATCATTTCACCTTGCATGATATCAGCAAGGCCGTGAACACGAATGATGCCATCGCTTACAGAGACGATGGTACCTTCGTTTCGTGCTTCACTGACAACGTTGAATTGCTCGATACGCTGTTTTATCAGCTCGGCAATTTCAGTTGAATTCAGTTGCATGCTCTATTCCCCAATCAAGATTGCAGCGTTTCAGCCAAGCGGGACAGCCTGCCCCGAACACTTCCGTCGATTACCATGTCACCGGCTTTGATGATGATGCCGGCCATCAGGCTCTTATCGACGCTGCAATTCAGCTTCACCTTGCGCTCCAGGCGCTTTTCAAGTGAAGCCTGAATCTTGGCCATTTGTTGCTTGGTCAGTTTGGCAGCAGAAACCACGTCGGCTTCCACTTCCCGGTCCAGCTCCGCCTTCATCGAGACGAATTCCAGTACCACTGCAGGCAACACACTCAAGCGTCCGTTTGCAGCCAGAACCTGAATCAGGTTCTGGCCTTGCTCATCGAGCTGTTCGCCACAGACAGCCAAAAACACCCCGGCCATCTTTTCCGCGTTCAGATTGCTGCTGAGCACTTCGGCCATTTCTTCGTTTTGCGCCACTTCGGCTGCAAAACTCAGCATGGTCAACCAGTTCTCAACCGCTTTTTTCTCAACGGCAAAATCGAAAGCTGCTTTGGCATAGGGGCGAGCAATGGTTTTCATTTCCATAGCTCTATGTCCCTTACAGTTCAGCTACTACTTTCTCAACAATGTCGCTGTTGGCAGCGGCATCAATCTGACGCTCGAGGATCTTCTCTGCACCCACCAGGGCAAGAGCAGCAACCTGCTTACGCAGTTCCTCTTTGACACGATTGCGTTCGGCTTCAACTTCTGCCTGGGCCTGTGCCAAAATTTTCTCACGCTCGGCCTGAGCTTCACGTGTTGCATCCTCGACGATCTGGGCCTTGCGCTTGTTAGCCAGCTCAACAATTTGAGCGGACTGCAGCTTGGCTTCTTTCAACTGTTCGGTTGCATTGTTTTGCGCCAGAGCCAGGTCTTTCTTGGCCCGTTCCGCCGAGGACAAGCCTTCGGCGATTTCTTTCTGGCGATTTTCAATGGCTGCCATCAGCGGCGGCCATACAAACTTCATGCAAAACCAAACGAACAGGATAAACGCGATCGTTTGACCGAGGATTGTTGCGTTCATGTTCATCGCAACTCTCCTTTAAAATGGTTAGCAGACTGATTGATAGACCGAGCCATTAAGCTACGGCGAAGATCAGATACAGAGCCATACCAACGGTGATCATGGGGATGGCGTCAACCAGACCAACCACGATAAAGAAGTTGCCGCGCAGGGCAGGCAGCATGTCCGGCTGGCGAGCCGCACTTTCCAGGAACTTACCACCCAGCATAGAAATACCGATAGCACCACCGATAGAAGCCAGACCCAGCATAAGAGCGGCAGCGATGAAAATCATTTCCATTTTTTTTCTCCAATTGTTAGCGGTTAGAACGACTGCTTGTTAATATATTGTTATCTTTTGTTATTAATGTTCTTCATGAGCCATTGACAGATAAACAACGGTCAATATCATGAAGATGAAAGCCTGCAGGGTGATAATCAGGATATGGAAAATCGCCCAAGGCACATTAAGGGCCCATTGAGACCACCACGGCAGCAGACCGGCAATCAAGATGAAAATCATCTCACCGGCATACATGTTACCGAACAGTCGCAAACCCAGAGAGATAGGCTTGGCGATCAGTGATACGGTCTCAAGCACCAAGTTAACAGGGATCATGGACCAATGGTTCAACGGTTGCATGGTCAGCTCTTTAACGAAGCCGGACACGCCTTTCATCTTGATGCTGTAGAAAATGATCAAGATAAACACGGAGAACGCCATGGACATGGTGATGTTAACATCGGCGGAAGGAACAACCCTCAGGTAAGGAACACCTAGCAATTGAGCGCCATAGGGCAGATAGTCGACCGGGATAAGGTCCATCAGGTTCATCAGGAAGACCCAGACAAAAATGGTCAGCGCCAGAGGCGCAATCAACGCATTTTTACCATGGAAGACGTCCTTGACGGATTTATCCACAAATTCGACCAGCAGCTCAACGGCACATTGCAACTTGCCGGGAACTCCACTGGTTGCACGAGATGCAACCTTGTTGAAGCCCCACAAGAACAGCATTCCCAGGACAACGGAAACAAGCAAAGAATCGATATTTAACGCCCAAAACCCCGAACCAATCTGCAGGTGTTGCAGGTGGTGAGAGATATAACCCTGGGAAGTTAAGACATCTCCTGTTGCAGCCATGTGTTTTCCTAGTAACGGTTGTTGAGAGTGAACGAAAGAATCCACTGCATCAGCAATGCTAGGGCGTAAGCCGTATAAAGAGGAGCATGAAGCACCTCCATGTACTTGAGCGCTATCACAAACAACAAGATAGTGCTGCCAAACTTAATCCCTGCCCCGCTGTAAAAGTCCGCCACAACACTGCGTGGCGAGTCGTGCCCGGCGCTGAACGCCAGAACCCGAACGCTAAACAGACATTGGGGAACCCAGTAGATTCCGCCCCCTATGAGGGCGGAACGGGCGGCTGCCTCTCCCTGCTGGTAAAAAAACAGGGTGGAGACCGCCACCACCAGGAGTAATTGACCAGACAAGATAACCAGCGCCATTTGCTTGTCGCTCAGGTGCCGCTTCATTTGCTTCACAAAAACTCCCGATACAGTTAGGGGCTTGCTGACCACACAGATGTGTTGTCAGATAAGCCCCAAAAAAGCAGGTCAAATTATACCCGTGCCCGGCGTAAATGCAATTGCAGTAAAACCTTATTTTTAACGGCTTATTGCGGTTTTTCCGACCATTTACAACGGGTTAAACTGGTTGAATATTTATCGCGACTCAAACTTCCGGCGTGTCGTTAATACCGAAAAAATGACTTATTTTATCCAATTCATTCAATGAGTTATAAGAAATCACCAGTTTCCCCCTGTCCTTGTGAGTCGACTTGATTTCTACTTTTGAACCCAGTTTTTCACCGATTTCCCGCTCAAGCTGACTCATCAACAAGGATCCGGGCTGTTCGATTTTCTCTTTTTCCGGCGCCAGGCTCTGCTTGACCAGTTTTTCGGTTTCCCGCACCGTCAGCGCCTTCTGGGCCACCAGCCGGGCCAGTTCTGTCTGTTGCTCACCGGTGATCGCCAGCAGCGCCCGGGCATGCCCCATCTCCAGCGAGCCGTGTTCCACCAGTTGCTTCACCTCGTCGTTGAGCTGGGCAAGGCGCAACAGGTTGGAGACGGTACTGCGACTCTTGCCCACCGCCTCGGCCACCGACAGATGGGTAAAACCGAATTCTTCGATCAAACGTAGCAGGGCACGTGATTCTTCAATCACATTCAAATCTTCGCGCTGAATATTCTCGATAAGGCCGATGGCCATGGCTTCTTTATCGGCCACGTCCTTGATCAGGCAGGGCACCTGACTCAAACCGGCGATACGCGCCGCCCGCCAGCGCCGCTCGCCGGCCAGGATCTCGTAGCCGCCTGATTCAAGAGGTCTCACCACTATGGGCTGGATGATGCCTTGTTGGCGAATGGAGGTGGCCAGCTCTTCCAGTGCCACCTGGGACATGTCCCGGCGCGGCTGGTATTTACCCGGTTGCAGCTCGTTCAGAGCAAGTGTTTGCAGTTCACCGTTGGCAGCCGGCTGGGAATGGATATCGGCCTGATGCTGACGCAGATTGGCGGCTGAGCTGGTGCTGAGCAGGGCATCCAGACCCTTGCCCAGACCACGTCGTTTGATGGTCATGCGGTTTGTTCCGAAGGTTCGTTAGAATCCACAGCCAGTTCTTCCCGGCGCAGAATTTCACCGGCCAGGGCCAGATAGGCCTTGGCACCCAATGAGGATTTGTCGTAATACATGGCCGGAGTACCGAAGCTGGGCGCCTCGGCCAGGCGGACATTACGGGGAATGACGGTGCGATAGACCTTATCACCGAAGTGGCTTTTAAGCTGATCGGACACCTCATTGGACAGTCGGTTGCGATGATCAAACATGGTACGCAATATGCCTTCAATCCTGAGTGTCGGGTTCACCACCGACGCCAGCTTGCTGATGGTATCCACCAGCGCCGTCAGGCCTTCCAGCGCAAAGTATTCACACTGCATCGGCACCAGTACCGAGTCCGCCGCCGACATGGCATTCACCGTCAACAGGTTGAGGGAAGGAGGGCAGTCGATAAAAATATAATCATAATAATCGCGCACCGGCGCCAGGGCATTGCGCAGGCGCACTTCTCGGGCAAACACTTCCATCAGCCGGATTTCGGCGGCGGTGACATCGCCGTTACCGGCAATAAGATCATAACCACCGCTGGTTTCCCGTTCGACTACCTGCTCGACCGGTACCTCGTCCACCAGCAAATCATAGGCGGTGTTGGCGACCTGGTATTTGTCGATGCCGCTGGCCATGGTGGCATTGCCCTGCGGATCCAGGTCTATCACCAGTACCTTGCGTTTGGTCGCGGCCATGGAGGCCGCCAAGTTGACACACGTTGTGGTTTTGCCCACGCCCCCTTTCTGGTTGGCAATGGCGATGACTTTTCCCACCGGACACCTCTACTGGCTGGCTAGTTTGATGACCACCAGATGGCGGTCGCCTTCCTGCTCGGGCACGGTTAACGGATAAACCCGATCCAGTGCAAGATGAGCAGGCAATGATTGTAACTCCTGCTCCGGATATTGCCCCTTCAACGCCAGAAAACGGCCTTCGGGGGTCGGAAGGTGAACGCACCAGCTTACCATGTCATCCAGCGAAGCAAAGGCCCGACTCAACACGCCATCAAACTTTTGCTCCGGGTTGAAATCTTCCACCCGGCTCTGCACCGCCTCGACGTTGGTCAGCCCCAGCTGATGGACCACCATGCGAATAAAACGGATGCGCTTGCCCAGGCTGTCGAGCAGCACGAACTGCTTGTCGGGATTGATGATGGCCAACGGCAGACCCGGCAGGCCGGGGCCTGTGCCCACATCGATAAAACGCTCACCCTGCAGGTGAGGGCTCACTACCAGGCTATCCACGATATGGCGGCCCATCATGGCGATAGGGTCCCGTACCGAGGTCAGGTTGAAGGCCTTGTTCCATTTGTCGAGCAAGGTGACCAGTGTCACCAGCTTATCGGCCTGCTCGGGAGTAACCGACAGCTCGGTCTGACTCAGCAAGCGTTCTAGTGTGTTCTGTAGTTGATCGTGCATCTTGTTGTTGCTCATGGTTCTTACGCCGACTTGCGCAGCAGGCCGCGTTTCTTGAGATGCACCAGTAATATCGAAATCGCCGCCGGTGTCACACCGGAAATCCGCGAGGCCATGCCCAGGGTTTCGGGTCTGGCCTGATTAAGCTTGGCGATCACCTCATGCGACAGGCCCGGCACCTCGCCATAATCCAGATCCAGTGGCAGGCGTGTGTGTTCGTTGCGCAGATGCTTCTGGATTTCGTCTTTCTGTCGTTCGATATAACCGGCGTATTTAATCTGGATTTCTACCTGTTCGGCGGCTTGCTCGTGATCGATACCGGGCCCTATGCCATCCACCGCCATCAGGCTGGTGTAATTTACTTCGGGTCGGCGCAACAGTTCTTCCAGGTTGTGCTCACGGCTGAGCGGTGTTTTCAGCAATTCGTTCAGCGCCGGAGCGGCGTCATGAGCGGGGCTGATCCAGTTGGTCCGCAGACGCTGACTTTCCTGGCTGATGCGTTCCATCTTGTCACAGAACATGGCCCAGCGATGATCGTCCACCAGACCCAGGTTGCGGCCTTCTTCGGTCAGGCGGATATCTGCATTGTCTTCCCGCAGCAGCAGGCGATATTCGGCTCGGCTGGTAAACATGCGGTAGGGCTCCTGGGTACCCAGGGTGGACAGGTCGTCCATCATGACTCCCAGGTAGGCCTGATCCCGGCGTGGCGACCAGGCTTCCTTGTCGAAAGCCCGCAGGGCGGCATTCAGACCGGCCAACAACCCCTGGGCACCGGCTTCTTCATAGCCGGTGGTACCGTTGATCTGACCGGCGAAGAACAGGTTGTGCAGACACTTGTTTTCCATGTTGATCTTCAGATCGCGAGGATCGAAATAATCGTATTCGATGGCATAGCCGGGACGCATGATATGTGCCTGCTCGAATCCCTTGATCGAACGGACGATCGCCAGCTGCACGTCGAAGGGCAGGCTGGTGGAAATACCGTTGGGATACAGCTCGGTGCTGGTTAGCCCTTCGGGCTCGACGAAGATTTGATGAGATGTCTTGTCGGCAAAGCGGGTGATCTTGTCTTCGATCGAGGGGCAATAACGGGGGCCGATCCCTTCGATCACACCGGCGTACATGGGGCTGCGATCCAGGTTTTTACGGATCACCTCATGGGTTTTCTCATTGGTATGAGTGATGTAACAGGGGATCTGCTGGGGATGATCCTCACGGTTGCCGATGAACGAAAAGACCGGAGTCGGGTTATCACCTGGCTGAACCTGCATCACCGAGAAATCCACGCTGTTGGCATCGATTCTGGGTGGGGTACCGGTTTTCAGTCGATCGGTGCGCAGTGGCAGTTCGCGCAGGTGGTTTGCCAGGGTGATGGAAGGAGGATCACCGGCGCGTCCGCCCTTGTAATTATCCATGCCGATATGGATCAGACCGTTGAGGAAGGTCCCGACCGTCAGCACCACGGTTTTGGCCCGGAATTTAAGACCGGTCTGAGTGACAACACCGACGACGGTGTCGCCGTCGAGCAGCAGATCATCACAGGCCTGCTGGAAGATCCTCAGGTTTGGCTGGTTTTCCAGTCGGGTTCTGACTGCTTGCCGATACAGCTGACGATCCGCCTGTGCTCTGGTCGCTCGCACGGCGGGACCTTTGGAGGCGTTGAGGGTTCGAAACTGGATCCCGGCGTGATCGGCGGCGGTACCCATGATCCCGCCGAGGGCATCGATCTCCTTGACCAGATGGCCCTTGCCGATACCCCCGATGGCCGGATTGCACGACATTTGTCCCAAAGTATCTACGTTATGGGTCAATAACAGGGTGTTTGCTCCCATACGAGCGGCAGCAGCAGCAGCTTCTGTGCCGGCATGACCGCCACCCACAACAATGACGTCAAACGATTCTTCATATTGCATAACAGATACTCTTGAGACAGGCAGGCATAAGGATCCCGAAGGGCGGTTATTTTAGCTTTTTTAACGAGAGGATGGAAACCGGATCGAGAGGATCTCGTGATCGTTAATAGATCTTAGATCTCTAGAGAGATCTTCTGTTAGATCTATTATTAGGGCCGAGCGGATCTGTGAATAACCGTTTTTTGATCTTTAAGATCATGAAGTTAGTTGCGATCGATTGATGTGTACAACCTTGCGGGAGCCTCCCTTGGGCCGGTGGGTAACTTGCATAGTTATCAACAGCGACCGGTGATGTTTTATTTGATTAATAGGATAACTATAGGTTTAACACCGGGTTCAAGCATGGTTATACACAGAGGCGGTTTTTTTAGCGAAGGATGGGGGCGGGGATCTAGCGGCGGGATCTGTTGATAACTTGGTGGAAAGAATTTTATCGGAGTGCGGATCCTGCTGTGAGCAGATCCGCAACATCCGACTCAAAATGAGGATCTACTGGTGTGATAACCATAGATCCAGCCATTTTTTGGCGATCACCTCCGGCGGATCCGGCTGGCTGACATCTATATCTAGTCGATCGGCGATCCGCCGTGCACCTCGAGCTGCAAGCTGTTGATCCAGGGTTTCTATGGCGTGGCAGAAAGTATCGTAAGCCGAATCACCCAGGCCGACGGCCAGATATGCCAATCCGGTTAAATCCGGCTCTTGCTCGCTCAATTGCAGCGAGAAGGGCTGAATATTGTCGGGTAGATCTCCGGCGCCATGGGTGGAGCAGACCAGTAGCAGGTAATGATCGGGCCTGATCAAGATGTGATCAAGCTGGGGAGAAGTGTGAATAAGCGTTTGATGGCCGTGGTTTTGCAGGATCCCGGCCAGTTCATCGGCCAGATCTTCCGCGCTGCCAAGAGTGGAGCCCACCAGCAGGGTGAAGTGACTCATACAGTTCCTTGATAAAGACGATGGCGCCGATTTTAGCATCATCCGAGGGCGACTGTGGTGCCGGATCTGCGTCTGCCAATAGTGGTTCCGGCTCGAAAACAGTCGTGCAGGAGCTTATCTGCAATGCTTGAGTTTCTTGTTTATCCTCCGACTGATTTTAAATGAAACGCTTGGCCTTCAAAATTCAGAATAACCCCCTTGGGAGTAATGCTTTGCAACCGCAAGGCCCCGATTTGCTGTCCTTCGCGCAGCATCTGCCCGTTGATACTGGCCATCCGGCTGCCAGCAGTCTTGGAGTAGATGTGAACCGACAGCGTCAGCGCGGGCAGTTTTGTTCGAATACTGGCTGGCAGCTCACGCAGATCCGGCACGCCGGGATCGAACGCCGGTTCTGGAACTGACACCGAGTCGGAAGCAGTTAACGGCTTGGGCCCGGCAACAACAATGATGGGTGCCGCCGTGGTGCTGGCTCGCGGGTCGGGATTCATGGTCAGGGTGGGAGGCTCATCCAACAGGATACGCATTGGAGATGAGTCAATCACAATCGGCGTTCTGGTCGTGGCGGGGTCAGGCTCCGCCGCTGCTGCATCCTCGGGAAGCGTCGCGCCGGGCACAGGTAAAGTGATGACTTGCTGCGGCGATTGCAGCCATGCAGAGCCGATTTTACCCAGGCCATATCCCAGTATTAGCGCCAGCAGCACACCGGCTGGCAACCACCATAACCGGTGCCGGTAACCGGGAGTCCGTTGCAAACTCGGTATCTCGCCCGGTGGCGGGGCTGTCTCTGCCGACGAAGCCTGCCGACTTCGCTTGCGTTCCGATTGTTTGAGCGCATCAAGGATATATGACACTGGTTATCTCCTGTTGACCGCTAAGTCTGGGCGCATCATTCATAAGCATGGCGTTGAGATAAATACTGGTTTGTGGCCCGAAAATACCATCGGCGGTCAGTCCTCTGCTGCGTTGAAATGCCCTGATATTACCGACCAGTACTTCATCGTAATGTTGGTGCTGCCGACGAGGGGCTCGTTCTTGCCAGTGCGCCATTTGCTGCTCCAGCCAGGCGACGACTTTTCCTTTGCTACCGGGGTACAGCGGCGCCTGATAATGCGGCGGCAACTGCCACAGCAGAACGTAGCTGTGGGGCCAGCTGGCTGCCAGTTTCATCAGTGACATGCTCTTGAGTTGACCGCCCACCATCAAGTCTGCCCGCTCGTCATTAAAACGGATCAGCGTGGCATAAACGGCTCCTTTTTCAGGGTGTTCCAGGCGAAAAATAACCGGGTGGTTCTGTTGCCGCACCGTATCTAGATCGCCACTTTGAAAGGCGCATTCCAGTCGATGCCGGCGGGCAAAAGGGCATACCACGGGATCTTCGGTCGGGTCGTAATCGAGCCCCCATAGTGCAAACAGATGCTGATATGCCATGACCTGGCTCAGGTCGGTGGTCAGGGCCGCAGGCCATTGCCAGGGATCAAACCGGGTAACGGCATCATTCGGTGTCGGTGTCGATGCGCTTTGATCCGTCGGAGCCAGTTCCGGAGTCTGGATGCCGGTGGTGCCTTTCTCCTCCTGTCGTTGCGAGCGGTCGTTATGGCTAACGACTGGCGTGGGGGTTGCCAGCCCGCTTATGCCGGTAATGCCCGGCCAGGTTGACTGAGCCAGCCAGCCGCCGGTGACCATCAGGGCGAGCAGGCCGGCGGCAATGACAAGGGGCCGCCAGCGCGCGAGTGTCGGCGAAACGCCCAGCACTTCGACGGCGGCGCGGTTCAGGGTGGCCAGATCGACCCGGGGCAGCCGTTGCACGTAGGCCCCCAGTAAGGCCCGGTCGCAGATCACGTTGATAAGCCGGGGCACGCCGCCGGTCAGGCGATACAGCCGGCGCAGGCTGTTGTGCCGGAACAGTGCCGCTTCTATTCCCGCCACCGATAACCGGTGGGCGATATAGGCCTTCATCTCACTGAACGACAAGGGGGCAAGGTGATAACGGGCTGTGATCCGCTGAGACAACTGGCGCAGTTCGGGCTGCTTGAGTTTGTCGGCCAGCTCCGGCTGACCCAGCAGGATAATCTGCAACAGCTTATGGGTATTGGTTTCCAGATTGGTCAGCAGCCTGATTTGCTCCAATACCTCGGTAGAAAGATTCTGGGCTTCATCGATCATCAGTACCGTTTGGCGGCCCTGAGCATGAGCATTGAGCAAACGATGGTGAATGGCATCGGTCAACTGTTTTAAGTTAGCTCCTTCGTTGAGCGGTATGGCCAGTTCCTGACAAATGGCGGACAGTAATTCTTGTGCGGTGTATTTGGGATTGAGAATAAAGGCCAGATCGGTGTGCTCCGGTACCTGTTCAAGCAGGCTTCTACATACCGTGGTTTTACCGGTGCCTACTTCACCTGTCAGTAGCACGAAGCCACCATTGCAACTCAGGCCATACTGTAAATGAGCCAGTGCTTCTCTGTGCTGCTGGCTGAGGTAGAGATAACGCGGATCGGGCGCAATGGAGAATGGCAGATCGCTGAGGCCGAAATAAGAGTCGTACATGATGACCATCCCTGGATACATATACCCATAACTATAGAAGTCCCTCGGCCAGCCGGCTCAACCAAACCGGCGGCCACGACGATGAACCAGTGTCATTTCGGCACGACGCCTTGTTCAGCCTGTCTAATCAATAAGTAATGTCGCATAACCGGTATGGTTCCGTTAGATGGCGGACATGCCGGCATGGCAGGTGCGGGCACTACATCGCCACCTGCTGCAGCTTGCGGCGATATTCCCGGGTCACGGCGCGGGCATCGGCCGGGTTGGCCACGGCGGTGGGGGTGATCAGCACCACCAGTTCGGTACGCCTTACATTGGTGCCGCTGCTGCCGAACAACCAGCCCAGTATCGGTACATGGCGAAGGCCGGGCAGGCCCTGGCTGTCCTGAGACTTGTTCTCGCGGATAAGGCCGCCCAATACCAGGGTTTCGCCGCTTTGCACCGCCACTCGGGTGTCGATTTTGCGCTGGGTGATGGTGGGTGACTGAATGTTGGAGCTGGTGGTGGTGGCCACGTCGTTCACCTCCTGCACCAGCTCCAGCACCACCATGCCGCCGGCATTCACCCGCGGGGTCACCTCCAGCAGCACGCCTGTGTCTCTGTATTGTATGGTGCTGGTCACGTTGCCCACGTCGCTGTTGAGGTTGGTGGTCTCCGAGGTACGAATGGGTACCTGATCGCCTACCCGGATCAGTGCCTTCTGGTTGTCCAGCACCATCAGCGTGGGGGATGAGATCACGTTGACCTTGGAATCGCTGGCCAGGGCGGTGAGCAGGGCTCTGGTACCGCTGGCATTGAACACCTCGTAGCTGGCGCTTACGTCCAGGCCGCCGTCGAAGGGGGAGGGAATGGGTAGTGAGCCGATTGCACCCACACCGCTGCGACCACCACCCAGGTGATTCTTGAAGTACCATTGCAGGCCGTAGCGCAGTTCGTCATCCAGGCTCACCTCCACTATGGTGGCTTCTACCAATACCTGCAGTGGCAGCTGATCCAGCCGTTTGATGGCCTGTTCCACTTTCTGGTAATCGGCGCTGGCGGCCATTACCACGAGGGCATTGCGTTCTGTGTCGGCAATAACGCTTACCTCGCCTACGTCCAGGTTGGCGGCATTGATGCCGGTGGCCAGCTGCAGCGGCGCTCCGTCTTCCGTGGGCGATGTGGCCGGCGGTAGAGGGGAACCGGCGTTGTTGCGGCGCTGGCTGTCAAACAGCTGGTTGAGCAGGGTAGCCAGGTGATCGGCCTTGCCGTTCTGCACGTGATACACATACATGTTGAGGCCACGCGGGTTTTCGGCCCTGTCCAGCCGCTCTATCCACACCCGGGCATCGGTCAGGTAATTTTCTTGCGGGGTGATCACCAGCAGGGCATTGAGTCGTTCTATGGGCAGGTAGCGCACCATGCCGGCCAGGGGGCCGTCGGCCTCGTCGCCGAAAATCGCCTGCAGTTCACTGGCGATCACGTCTGCGCTGCTGGCCTGCAGCCGGAACAGCCCTACCGACATGCCGCGCAGCTGATCCACATCAAACAGATTGACGGTGTCGCGAATGTTGACCAATTCGTCGCGGCGGCCGATCAGGGTGAGCATGTTGCGTCGGTCGTCCACCATCATGGCGCCCTGGCGGGGCTTGACCGGCTCGAGGATTTTTTCCATTTCCCGGGCGCCGATGTAGCGCAGCGGTAATATCAGCATCTGGTAGCCGCGCTCGGCGGTGGGCGTTAGCCGCGGATTGAGGGCCGAGGCAGGGACCTCGCCGGCGGGCACCACGGTAAAGAGGCCGTTGCTGTGTACCAGGGCGGCACCGTGGGTTTGCAGCAGGTTTTCCAGAGTAGGCAGCAGGTCGTCTTCCCGAATGGGGGTGTTGGTCTGCAGATACACCTGGCCCCGTACTCTTTCGTCCAGCGAGTAGTTCAGCTGCAGTATGTCGCCGAGAACGGTTTTCACCACCTCGGCAATGTCGGAACCCTGGAAGTTGAGGGTGATGTCGCCGGGGGCTGCGGTGCTCATCGGCGTCTTGCCGGCCAGACCGAGCTTGACGAAATTTCCGGTGCCGCGGTAAATCTCGGAACGGGTGGCCGGGCGAACGTTCGGGTCTGTGGCGGCAGCTCTGGGTAGATTGTCGTCGTGACGAGAGGGCAGCCGCACCGGATCGTAATTGCTGGTGACGCCGGCCTGGCCCCAGGGTTTGTCCAGGGCGGACCTGTCTCCGGTCGGGTTGGTGCAGGCGATCAGCAGCAGGCAGGATATACCGATAAGCAGCCATTTTGCCTGATATGAGTTGGTCATTGTGGCTCCCCGTTACTTCCCTGTTTGTTGTCGTTATCCGCCCTGGTCGCTTCTGCAGAGTCGGTGTCCGGTTCGGCGTTTGCTTCGTTCGGATTCTTGTTCTGAGCGCCGGTATTGTCGGCGGGAAACTCTGCGGTGTCGGTGGCAGGCCGGGTAGAGGGCTGTCGGGGTTCCCACAGCTCCAGCCGCAGGTTCTGGCTGCCGTCGCTCAGGGCCACGGCATCCAGCCCTATGTCTGACAGCTGCCAGTTGCCGTCCAGATACATGCCGGTCTTGATGCGTGCCCTCCCTGCTCCCTGACGTTCACTGAACAGGGCCAGTTGCTGGTCGTTTTCCCATACCACCCCGCTTAGGCGCCATTTTTCCCGCATGGCGGCGGCGCTCTCGCTGACGGTTTCCTCTTCGTCCTCCTGTGGGCGGCGATTGTCGTCAAACAAGGGCCGGGCCATGATTTCCTCGAATTGTTCGAGGGGGGGATAACTCGACGTGAGAGCTCCGTTGTCCTGCGCTCGGGAGGACGACAGCCACAGTACCGGCATGGCCAGCAGCAACCACCAGGGTTTCATAGCGCCTCCCTTTGGGTATAACCGACCAGATCGAAGCGCACGTCGAGTGAGGGGATCTGCCGAGTGTTCGCCCTCTGGCGGCGGATCACCCTGTTGTGGTTGCTGCGGGCTATCGCTCGGCGCGGGTTCGCGGTGATTACCAGGCCTTGCATGAACAGGGCCGGCTGCCCCGACTCGAGCGAATGGATCAGGGGGACCAGCTGATTGATTTCGCTGCGCAGATGGACCCGTAACATGACTCCCTGCAGCGGGCCGTCGAGATTGGGCTGGGCATTCTGAATACTGACCAGCTGGCCGCCACTGCGGCTAACCTGCCGGTTCAGGTGCTGCTGCAACCAGGCCGAGGCCAGGGAGGGTCGACGTTCCGGCAGGTAAAGACCGGTATAGGGAGTAGCGTCGTGTAGCTGCTGTAATGACTGTTCGGTCTGTTCCAGTTCGGCCGACAGCCGTTGATAGCGATGGAGCCGGTCTTCAAGTTGCCTGATGGCAGCCCCCTGTTGCAGAAACAGGCCGAGCAGGGGCTGGACAAGCAGGTTGAATATCATCAGCAGAGCCGCTATCAGCAGGCCTAGAGCCGCCGTCTGTTGCTGGCGCTGGCTGAGGTTTATCATGAATCCTCCTCGACGAAACGGGCATCGATCATGAAGCGATCCTTGCTGGTGGCCGGATTCTTGGTCACTGGTGAACTAAAGCGCACATCGAAGAACAACGGAGAGGCTTCCAGAATGCCGATAAGCTCGGAGGCATTGGCCGACTCGCCGCGTAGTTGTACTGTGCCGTCACGCAGTTCGAAGCGGCTGAGCCAGGTATGGTCCGGTAATTGGCGGGTCAGGACATCCAGTAGTAACAGGGCCGAAGGTTGCCTGGCTCCTTCCCGAGCCAGGAATTGCCGGTTTTGTTGCAATGCTTCCAGTTGCCGTTTGAGGGCCGAGGCTTGCTCTGCCTGTTGTCGTGGTATCTCCAGCTGGGCACTCAAAGACTCGATACGGTTCTGTCGCTGGTAAAGCGGCACGGCGAACAGCAGAAACAGCATGAAAATCACCAGGGCTCCCTGCAGGGTCTTCAACTGCCGAGCCTTGCTGATGGCGATGCTGGTCGGAGCCTGTAGTGGAATCAGCGGTGCCTGCGGATGCTCGGCATCGGCCAGGGCGGTGGGCACCAGCCCGAGCCGGTTCAGCTCGGCCAGTTGCGAGTCCACCTGTGCTCGCGGCGCCAGCAGCAGTTCAACCTGGATGAGGGGCCGCTGTTTATCCCGGCTGGCAATGCGATAGCCATAATAGACCTGTTCGGCGCTGAATGGGGTATACCGGTCCATCTCGAAGCGCAGCACATCGGCCAGGTTGCCGGCGGTGGCCGCGGGCAGGGTTATATGAGTGTAGAGCATGTCTTTTCCGTTCAGGCACAGCTGGATGCTGTCTGCCTGGCGCAGCATGTTGGCCAGCAAGCCATTCTGCTCTGCGTGATCGTCCAGCAGCAGCCGTTCGCCGTGAGGGGCCAGCTCCAGCCGGTAATGTTCCTGCTCGGTATAAATAAAGATCCGTTGTTTCTGGCCGAGCAGACGGTGACTGATTGACGCGGGCAGGAGGCTGAACAGCTGCTGGCTCCACCATTGCCAGAAGGCCGTCAGAGGTTGCCACAGTAACCGGCCGTAATGATGCAGTTGCTGGGTAAACTTTTCCCCATCCATAGGGATCTCCGTTAAGCGTCTGGCTCGGTGAACAGCGGGATGAATTCCTGTGCTATCTGTTCCAGAATGGGCGTACCGCGACGGTCAAGCAGGCTGGCTGTCAGCCGGTAGCGATAAACCGTATTCATTCGAGCTTCCGTATGAACAGTGTAGTTGACCCCGGATGAATCGTCGGAGAGCAAGGAAAGAGGGAACATATCAGTTGCAGGCGGAGGCTGGTCTTCTTCGTGGCTTTGACGCCGGTCGGAGATAAACTGCTCGACGGTCATGCTGTCGCTGCCCGGTAGTGACAGCAACACCTGGCGTGGGGCATAAAGCGGGTTGATGCTGTTGCGTGGATTACGCAGGGTCAGGCTGTGGCGGATCCGCCGGTACAGGTCGGGGGTCATGCCAAGTACCCGCAGCACTTCGTTCACCGACTGGAAGGGAGCATTGCTCGGGCCGTAATTCAGCCCGGCGGCGGCGTAGTCGTCGGCTTCGGCACCGTTGAGTCGGCGCAGATCGTCGCCGTCACGCCAGTCCATGATGGCGTCCACCAATCGGATACGATGGTCGTCGTCGACCCTGGCAGTGGCCAGCAGGCCATCCAGCAACTCGACGCCGGCATTGTTCAGGTCGATGCGGCCACTGTCGTCGAACAGTGCTACCCGGATTTCGATATCGTCCAGCATGATCAGATGGGCGCTGCCATCGGCCAGCCAGGTTTGCTGCTCTTTCGGTTGCGCCAGCATCAGCATGGCCAGTTGCACTCCGGCGTCGGCAGCATGGCGAACCTGAGCCGCATGGGTGATATAGCGGCTTTGCTGAGCCTGGCTTCGGCTGTTCACAGACAAGCCGGTGGCCAGCAGGGTCAGCAGGGTCAGTACCCACAACACGCTGATTAAGGCTATGCCCCGGTTTCGTTCAATATTCATCCTTGATCTCGTAACGGTGCCGGCGGGAGGCGACCACCAGGGGAGGCCAGTCCGGGCCCAATTTCAGGCGGATCAGGGCCGGCATTTGATCCTGCTCCAGCCACTCGGGTTGCCAGGTCGGCATGTTCTGCTCCTCTGCCGGCAGGTAATGCAGATTGAACGACGTTATCTCCAGTTCCAGCAGGGGGAGGATCAGATCCGGCTGGCGAAAGTCGTCCAGCAACTGATACCAGTCGAAAGGCGGAGTATGTTCTTGCGGCTCTGTCTCAAAAACCAGTGGCTGTGATTTTAGTGATAGCACAGGGTGATCGGGATCGGAGCTGTCCAGTGCCAGATAAAACCAGACCGGCTCGGCGGTGGTGCTCAGTCGCCGGGGTTGCGGGGCCAGAAACACCAGGGAGTGCTCGGTTCCCTGGAAGGATAACAGCGGGGTCTGCCGATGATGATGCACCTCTCGTGCCTCTGCCTGTTCCAGCAGGTTGCGCAAAAACAGTTGCAGCTGTATCTGCTCACTATTGCCGGCATTGCGTTCGCCTACCGTTTCCCAAGCCCGGCCGGCGAGGCGGAAGCCGCCGAACATCAGCCCGGATAGCAGGGTCATCAGGGTCAGGGATACCACCAGTTCCAGTAGGGTAAAGCCTGGTTGTCGTTTCATCTGGCCTCCTGCCTGATCAGCCGCAGTGTGGTAAGTCGATATTGCTGGTCATGTTGACCCCAGCCCACCACCACCGACAGTTGATAGGGAAGCAGCATGGACTGGTTGTCCATCAGTTCCCGGGTATCGAATTCCTCGACTCGGGTTTCCCACCAGTAGTATTCGTCGAGCCAGCCCCGCTCTCGCCCCGGTTGTAGTGTGGTACCGGCATACAGCTCGGTCAGCTTCGACTCCGCCAGCAACATGGCCTTCTGCTGCTGCTGTGCCGATTGGGTGGTGCGAATGGCCAGTGAAAAGATGTTGAGCAGCACCCCCAGCGTAATGGTCAATATGGTAAAGGCCACCAGCACTTCCAGTAGTGAAAAACCCTGTTTCCTGATCATGTGTTGTCTAGTCATGAAGGTTTATCCTGCCGGTCAGCCAGTGTACTTCGATTCGGTAGTGACGATCGTTACCGGAGATGTGCAGGATGCCGCCTCTGGCACTGCCATCCGGGTAAAAGACGAGATCGGTCCCCTGAGCATTGGCAATCCCATCGAAAGACACTGCTATCTGTTCCGGCCAGGAAGAGGGCTTTTTCTGGCCCGTTATCCGGGAATGGCGAGCGTCGGAGTCGAGTTCCAATCTTACCTCCTCGCCGCTGGCTATGGCCTGGCTGCGGGCCAGCCGAAGCAGGGCGGCGGTCTGCCGGCTGTAGCTTTTCAGCTCGGCGCCGGGCAGCAGGGCTTTGAAGCGGGGAGTGACCACCGCCATCAGCAAGGTGGCCAGGGTCAGTACTACCAGTAGCTCGAGCAGGGTAAAACCGGTTTGGCTCCTATTACTCCCAGCTGACCACGTCCTGATTTTCACCGGTTCCTCCTTGCTGGTTGTCTGCGCCCAGGCTGAACAGATCGAATTCCCCTTGCTGGCCGGGGGCGCGATACTGGTAGTCGTTGCCCCAGGGGTCCTGGGGAACCGTTTTCTTGGTCAGATAGGGTCCGTTCCAGCCCCGGGTGTTGGCCGGGGCGCTGATGAGCGCCGACAGGCCCTCGTTGCTGGTGGGATAGCGGCCCACTTCCAGTCGATACAGATCCAGCGCCGTACCGAGTTCTTTGATCTGCAGGGCCGCCGTCTTGGTCTTGGAACCACTGAGCTGACGCAACACCTGGGGGCCGACCAGACTGGCCAGCAGACCGAGGATCACCAGTACCACCAGTAGTTCGAGCAGGGTGAAGCCGGGCCGAGAAGCCTTATGTTTGTAATGCACCTTTTATCTCCCTATATGGGCAGTTCGTTGATACTGAGTATGGCCACCAGAATGGAAATGATGATGCCGGCGATGATGACGCCGAGGCCGACGATAAGCACCGGCTCGAGTATGGTCAGCAAGCGCTGAATGGTACTTTCCACTTCCCGATCATAGCGATCGGCCACTTTCAGTAACATCGTCTCCAGCTGACCGGTTTCTTCGCCAACTCGGATCATCTGTATCGCCAGGGGCGGAAACAGACCCGAGGCCTGCAGCGGATTGGCCAGCCGCTTGCCTTCTTTCAGGCTGTCGGCGGCCTCGCCCACTGACTGTGCCAGCAGGCGGTTGTTGACGGTATCGCGGGCTATGGTGAGCGCATTGAGCAGAGGCACACCACCCTTCATCAGGGTGCCCAGGCTGCGGCTGAAGCGGGCGACCTCCAGCCGGCGGATCAGTTCTCCGGCCAGGGGAAGACGTAGTTTGAAGCCGTCCCAGGCCAGGCGTGGGCCGGGCCGGGCCAGCAGGCGCTGTCCGGCGATCAGCGCCAGCAGCAGGGTCAATAACAGCCATGGCCCCATATCGCGCAGAAATTCGGCGCTGCCGATGACGATACGGGTGGGCAGGGGCATGGCCTGACCCATGTCGGCGAACAGCTGCTGAAACTGGGGAATGACATAGGTGAGGATGATCAGCAGCGAGGCCGCCGACACCAGCAGCAGAATGGCCGGGTAGATCAGTGCCGACAGCGCCTTTTCCCGTAGCAGCCGGCTACGTTCCAGATAAACGGCCAGATCGGCCAGCCCCTGCTCCAGGTTGCCGGAGATCTCGGCGGCCCGGATCATGTTGAGATAGAAGGACGAAAATCCGGTGTCCTGCTCGGCCAGCACCGCCGACAGCGGCTGGCCACGCTGTATACCTTCGCGAATGCGGCTCAGCAGGCGCGTGTCGTCTTCGCGGTCGCGCACCTGGATCATGATGCTCAAGGCTCGCTCCAATGGCACTCCGGCCTTGAGCAGAGCCGCCAGATCCTGGGTCAGGGCCTGAATCTGCCGCTCGCTCGTGCCCTTGCGGGCCAGACTCAGTTTCATGTTCAGTATACTGCCGCTGTGTTCGCCGGCGGACTCCACGCTGAGTGGGATCAGCCCCCGCTGTTGCAGTTGCCGTATTATGGCCTGCTGGTCTTCCCCCTCCAGCCGGCCTTCCTGTTGCTCGCCGCTTTGGCTGACCGCCCGAAAGTGAAACAGCGCCATCTCAGGCCTCCTGGGTGACCCGGATCACCTCTTCCACATTGGTGATTCCCTGGCGGGCCTTGAGCAGGCCGTCACCATACATGGTGCGCATGCCGTGGCGTACGGCGGCCTGCTGGATCTGGCCGGCGTCGGCATGGCTCAGTACCAGCTTGCGGATCTCGTCGTTCATGATCAGCAGCTCCTGAATGGCCAGGCGGCCATGGTAGCCGGTGCCGGCGCAGTGAGCGCAGCCCGTGGGGCGACACAGCCGTACCGGCTCGCCTGGAACGAGCGGCGTAAGCTTCAGCTCGCGCACCAGCTCCGGCAGGGGCTCATAGTCTTCCTTGCAGTGTGGGCAGAGCACCCGCACCAGACGCTGACCGATAACGCCGTTGAGGGTGGAGGTGAGCAGGTAGTCATCTACCCCCATTTCCAGCAGACGGGTCACACTGCTGGCGGCGTCGTTGGTGTGCAGGGTGGAGAGTACCAGGTGACCGGTCAGCGCCGACTGCACGCAGATGCGGGCGGTTTCCAGATCGCGCATTTCCCCTACCATGATGACATCCGGATCCTGGCGTACTATGGCGCGCAGGGCGCTGGCAAAGGTCAGGCCGATGGCGGGTTTGACGTGGATCTGGTTGATGCCTTCCATCTGGTATTCCACCGGATCTTCCACCGTGATCAGCTTGCGCTCGGTGGTATTGAGCCGGTTGAGGGCGGTATAGAGGGTGGTGGTCTTACCGCTGCCGGTGGGGCCTGTGACCAGCAGTACGCCGTGAGGAATTTTCAGTACCTCCAGCAGACGCTGCCGGGTGTCGGTAGCAAAGCCAAGAACGTCAAAGTCGAGCACTACGTTTTCCCGGTTGAGCAGCCGCATCACCAGGCTTTCGCCACGCATGGTAGGCACGGTTGACACCCGGATATCCAGATCCTGCCCCTGAACCCGAAGCTCGATGCGACCGTCCTGAGGCAGGCGGCGCTCGGCAATATTTAGCCGGGCCATGATCTTGATGCGCGAGATAATGGCCGGAGTCATGTTCACCGGCGGGGCTTCGCTTTGCTGCAGCACGCCGTCGATGCGGTAGCGGATGTTGAGCCGGTTTTCGAACGGCTCGACATGAATGTCGGAGGCGCGCAGGTCCACCGCCTTCTGGATGATCAGGCTGACCAGACGAATCACCGGCGCCTCGCTGGCCATGTCCTTGAGCTGGGCGATACTTTCTTCGGTTTCTTCCTCTTGCTGTACCGCAGAGAGGATATCGCCCATCTTGCTCTGGCCTTCACCGTAGAGACGTTCGATGGTGGTGGTGATTTCCGAGCTGACCCCGACCTGTACCCGTATCGGTTGTTGGCACATCATGGCCATGGCGCGAACGGAGAAGTCGTCTCTGGGATCGACCATCGCCAGCACCAGTTCATTTTTGTCCTGTCGCAATGGCACCAGATTATGTTCTTTCAGGAAGCGGTGGGGCAGGGGACTGTCGAATGGAGGAGCAAGCGGATATTCCTCTACGGTGGTCAGCGGCAGCCGGGTCAGCTCGGAAAGGCACCTGGCCAGCTCTCGTTCCGATATCATGCCCAGGTTCAGCAGCAGAGCCGCCAGGGAGCTGCCATCGGCCTGTCTCTGGCGCATTCGTTCCAGCCGGGCAAGCTCTTTATCCGATATGTGCCCCTGCTCTATCAGGGTTTGTCCCAGTCGTGTATCTTCTACTGTCGATAGAGTCCCTTTGGTGTCCATACGCTATTCTCCCTGTGCCTAGGATCAAGCATAGACTGCTTCGAACGATCGCTGGTCAGGGGGAATACACGGTATTCAGCTCTAGATAATGCATAAATATTCTGTCTTTTATTACTCTGCGCCATTGACCGGATATGACATCCATATTTCAATAGCGGCGGGTCTTCATCTATGCCCCGGATAAAGTTTACAAAAAAATAACAAGGAAGATATCGTGACGTATATTCATGACACCATCGCCAAGCTCAAAAAAACCAGCCCTGCTCAGGCAGAATTCTATCAGGCGGTGGAGGAGGTGTTGGACTCGCTGCAGCCGATCCTGGAAACCAACGAAAAATATCAGCTGCATTCCATTATCGAGCGGATGATCGAGCCCGAGCGCCAGATCATGTTTCGGGTTCCCTGGGTCGATGATCAGGGCAAGGTGCAGGTCAACAAAGGCTATCGCATCGAGTTCAACTCGGCTCTGGGTCCCTATAAAGGCGGTCTGCGTTTTCACCCCAGCGTTAACGCCGGCATCATCAAGTTTCTCGGTTTCGAGCAAATCTTCAAGAATGCCCTGACCGGCCTGCCCATCGGCGGCGGCAAGGGCGGCGCCAACTTCGATCCCAAAGGCAAGTCCGACGGCGAAATCATGCGTTTCTGCCAGTCCTTCATCAACGAGCTGTACCGCCATATAGGCCCGACCACCGACGTGCCCGCCGGTGATATCGGCGTGGGCGCCCGTGAAATTGGCTACATGTTCGGCCAGTACAAGCGCCTGACCGGCAACTATGACGGTGTCTTCACCGGCAAGAGCCTGCTGTGGGGCGGTTCTCTGGTTCGCAAGGAAGCGACCGGTTATGGCTGCGTCTACTTCGCCCAGTACATGCTGGAAAGCAAAGGTGACACCTTGGTCGGTAAACGCTGCCTGGTGTCCGGTGCCGGTAACGTGGCCATCTATACCATAGAGAAGCTGTATCAGCTGGGCGCGGTTCCGGTCAGCTGCTCCGACTCCAGCGGCACCATCTATCATGAAGCCGGTGTGAATCTGGATACCCTGAAAGAGCTGAAGGAAGTGCGCAAGGTCCGCCTGAACGAGTATTTGACCGCTCACCCGGATGCCAGGTTTATTCCTGTCGCCGACTACCCTGCCGATGGTAACGCGGTATGGCGTTTGCCTGCCGATCTGGCGTTCCCCTGTGCGACTCAGAACGAGTTGAGCGAATCCGATGCCCAGGCATTGGTCGCCAATGGCTGCATCGGGGTATCGGAAGGTGCCAACATGCCTTCTACCCAGGATGCGGTAGAAGTGTTCCTGGATGCCAGAATCCATTACGGACCGGGCAAGGCCGCCAATGCCGGCGGCGTGGCGACCAGTCAGCTGGAAATGGCACAGAACGCCAGCATGCAGCGCTGGAGTTTCGAGGAAGTGGACGAGAAGCTGAAGGTGATCATGAAGAACATCTTCCTCAGTGCCAGCGAAACCGCGGCCGAGTTTGGCGAACCCCACAACCTGGTGCTGGGCGCCAATATCGCCGGTTTCCGCAAGGTTGCCGACGCCATGATTGAGCAGGGCGTGGTGTAAGCGAGCTTTCGCTTAATCGACGTCTAAAGGCCCGGTATTCCGGGCTTTTATTTTTTGTGCTACCTGAACCTCAGCGCTCGACGGCAATCACCGAAATCTCTACCAGCAGCTCGGGGCGAGCCATGGCGGCTTCCACACAGGCGCGAGCCGGGGCGTGTCCTTCCGGCACCCAGGCATCCCATACCGCATTCATGGCGGCAAAGTCGGCCATCGTCTTCAGATAGATGGTGGCAGACAGCATATGTTCGCGACTGGAGCCGGCTTCCAGCAGCAGCTCATCCACCTTGTCCAGCATGGTCACGGTTTGCTCGGTAATATCCTTGGTGGCATCCTTGCAGACCTGACCGCACAGATAGATGGTGCCGTTGTGTTTGACGATGCGGCTCATGCGCTGGCCAATTTGTTGACGTTCTATGGTCATTTCTACTCCGTAAATACGATTAAAGTGGCAGTATGCCCCAAACATTACCCGTTGGGCTGCTGTTGTAAACTGATACTAGTGAGCAAGGTGAAATAATATGGCGGTGATCACGGGACTGAATATTTATCCAATCAAGTCGGCGGCAGCAGTGCTGGTGGCGGAGGCCAGGGTTTCCCGGGAGGGGATCACCGGGGACCGCCGCTATATGTTGGCCCGATCGGATGGCAGCTTCGTGACCGCCCGCACCCATCCTCGTATTCAATCCATCATGGTAAAGCCGGTGGCCGGTGGGCTGGATCTGCAGTATGGCGATAAGCGGCTGGCGTTGCGCCAGCGGCAGTTTGGGCTGCAACCGGTCACTACATCCGTGTGGGACGATCAGTTTATCGCCTGGAGTACCCATCCTGAATATGATGCCTGGTTCAGCCTGATCCTGGAACAACCGGTGCAGTTACTCTGGGTGGGTGAAGAATCCGGGCGTTATCGCGACAAGCTGGGGACTGCTGTCAGCTTTGCCGACGGCTACCCGCTGCTGCTGCTCTCCGAAGCTTCGCTGGCCGATCTCAATCTGCGCGCCGATGCCCGCATGGAAATATCCCAGTTCCGTTCCAACCTGGTGGTGAAAGGCGTACGCCCCTTCGAAGAGGACGGTTGGCGGCGCATTCGTATCGGTGAGGTGGAGTTTCTGGTGGCCAAGCCTTGCAGCCGCTGCGTGATGACCACCATAGAGCCGGGCTGCGAGCACTTTAACCGGATGAAGGAGCCGCTGGCGACGCTGCTGCGTTACCGCAGGGGAGAGGACGGTGAGGTCTATTTCGGTCAGAATCTGGTGCCGCTCAACGAAGGGCACATTCATCTGGATGACGAGGTGGAAATACTGGAATACGCCAGCGCGCCCATTTATCCGGATGCGGCGCCCAAACGCCGGTCGTTGCGTTGTGTGGTGCGCGAACCGCTGGCGCGGGACATGGATACCTACTGGCTGGAGGCGGTGGACGGCAAGCCGCTGGCCGATTACCAGCCGGGCCAGCATCTGCCGGTGGCGCTGGATATCGACGGGCAGCGCCACTTGCGCTATTACACCCTGAGTTCAAGTCCGACACGACCGGGCCGTTACAGCATCAGCGTCAAGCGTCAGCCCGATGGCCGGGTGTCGAACTGGCTGGCAGAGGCATTGCAGCCGGGCTGCGAGCTGCTGGCGCATGCACCGGCCGGTGACTTCATGCTCAAACCGGCGGAAGGTTACCTGATGCTGTCGGCCGGCTCCGGTGTCACCCCCATGTTGTCGATGGTGCGGGCGCTGGCGGATCAGGGACGACTCGAAGATGTACATTTCTTGCATCTGTGCCGCACCGAGGCGGACATTCCGGCCCGGGCCAAGCTGGAACAGCTGGCCGTCGATCATCCGGGTTTGACGCTTGAATTTGTGCTGACCCGACCGGCGCTAGGAGAGGGTGGTCGCCTGAGCCTGGCTCGGCTGGCAGGGATCTCCGCTTTGCAGCAACGCCGGACCTATCTCTGTGGCCCGGCGGGCTTCATGCGGCAGGCCCGCAGCTGGCTGCTGGCGCTGGGTGTACCGGTGGGCATGCTGCAGCAGGAGTATTTCGCCAGCCCGCAAACCGATACTGTTTCACGTGAAACACTGAGTGTGAATATTCGTATCGGAGAGCGGGAATTCGTCGGTAATAACCGGCAGGATCTGCTGACCCAGGCGGAAGGTCAGGGCATGAGTCTGCCCTGGTCCTGCCGGGCCGGCATCTGCGGCAGCTGCAAACAGACGCTCGAGTCCGGCGAGGTGGAGCAGCCGGAGGCGCCGGCGCTGTCGGCGGCGGAGCGAGCGGCCGGGGTGATCCTGACCTGCTGCTGTGTGCCCCTGTCGGATGTGAAGTTGACCGATAGCCGCAAGAGCTAAGTAGTTTTTGTTATTTCGGAAAGAGGCAACCCTGTTGCCTCTTTCTTCCGCTAGCTGATTTGTGACGAAAAGATTTAAGCTGTCTTCGAGGCTTCATCCACCAGGTAGAGGATGGACTCGTAGCTGATGCCGCTGTGATGGCTGAGGCCCAGTTCGCAGGTGCGGCTGTTGCTGACCCCTCGGGTGCAGTCATTCGGTATTTGTTCTTTTAGCGGTTTCAAGGCGGCGGCGTTCAGCTCGGGCAGGGTAAAGCCCTTGTCACCGGCAAAGCCACAACACTCGATATGCTCCGGCACCACCACTTTGGAAGCACAGCGCTGGGCCAGATCCAGCATCTTGTCGGCCAGTCCCATGCGTCTGCTGCTGCAGGTGATGTGCAGCATCACGGTTTCGTCCACCGGCCGCAGTGTCAGCTTCTCCAGTGCCTGCTCCAGCACAAAGGCCACCGGCTCATAGACGGTGATTGGCAGGGTGAAGCTGTCCTGACTCAGTTTGGCGCAGGGGCTGGTATCCATCAGCACTGGCCAGCGCCCTTGCTTTGATGCCTGCCATAACCGGGCTTCCAGTTCCTGATTTTTGTTGTCGGCAAGTTCGGCCATGCCCTTGCTTTGATAAGGCATGCCGCAGCACAGGCTGTTCAGCTCCCGGGGGAGAATGACATCGAAGCCGGCTTTTTCCAGTACCGCCTGAGTCACTTCGGTCAGCGAGCGGCGGTCGGCGGCCGCCGGTGACTGACCCAGGGTGCGGCTGGCGCAGGAGGGGAAATACACGACTTTGGGCCGCCCCCGATCCGAGCCCTGTTCCGAACTCTGTAGCCGATGACGATTGCTGGCCGGGGTTTCCGGCAGCCACAGTGGCACCTTGTTATGGCTGAGCTTACGCAGTTCCCGGTTAATACTTGTTACTGTATTGCTACCCAGTAATTTGCGGCCTATATCCCCGGTATTCAGGCTGATGGCCACCGCCCTGGTGGTGGCGGCGAAATGCTCGGCACTCCAGCGGGCGATGGGTTCGAACTTTCGGTAACGGGAGATGCGCAGCTTGCGTATCAGGTTGCCGGTATTGATGCCCACCGGGCAGCGCTGTTCGCACAGGCCGGTGGCGGCGCAGGTGTCGACTCCCTGATATTCGAACACCTGCTGCAGCGAATCATCGGTAACCTCACCGGCTGCTTGCCGTCGTTGCAGCTCACGATAGAGTACGATGCGCTGGCGCGGGGTCAGACTCAGATCCCGGGACGGACATACCGCCTCGCAGAAACCGCATTCTATGCACTTGTCGACGATGTCGTCGGCGGCAGGCAGGGGTTTGAGGTTTTTCAGATGAGCCTGTGGGTCTTCGTTGAGGATCACCCCCGGGTTGAGAATGCCCTGCGGGTCGAACAATACCTTGATGCGTTGCAGCAGACGATAGCCGTCCCGGCCCCATTCCAGCTCCACATAGGGTGCCATGTTACGGCCGGTGCCGTGCTCGGCCTTGAGCGACCCCTGATATTCCACCGCCACCAGCCGAGCCACGGCGTCCATGAAGCCGCCGTAACGGTCCAGCTCGGCCTGGGTGTCGAAACTCTGGGTGAACACGAAATGCAGGTTGCCGGCCAGGGCATGGCCGAAGATGATGGCCTCATCGTAGCCGAAGCGGTCGAATAATTCGGCTAGTCTGCGCACCGCAGGAGCCAATTGTTCCACGTGAAACGCCACGTCTTCGATGATCACGCTGGTGCCGGTTTCGCGCACCGCACCCACCGCCGGAAACATGCCTTTGCGCATGGCCCATAGGGTGGCACAGACCGTCTTGTCCTGGGTGAAGGGTTCTTCGTTGAGGCGGGTGAAAGACGATATTGCCGTCATCGCCTGTTGGCATTGTGCCTGTAATTGCACTTCGCTTTCGCCGTGCACCTCTATCAGCAGGGCGGTGGCTTCCAGATGCAGCCCCTTGATGAAGTCCGGCATACCGGCGTTGTCGGCGATGGAGCGCAGCGCCCGGCCGTCCATCAGCTCGACTGCCGCCACCGGGGTGCTGGCCAGCTCGGTCACCGCCAGACAGGTGGTTTCGATGTCCGGATACACCAGCAGACAGGAGGCCTTGAAGGCATGGTCGGGCACAGTGTTGTAGGTCACTTCATTGATAAAACCGAGGGTGCCTTCGGAGCCAATCATCAGGTGAGCCAGCATATCGAAGGGGTCGTCGAAGTCGATCAAGGCATTGAGGCTGTAGCCGGTGGTGTTTTTGAGCCGGTACTTGTGACGAATACGCTCGGCCAGCGCCGTATTGTTTCTTACCTCGCCGGCCAGTTGCTCCAAGCCGGCCAGCAACTGTGGTTGTTGTTCGGCAAAGCGGGCACGGCTGTGCTGATTCCGGGTATCGACTGTGGTGCCGTCGGCCAGCACCAGGCTCATGCCTGCCAGGGTGCGGTAGGAGTTCTGGGCGGTGCCACAGCACATGCCCGAGGCGTTGTTGGCGGCGATGCCACCGATCTTGCAGCTGTTGATGGAGGCGGGGTCAGGCCCTATCTTGCGGCCGAAGGGGGCCAGATACTTGTTGGCATCGGCGCCGATCACGCCGGGCTGCAGGCTGATCCTGGCACCGTCGTCCAGCACCTGATGATGGCGCCAGTCGTTGGTAAGGGTGATCAACACCGAGTCGGACACCGCCTGGCCCGACAGACTGGTGCCGGCGGCGCGAAAGGTGCAGTGAATGCCATATTCGCCGCAAAGCTGCAGCACCCGCACCACTTCATCGGTGCTTGCCAGACGTAATACCAGTTGCGGCAGCAGCCGGTAAAAACTGGCGTCGGTGCCATAGGCCAGGCAGAGCGACGGGTCGGTAATGACACGCTCGGCGGGCAAAAATCGGCTCAGTTCATCAAGCAGCAGGCGGTAGCGGTGTTCCATCAGGCGTCCTTTCACATCATGGTCAGCAGTCTTGATAGGGTATCATTCGGTATTGTGGGCGGCTCCCTTCATTTTATCCCTGTTTATTGAAGGCATGGCTTTGCGGTAGAGTGTCGTCGCAAGCGCTGCGGACCAAATGTCTGCCAATACCTAAAATAATAAAGCCGTTGCCCGAATCCGGTCGCATGAAAGCCGGAGATCGAGCCTGATTTTTAACGAGGTTGACCATGATTAAAACCGCCATCATTGGCTACGGCCAGTCCGCCAGTATTTTCCATCTGCCCTTTATCGAGAGTTTGTCGGAATTCGAGCTGGTGGCCATCAGCACTTCCAAGCCGGAGAAGGCGGCGAAAGACTGGCCCGAGGTGAAGGTCTATACCGATGTGGATCAGATGCTGGCCGAATCCGGCGCCCGGCTGGTGGTGATCACGGCGCCCAACGAGGTGCACTACGAGCTGGGCCTGAAGGCGCTGAACCTAGGGCTGCATGTGGTGATGGAGAACCCCTGTGTTACCCAGTTGCATCAGGGCGCCGAGCTGATGCGGCTGGCCGACACCAATAAACTGTGCCTGATCCCCTTTCATAATCGCCGTTGGGACAGCGACTTCCTGACGCTGCGCAAGCTGCTGGCCGAAGATACCCTGGGACCCATTCACGGTTTCGAGTCCCACTTCGATCGTTTTCGACCGCGGGTGCGGGCAGAGACACCCGGCGAGGGTGCCGGTGTCTGGTTCGATCTGGGTGGTCACCTGGTGGATCAGGCGCTGGTGTTGTTCGGCAAGCCCCTGTCGGTGACCGCGCGTTGCCTGTCGATGCGTCCCGGCTCCGTGGTGACCGACTACTTCCATGTACAGCTGCACTACAGTGACAAGGAAGTGCTGCTGCACTCCAGCCCCTACCATCCGGGACCGACCCTGCGCTTCAAGCTGCAGGGCGAGCGCGGCTGCTATATCAAGCGCGGCTTCGATCCGCAGGAAGAACGGCTGCAGAACGGCATAGTGCCGGACTCACCCTTTCTGGCCAAGGAAGCCGAAGCGGACTATGGCGTCTTCTATTCCGATGAGGAGCCGGAAGTAATAGAGTCGGAAGTCGGGGGGTATCGCTATTTCTATCAGGCCACGGCCAAGGCCATTCGTGGCGAAGGCCCCTTGCCGGTGACCATGCAGGATGCGCTTGATGGCCTCAATATCATCAACCTGGCGGAAAAAAGCTCGACGGAAGGGCGCACGGTGCCGTTGACCGCCACCAGCTTCAGATAGACTCGAAAGAGATCAAAAAGCGGCGACCCCAGGGTCGCCGCTTTTGTGTGGTGGCCGTTGTTTAACCGGTTTATTTACTGAGCAGGATGTAAGCGATGATCAGGCCGGCGATAAACAGGGTTTCCAGCACTACCAGCAACACCGGCTTCCAGCCTACCGAGAGAATATCCTTGAGCTGGGTGCGTACGCCCAAGGCGGCGATGGCGGTCAGCAGCAGCCAGGAGGAGCTGCCGGCCAGCGGCTGGCTGACGGCGCTCGGGATCCAGCCCAGGCTATTGAGGATGAACAGTGCCACAAAGCCGAGCAGAAAGCCGGGAATCGCCACCCCCTTGCTGCCGCCGCTTTCACCACGTTGGCGGGCCGCTCGCTGGATCAGGATACCTATGGTCATGACGATGGGTACCAGCATGGCCACGCGCAGCAGCTTGACGAAGGTGCTGAGGTCGCCCACTTCACTCGACATGCTGTAGCCGGCACCGACGACCTGAGCCACATCGTGGATGGTGGCGCCGATAAAGAGCCCGGCTTCCTGCGGGGTCAGATCCAGTGCTGTGCTGATCATGGGGTAGAAGATCATCGCCAGGGTGCTGAGCGTAGTGACGCTGATCACGGTGAACAGGGTGTTCCGCTTGGTCTGCTCACTTTGATCAAGCACACTGCTGATAGCCATGGCCGCCGAGGCACCGCAAATGGCGACCGAACCACCGGTGAGAGTACCGAAAGAAGATGAAAAGCCCAGCGCGCGGGCCATGACCACACCAAAGCCGATGGTCAGCACCACAGATGAACACACCATCAGCAGCGGTGACCAACCCAGTGTGAGTACATCGCTGAAGGTGATACGCAATCCCAGCATGGCAACCCCGATGCGCAGCACCGTCTTGGCGGAAAACTCCAGCCCCGGCAGGCAGACCGACTCCTGACTCAGAAAGTTGAATGCCAGTCCGAGCAGCAGTGCCATCAGCATGGCGGGAGCACCGTATTGCTGTGACAGAAAGCTGGCGGCGATACCTATGGTGACTGCCACACAGACGCCGGGAAAGTAGCGTTTTCTTGTCTTTTCGATTTGTTGCAACATGCCCATTACCTGATTGTTGGTTCCTGCCGCCATGAGTGCCATCCTTGCCGGTTAATCTGTATTGAGGCCAGCTTAATGAAGCCTATGATAGGTTGTCATGGTATGAATCGGGCTCGGCAGGATCTAATGCCTTTTTATAGCGAGCCTGTTACTTTTCTGCATACAATGCTGCATCAATGCATTAACGAGCCTAATAATGGAAAGCAAATGGCTGCACGACTTCGTTGCCCTGGCCGAACAGGGTAACTTTTCCAAGGCGGCGGACGCGCGCTTCGTCACCCAACCGGCGTTCAGCCGGCGCATTCGTTCGCTGGAAAACTGGCTGGGCGTACCGCTGGTATGCCGGGATCGTTACCCCATGGCACTGACCGAGGCCGGAGAAAATTTTCTGGAACAGGCCCGGCTGCTATTGTCGCAGATTTATGGCATACGGGGCCAGTTGCGCCAGAGTCTGCAGGAGCACAGCAGCCTGAATTTTGTGGCACAACCCTCGCTGGCGGTTACTTTTTTCCCCGGCTGGATCCATTCATTGCGGCCGCAACTGGGCGACAGCCTGATCCGACTGAATACCGGCCATTATCATGATGCCATCGAACAGTTCATGTCCGGTTCGGCCGATTTTCTGCTGTGTTTTTCCGGCGACGATGTCAGCCCCATGCTCAATCGCCCGGAGGTGGAGCGGCGGGTGGTCGGGCAGGACAGGCTGGTGCTGGTGTCGGCAGCCGACGCGGCCGGTCACCCGTTGCATGGGCTGTCTGCAGACACGCCGTTGCGATTGTTGCTGTACCCGCCCACGTCTTTTCTGGGTGCCTTGATTCAGCGAAAATGCCTGCCGGCATTGAGTGAGCAGCCTTGTCTGCAGGTATGCGAAAATGCACTGGGCGAGGGGCTGAAGGCGCTGGTACTGCAGGGCGATGGGGCCAGCTTTTTGCCGGCGAGTCTGGTCAGGGAAGAACTGCTACAGGGGCGGTTGGTGGAGCTGCCGTTGTCGGCCTGGGTGAAGCTGGATATCGAACTGTGTGGCCGGCCCCCCTTTCGTTCCGAACAGGTGGCGTTGTGCTGGCAACAGATCCGCCAGGCGATAACCTAGCGGATGCGTGGTGCCCGGTTGGCGGCAAACGGCCGACCGGGCACGCGCTACCAATCGGCGTCAGCGGTCGCTTATTCGGCGCCGTGCCGACGCTGCAGCGCCAGGCCCTGCAGGAAGTTGCGCAGGAACTGATCGCCACAAGGTTGATAATGCTTGTGGCCGGGTTTGCGGAACAGCGAGGTCAGCTCGGGTTTTCTCACCTCAAAACCGGCCAGAGACAACAGGCCGAGAATGTCCTCTTCTTTCAATTCCAGTGCCACACGCAGCTTTTTGAACACCTGATTGTTGATGGGTTCGGCCTGTTCCGGACGCGGTGCCGGGCCACCTTTGCGCGGGCCGCGGTTCTTCAGGATCAGACCGTCCAGAAAGCCCAGAATCTGCTCGTTGCTGCAGCTGTGGTAATTGGCGTCTTCTTCCTTGGCCAGCAGGGCCAGGAATTGTGCTTCGTCTATGGTCACGTCACCCAGACCGAACAGCGCTATGGCTTGCCGGTCGGGCAGATCGAGGGCATAACGGACGCGGCGCAGTATATCGTTATTGGTCACGGTCGTTTTTCTCCCCGGGCTTTACTTCCGCTTTTTTGACGCGGATCTTCTGGCCGTCTACTTCCATGCCATTCAGGCTCTTGATGGCGGCTTTGGCCTGAGCCGGATTGGGCATGAAGGCGAAGCCGAAGCCCTTGGAATTGTTGGTGCTGGGATCCATGACCAGGTGGAAGTAATGCACCAGGCCGTAAGGTGCCAGCAGGGCCAGTACCTTTTCTTCTGTGGTGAGGCGGGACAGGCCCCGGATCATGATTTTCATGGTGTCTCCAGTATGACGCCGGTGCGCAATACAAGGCGGTGGTAAGAAGAAATCCGGCGCCGATAGCGCCAAAGGGTCGCGAGTGTAACAGGTTGGCCGACCGGCGTCTGCCCGCATCTCGGCGACCCGTTTCGCGTTTTAATTATGGAATAAAAACGAGGAATGATGGCCGCCCCGGGCGGGGCGGCCATTTTTTATCGATTCAGCTTTCCAGACTGCGGATGCGCTGGCGCAGTATCGAGAAGTCGAATGACGCGCGGTTCGGCAGCAGCATCAGCAGGCAAGACACCAGTACCGGCACCAGGGTAGCGAGAAGGAAGGATTCCAGCAGGTACTTTATTTCTGCCCCCGGCGCCGGGAACAACCAGAGGCCGGCCATCAGCCCGGCTGCGGTGCTAAGCACAGCGTTGTAGCTCTGGTAGCGGGCGCTGTAGAAACCGAAGAACACCGGAAAGGCGGCGGCGCAGCACAGCAAATCGGCGAGCAGAAACAGATAGAGCACACTGAAGCCCTGGGAGGCGACGGCCAGCACCGGAATCGACAGCAGCACGATCAGCCAGCGCGAAAGGCCAAGCAGCCTGTGGGCGCTGATGTTCGGCAACAGGCGGCGCAGATCCACCACCATCATGCTGGAAAGGCCGCTGATGGTGGAGTCGGCACTGCTCATGATCAACGCCAGGCCAAAGGGCAGCAGGCCGATGGCAAACCACAGCGGCATGCTCGGCATCAGCACACTGAACAGGGCCACCGAACCATCACCGGGCAGCTCCAGCCCCACGAACGCCAGCCCGAATAGCCCCATGATGAAGATGATCGGAAAGCTGACAAGGCCGCTCAGAATAAAGCCGTTGCGGATCACCTTGTTGTCCCGGGCGGCAAACACTCGCTGCCAGGTGCCCTGATAGAAGAGGCCGGTCAGCACCACCGCTATGAAAAAGGTCAGCCCGGACTTGAGCCCTGTGGTGTCGAGCGGATTCAGCAACTGTGGGGCTTTTTCCTGCAGTCCGGCGATAACCGGCCCCAGTCCACCGGTGGCCTGCCAGCCGAACAGCATCAGCAGCAGCAAAAACGGCAGTATCACCAGCATCTGCACCCGGTCGGTAAAGATGGTAACTCGTAGCCCGCCATAGAGGGTATAGAGCAGGGTGGCGCCCATCACTATGCTGGCGGTGATCCACAAGGGGACCGGCGCCAGCAGTGCCACCATCTGGGCGATGGCGGTCAGGCCGGCGGTAAGCGAAATAAACAGGTAGAACATCATGATCACCAGTACAAAACCGTACATGCCGCGGCCATAGCGGCCGAGCACGAACTCGGTGAGGGTGTGGCCTTCGGGCATCAGCTCGCGGATGCGGCCACCGAGCGGGATCATGATAAGCCGTGGCACCAGCACGCCGAGGGCGTAGCCGGTAATGGCGCCGATGCCTCCCCAGGTGGCGGCCTGGGCCGGACCAAACAGGATCCAGGTGCCCATGGTGGTGGCCAGCAGCGTCAGCATGGTGGCGCTGCCATTCTGGCTGTTGCGGGCCACGATGAAATCTTCCAGCTTGTCTTTCTGGCGACGGGCATAGAGCAGGCCGGGTATGGCAAAGACGGCAGCAAATAAGCAGAGCCACAGAATCGCGGCGGTGGTGTCCAGCATGATGTTCTCCCTTTGCCTGTAACAGGCAAGCATGACGACAGTAGCCATTCATTGGCTACCAGGCGCCGGGCAATCACGGGCAGATCGGGAGGGAGAGTGAGGTAAGTCATTTCCTTCCCTTCGCCGGCATTACCCGGATCAGGTTCGAAGGGTTACCGCAGTAAACTGCGGAGTCTCAGCCGGTTAGGCTCCCCCAGGAATAGTGTCAAGAGAGTAGAGAGACTGTCGGTGGTTGTCAATCAAAGGCCACCTTGCCTAGAGGTGCGTTCGGCGTGACGGCGTGCCGGGTACCGACGGCTTTTTCGGTACTGTGGCAGCCGAGGTTCGCTGAAGCTGCCAGGTGGCCAGGCAGGAGATAATGATGCCGGGCCAGAGTACGGCGGCAATCGGCTCCCCAATCAACAGCCAGGGCAGCAGGGTTACCGCAGCCGGATTGAGGTAGGTGTAGGCCATTACCCTTTGAGGGCCGAGTCGGATACTGCCACTTTGGTAGAGGTAAACACTGCCCAGGGTCGCGCACGCCACCAGATAGGCCATTGCCAGCAGATCATTCTGCCCCAGGGCTTGCCAATGCAGTGGGGTGTCGGTCAGCCAGACCGCAAGCCCCATCCAGAAAATACCGCCCAGCAGCGTAGCACAGGTCAGCACCCCCACAGAGTCACCACGATAGAGCAATTTCATGCTTAACGAATAGGCGCACATGCTGAGCACTCCCAGCAGAAAGATCTTGTCGCCCTCGTTAAGCTGGAGTGCCAGTACGCGGGTTGGGCTGCCCTCGAAGATGATCCAGAGTGCGCCCAGCATACCCAGCAGATAACTGAGTGCCTGGGGGCGCTTTATCGGCGTGCGTAACAGCCAGATCCCCAGCAGGCTGGTAAGCACGGGCACCAGAGTGAACAGGGTACCCGTGTTCAGGGCGGAGGTGGTATGCAGAGCCTCAAACAGACAGATAAAAAACAGTGAATAGAAAAGACTGATAACCAGGCCTCGCGGCAGTGCCGGCAGCAGCTTCTTTCGTCGTTCGGCGTTAATCAATATCCAGGGCAGCAGCAGGGCTGTAGCGAGCACAAAACGCAGTAGCGTCAGGGAAGCTGCCGGTGCTGCGGGGGCCAGCTGTGCCGAAACGATGAAGGAGCCAGCAATAAAGAAAGTGGCTAGCAGCACCTGCAGATGGGCGTACCCGTTTTGCGTAAGCATGTTTTTCTCCCCCTATGGCCGGCTCAGTCTTCAAAGTGATTTTGTACCCGTACGCAGTCCAATGAGCGTTGCCCCGGCTTTGGTCTGGCCGCTTTGTCCGCTTTGCCAATGGTCAGCATCATACCGATAACATGATCGTCGGGTAGCCGGATTAGCTCGGCAACACGTTGGGTGTCAAAACCGATCATGGGACAGCTGTCGTAGCCCATGGCCTTGGCCGCCAGCATGGCGGTTTGTGCCACAATGCCAACCGAGCGAATCGCCTCGTCACGTTGCAGTTGAGGCCGGTCTGCATAGAAGCCGTGAATCATCGACAACATGAGGTCACGAGTGTCGGTGGCAACATGGCGCCAGCAATGTTCGGGGTTGCGTTGCCAGGCCTGGGTATCGGCACAAAGCACCAGTAGCAGCGAAGCATCGGTTACCTGTGTTTGATCCCAGGCGGCTTCTCGCATTTCGGCGCGCAGCTGTGGGTCTTCCACCTGCACAAAACGCCAGTGCTGCAGATTAAAGGAGGTGGGAGCCTGCAACATATATTGGAACAACCGCTCAATATCGGCATCAGGCATGACGAAGGCAGGATCATATTGTTTGACTGAACGGCGTGCCATGATGGCGTCGAGGGTGTGCATGTCGTTTTTCCTGTGAATCATTCAAGTTGGTGGCCAGTATTTCATGTGCAAAAATGAAGAAAAACAGAATGGACGCATAGGTTATGTGCATAAATGCACGGCAGGATGACTGGCATGAAATTTACACCGCCTATCAGGTGGCCCAGCTGGGTTCGCTGAGCGCGGCGGCTCAGCAGCTTGAGGTGCATCACAGTACCGTGCTGCGGCGCATCAATGCGCTGGAGGCCAAGATGGGCACTCGTCTGTTTCATCGTCATGCCCGGGGGTATGCAGTGACCGAGGCCGGGCAGGCATTGTTGACCGCAGCCGCTCAGGCCGAAGAGACGTTTAGCCGGATGCGCGCCCGGGTGAACGAAAGCGAAGCCCTGGCGGGTACCTTGATCCTCACCTCGGTCAACAACCTGGTGCCTTACCTGACGCCCTTGCTGGCCGAGTTTCAGCAACTGCACCCTAATATCCGGCTGGAATACGCCGCCGACAGCCGGGTCTTCCGGCTGGAACAGGGTGAAGCCCATGTTGGGATTCGTTCGGTATTCAAACCGGAAGATCCAGACTATGTGGTGCAGCGCCTGACCCGGACCACGGGTACCCTTTATGCCAACCGCGAATACCTGCGCCGCCATGGCCGCATGTCGTCTCTGGAAGATATAGAAGGGCACCGCTTTATCGGTACTACCAGGCCGCGTCCCGGCAGTATGTACATGCGCTGGATGGAGCAGCGAGTGCCACCGGAGCAGATTTTTTACCGGGTGCAGGACTTCACCGGCTTTGTTCCTGCCCTTCAGGCCGGGATGGGGTGCGGGCCGCTGAGTTGCTGGCATGCCAGCCTGGCGCCCGAGTTGCAACCTCTGCTGACTCCTCCCGAGGAGTGGGCTCACGATCTCTGGCTGACCAGTCACGGCGATTTGCATCGCACCGCCAAGGTGCAGGCCTTTACGCAGTTCCTCAAGCGGAGGATCGCCGAGCGTCAGAATGACTTTATGCCGGCTTAAGGCTGAAATAAAAAACGCGGCCTAAGCCGCGTTATTACTTCGGCTGAGAGGCTGGCTTATTTCACCATCCAGTCGATGGTTTCACCGGCGCGGATCGGCACCAGCTGGTCGCCGCCCAGCGGCAGGGTGGGGTCAACGGTCCAGCTTTCTCTCACCAGGGTGATGGTGTCGGTATTGCGGGGCAGGCCGTAGAAGTCGGGGCCATGGTGGCTGGTAAAGGCTTCCAGCTTGTCCAGCGCGCCGGCTTCTTCGAAGGCTTCGGCATACAGCTCCACGGCGGCGTGGGAGGTGTAGGCTCCGGCACAGCCGCAGGCGGCTTCCTTGCGGTGCTGGAAGTGCGGAGCCGAATCAGTACCCATGAAGAATTTCTTGTTGCCGCTGGCGGCCGCCCGTACCAGCGCCTGCTGGTGGGTGTTGCGCTTGAGAATGGGCAGGCAGTAGAAGTGCGGCCGGATGCCGCCCGCCAGCATGTGGTTGCGGTTGAACAACAGGTGGTGAGCGGTGATGGTGGCCGCCACGTTGGCGCCGGCCTGCTCCACGAAGTTCACCGCGTGTTCGGTAGTGATGTGCTCGAGCACGATTTTCAGTCCGGGGAAGTCGCGTACCACATCCGGCAGCACGGTCTCGAGGAACACTTTCTCCCGGTCGAAGATGTCGATGCGGGAGTCGGTCACTTCACCGTGTACCAGCAGCAGGGTGCCGGTTTCCTGCATGGCTTCCAGCACCGGGTAGATGTTTTTCACATCGGTCACGCCCGAATCGGAGTTGGTGGTGGCACCGGCCGGATAGAGCTTGCAGGCCACAATCTTGCCGGTGGCCTTGGCCTTGCGGATTTCCTGCGGGTCTGTTTTATCGGTCAGGTAAAGGCTCATCAGCGGCTCGAACCGGCTGCCCTTTGGGCGTACCGCCAGGATGCGATCGTAGTAGGCCAGTGCCAGCTCGGTGGTGGTGGCCGGCGGCAGCAGGTTGGGCATCACGAGGGCGCGGCCCAGATAGCGGCTGGCATCGCGCACCGTGTCTTTGAGTTGTTCGCCATCGCGCAGGTGCAGGTGCCAGTCGTCGGGGCGGGTGATAGTCAGTGTGGTCGTTTTTACGGTCATAGTCGGCTCGGCGTGTTATCCATTACATCCAGATGTTCATTATCCACTTAGCGGCGGTTTTCACCAAATCTGCTGAAGCCTTAAGCCGCTCGGGCTGCTGATCGCTTCCGGCTTAAGGCTTACAGCTCCCCTCTGGTGTGTTATGGTCTGGGAGTGACACGGGGTGTCTTGCGGGCAAGGCCGGCAGGGCTGAGATAACACCCGTCGAACCTGATCCAGTTCATACTGGCGAAGGGATGTCAGCCTTTCGGCTATCGGCATATTCTGCCAGTCCATGCCTTCGCCTCTAACAAGAGGTAGCGATGCAAATGTCCATCAATCTGAACGAACAGCTGGTGCTGGTTACCGGCGGTGCCCGTGGCCTGGGCGAGCACCTGGTGCGCGCCTTTCTGCGTGAAGGTGCGCGGGTGGTGATCAACTATCTGCACAGCGCCGAGGCGGCAGCAAAGCTGGCGGCGGAAGCCCCCGGTCGTGCGCTGGCACTGCAGGCCGACGTGACCGATGCGGTTGCGGTGCAGGCGTTGTTTGCACAGGCTCATGAACATTTTGGCAGCCCGATCACCACCGTCATCAACAATGCCCTGCCGGCCTTTTCGTTCAATGGCGACGCTCGGCCGCATGCCGGTCAACTGCGCTGGGAAGATCTCAACCAACAGCTGGAAGGCGTGGTCAAAGGCGCCCTCAACACCACACAGGCGGCCTTGCCCGGCATGCGCGAGGCGGGCTTCGGTCGCATCGTCAACGTGGGCACCAATTTGTTCCAGAACCCGGTGGTGCCCTACCACGACTACACCGCCGCCAAGGCGGCGCTGCTGTCGCTGACCCGTACCCTGTCGCAGGATCTGGGCCCGGACGGCATTACCGTCAACATGGTGTCCGGCGGCCTGCTGCGCACCACCGATGCGTCTGCCGCCACCCCGGAAGCGGTATTCGACTACATCGCCGCCAACACCCCGCTGCGGCGGGTGACCACGCCGGCGGAATTTGCCGACGCCACCCTGTTCTTCGCCTCGTCCTGGTCCCGTTCGGTCACCGGCCAGAACCTGGTGGTCGACGGCGGCCTGGTGAAAAACTGATGGCGGCCCAGAATCAAGACCAGCGCATGATGCACCTGAACCTGTTTCTGTTCGGGTGCGGCCATCACAGGGCGGCCTGGCGTCACCCCGACTCGGCGGTGGAGCAGTTGGGTGATATTCGTTATTACGAGCGGCTGGCGCAGACCGCCGAGCGCGGCAAGCTGGATGCGGTATTCTTTGCCGACGGCCAGTCCACCGGCAATGTGGCGGACGGCAGCTACTGGTTTCTGGAGCCGCTCACCGCCATGGCGGCCATGAGCCGGGCCACGGATCGCATTGGCTTTATCAGCACCGTCTCCAGCACCTTTTTCACCCCCTTTCATGCCGCCCGCATGATGGCGTCGCTGGATCATATTTCCAACGGCCGCATGGGCTGGAACGTGGTGACCTCCATGTTCGACGTGGAAGCCCGCAACCACGGCTATGAGTCGATGCCGGCCCATGCCGAGCGATATCGCCGGGCCGAGGAGTTTGTGGCTGCGGTGATCAAGCTGTGGGACTCCTGGCAGGCAGACGCCCTGGTGATGGACCGCGCCGGCCACTACGCCGATCCTGAAAAAGTGAACCCCATCAACCATCACGGCGACTTCTTCCTGGTGGACGGCCCACTCAATGTGCCGCGTCCGCCCCAGGGCCATCCGGTGCTGTTTCAGGCCGGCGCCTCGGATCAGGGCCGGGCACTGGCCGCCCAATGCGCCGAGGCCATTTATGCGGTGGCCTACGATCTTCCGGCGGCCCAGGACTATTACCGGGACATCAAGCTCCGGGTGCGGGAGGCGGGTCGTAATGTCGATGTGCCCATCATGCCCGGGCTGGTGACCTATGTGGCGTCCACCGAGGCCGAGGCCAAGGCCAAGCAGCGGGAGCTGGACGAGCTGCTGCCCGCCGATGCTTCATTGCGTCAGCTGGGTACCTATGTGGGGCTGGATTGCTCCGGCTGGGAACTGGACGCCCCGGTACCGGCTTTGCCGTCACTCGAGGCGTTCACCGGGCCTAAGGGTCGCTACGGCACCATTTTGCGCATTATCGAGACCGAGCAGCCGACGGTGCGCCAGCTGCTGGGCCGGCTCGCCGCCGGCGGCGGCCACTGCACCATGGTGGGCACACCCGAGTCCATTGCCGACCGTATGGAGCTGTGGTTCCGCAACGAGGGCGCCGACGGTTTCAACCTGATGCCGCCCTCGCTGCCTGCAGGCATCGAGGACTTTGTCGATCAGGTGGTGCCCGAGCTGCAGCGTCGAGGCCTGTTCCGTACCGAATATCAGGGCAGGACCCTGCGCGATCACCTGGGGCTGGCAAAGCCGTAAGGGAAGTGGTTTAAGGTGTGTGACCCCCGCGGAGGCGGGGGTCCATGCAGCAGGCCGCGTCGAGGTTAAGGCCGTGCACTGCTGCTCTGGATGCCCGTGTGCATGGGCATGACCATCAATTACCCACCCGGCGGCGACAGCCGCCGTTCCAGCCTTTGAAACAGGGCATCGATCAGGATGGCCACCAGCGCCACCATGATGCCGCCCTGCAGCACGAAGGCCATGTTGTCGGTCAGCAGGCCGGCAATGATTACTTCCCCAAAGCCCTTGGCCGCCACCGTCGACCCTATGGTGGCGGTGCCGATGCTGATCACCAGCGAAATACGAATGCCGGCGATGATCATCGGTAATGCCAGCGGCAACTCTACCGACCACAGTTGCTGGCGCGGGCTCATGCCCATGCCGCGCGCCGCCTCGCGCACGCTGGCGGGTACCTGTTGCAGACCGGTGACGGTGTTTTCATAAATGGGCAGCATACCGTAGAGAAACAGCGCCACCAGGGTGGGCGTCAGCCCGAAGCCCAGCGCGGGAACCGCCAGCGCCAGCACCGCTACCGGCGGAAAGGTCTGGCCCAGATTGGCGATGGCCCGGGCCAGGGGCAGAAAATCCCGACCGGCGGCGCGGGTGACCAGAGTACCGCCGCCCAGGGCCACCAGGGTGGCGGCGGCGATGGCGATGAACACCGCCGCCAGATGCCACAGCAGCAGGTTCAGAAAACTGTCTCGGGGGTAGATGGCCGGGGCCCTTGCATCGACCAGCGGGCGAAACAGTGGCTCCAGCCATGCCATGTTGAGGGTCATGATCAGCAACAGCAGCAAGGGGAGGCCGATGCCCGACCAACCGCGGACAGATGAAAATGTCATGTTCTGGCACCCTGTTGCAGCAGATCAGGCATAGTGACCTGACCGAGGTGCTTGCCGGCGGCATCCACCACCCGAAGGCAGTCGGCGCCTTCCCAGATCAGCAGTGCCATGGCGTCGCGCAGGTTGGCGTCGGCCGCGATGGTGGGAGCCGGTGATGCCGATGGCTGTTGCAAGGGCGTCATCACCTGACTCACCTGCTTGATGGCGAGGAGGCGTAAAGAGCGATCCAGCCCGCCCACCAGACTCTGTACGAATCCCTCCCGTGGGTGGCGCAACAGGGCTTCGGGGCTGTCCAGCTGGAGCAGCTCGCCCTTGTCCATCACCGCGATCACATCGGCCATCTTCACCGCTTCTTCCAGATCGTGGGTCACCATTATGATGGTGATGCCCAGTAGCTGCTGCACCCGCAACAGTTCGTCCTGAAGGTGCTCCCGGGTCAGCGGGTCCAGGGCGCCGAAGGGCTCGTCCATCAGCAGCAGCTCCGGCCTTGCTGCCAAGGCCCGGGCCACGCCGACCCGCTGTTGTTCGCCGCCGGACAACTGATGTGGATATTTGTCGGCGAAGGTGGTGGCATCCAGCTTGAACAGGGTCAGCAGCTCGGTAACCCGCGCATCGATGTCCGCTTTTTTCCAGCCCAGCAGCCGGGGCACGGTGGCGATGTTCTGATGGATGCTTCTGTGCGGAAAGAGCCCGACCCCCTGAATGACGTAGCCGATGCGGCGGCGCAGCTGTTCCGGCGGCAAGCGGGTAACATCCTGCTCGTTGATCAGGATCTGGCCCCGGCTGGGTTCTATCAGCCGGTTGATCATGCGCAGAGTGGTGGATTTTCCGCAACCGGAGGTGCCGACCAGCATGCAGAACTGGCCGCGCTCTACCCTGAACGAGAGGTTATCGACGGCCATTTGTGCGCCAAACTGTTTGCTGAGTGCTTTTACTTCGATCATGCTTTTCCGCCTTTCTGTAGGGCTATCAGGGTGTCGATGACGATGGCGAACAAGAAGGCCAGCACCAGAGTCGGTACCGCGCCCAGAATCACCAGATCGGTGGCGGTTTGCCCGAGCCCCTGAAAGATGTAGGTGCCGAAACCGCCGCCGCCCACCAGGGCCGCCACCGCCACCAGGCCTATGTTCATGGTCACCACTACCCGCAGGCCGGTCAGAATCACCGGCGTGGCCAGCGGAAATTCTACCTGCCACAGGCGCTGGCGGGCGTTCATGCCCATGCCGGTGGCCGCCTCTCGCACCCGGGCGTCTATCTTGTCGAAGCCCAGCGCCGTGTTGCTGACGATGGGCAGCAGCGAATAGAAAAACAGCGCGATCACCGCCGGGGCGGCACCTATGCCCCTAATACCCAGCTCGGCCAGCAGCGGGTAGCCGGTCGCGAGCAGGCTGAGGGGGATCATCAGCAGGCCGAACATGGCCAGGCTGGGAATGGTCTGCAGCACATTGAGCACAGGAAAGACCATGGCCTTCAGCCTGGCCGAACGATGACAGCGTACCCCCAGCGGAATGCCAACCAGTACCGCCGGTATTATGCTGCCGAGTGACAGCTGCAGATGACGAACCGCCTGGTGCCAGAAGTCGGTCTGGTTGCGATACTCCCGCAGCAGAGACAGGTCGTTCCAGTGGCCGGAAGCCAGCAGGGCCATCACGCCAGTCACGATCACCGCCACCAGCGCCAGCCGGGGCAGGGGAGGCAAAGCCAGCTTGATGGCGGCGTCGGTGAGCAGCAGCGCCAGCCAGAATACCGCCAGCCAGAAGCCGCCATTGAGGGAAACCCGGGCCAGCGGGCTGGCATCGCTTAGCAGCTGTGTTCCGCTGGCGCCGACGGTATACATCAGCGTCATCAGCGTCAGAAAAATCAGCACCAAACGGATGCGTATTGCCGTTTTGAAAAGAGATAGCAGGTTGGTGAGTACCAACATCATCAACAGCGGTATCAGGGTGTGGAGGCCGGCGGCTTCCAGCAGGCCCAGGCCCTGGCCTGGCATGATGCGGTTGGGCTGCAGGCTGACGAAGGGCAGGGCAAGCAGCGACAGCAGCAGGGCGAACCCGAGCGTGCCGCCGACCTTGTCCAGATTGGAAAACTTCAAAAAAACTCCTGGCACATGCTTAAAAAACGCGAGGTACGGGTAACCCAGTTGATATCGAGGTACGACAGAAGCCGGTCCCGAGCACAGATACGCCGTAGGACATGACACTTCGCTGTTGCAGCCCACTGCAAACATTCACTGGATGTTTGATTGGGCTGAAAAAGGGCGTCCCGGCGAACAAGTTTGCCTATGGGGCTTTGGCTTCTGTCTACGAGGTTCGCTGTACCTGTCAGCCGGTCAGCCCTTCAAAAAACCCTTGTCGGACAAATAGCTTCTGGCAACGGCCTGGGCACTTTCGCCTCCGATGGCGATGCGGCTGTTCAGCTGTTGCAGGGTCTTGACGTCCAGCGACTGGAATATGGGCGCCAGAATGGTGGCGATTTCGGGGTGCGCCTGCAGGATTTGCTCGCGCACTATGGGCGCCGGGGCGTAGACGGGTTGCACACCCTTGTCGTCTTCCATCACCACCAGGCCGACCGAGGCGATGGCACCATCGGTACCGTACACCATGGCCGCATTGGTGTTGTCGGTTTGCAGCGCAGCCGCCTTGATGGTGGCTGCGGTGTTGCCTCCGGCCAGCACCAGCAGCTGATCGTCGTTCAGGGTGAAGCCATAGGTCTGCTGAAAGGCGGGCAGTACTGCCGGGCTGGACACAAATTCGGCCGAGGCGGCCAGTTTGATGCTGCCGCCCTGGGCCACATAGCGGCCGAAGTCGGACATGGTATGTAACTGGTTACTATCGGCGATGTCCTGACGCAGCGCTATGGCCCAGGTGTTGTTGGCGTTGGCTGGGGTCAGCCAGACCAGCTGGTGCTGGTCATAGTCCAGCTGTTTGGCCAGTTCGTAGCCTTGCTCGACGTTCCTCCATGCCGGGTCTGCTTCCCGGTTGTGGAAGAAGGCGGCGTTGCCGGTGTACTCGGGGTAGATATCGATTTCGCCGGAGGTAATGGCCTTGCGTACTATGGGGGTGCCGCCCAGTTGCGAGCGGTTTTCCACATCGAGTCCCGCATCTTCCAGTGCCAGATAGATAACATTGCCCAGCAGGCCGCCTTCGGTGTCGATTTTGGAAGACACCACTATGGAGTCGGCGGCGAGACCGGGCTGGGCCACGGCCATGGAAAGGGTAAACAGGGCCGAAGCCAGCGACTTTTTCATGTTGTTGTTCCTTGTCTGGAAGAATGAGTCCCGAAAAGCATAGGGGTACTCTATGCAAAGCTCGCTCCCCGGTAAACCGCTAACCGGTATTCAACTGTCCGCGTGCTGTAGTTCCAGAGGCAATCTCTGTTGCCTCTTCTGTAACTCCGAGCTGCCTGCAGACGGCGCCGACAGGCGACTCCGGAGCTGGAAGGAGGACAAAGGGATCTGCTCCGTCGACCTTCTGTTTCAGGGATGAAACGGCGAGTGTCATGTCCCATGGCGAGTCGGCGGAGCGGGCCCTTTGGCCGACGGTCTGGCCCTCGCTATTCAGCTCTTGGGCGGCTTGTCGCTGCCGGGTGTGTCCTTCTTGCCGCCGCGAGCGATGCGCAGCTTGAAGGGGCGCCAGAGGCCGTGGCTGGAGAAGCAGCTCCAGCCCCAGCGTAGCCAGCCGAGCAGGGCAAAGGCCAGCCACAGCGCCCAGGCCAGCATCAGCAACCGGTACACCAGCAGCGGCACCGACAACACCCAGGCCCGGGGCAGCGCGGCCTCGCTTCGGTCCTGATACCAGCGCAGGGTATTGGCATAGGAGTTGTTGCCACTGATCTGCATGTCGGGCAGGCCCAGCAGGCCCTGTTGTATGGCAAAGAACAGGTAGCTCAGCGCCAGCAGGGTCAGCAATACCAGGCCGATTTGTGCCAGATTGAACAGTCGACCGGCCTCGGCGTGCTGCCAGCGTCCGCGCAGGCCGAGGGCCAGCAGCCAGGCCACTACCACCAGCGCCATCCACAGGGGCACCTGGGTCAGCCCTATGCCCAGCAGCAGCCAGTGATGGAAGCGCAGCGGTGTGAAGGGCACCCGGCTCAGGCCGAAGGCCAGCAGCAGGGTAATGGCCAGCAGGCTCCAGAACAGCACCGCCGGGCCCAGCCGTGGGCCCATGGCAAACAGGATCCAGCGATCTTCGCCCAGTTCCAGCGTTATGTCGTTGTTGACGCTGGCGCTGCCCGGCTCGATGGTCGGCGTATAAAACAGCGGGCTTATGTCGTCGTCATGACGCCAATGAACCTCCAGGGTCTGGGCACCCGGTGTCAGCGGAAAGGTCAGGGTCCTGCCCTGCAGACGAACAGGCTGGACCTTGCCGCTTATGCTGACCGACTGCAGGCTGATGTTGTCGGGTAGTTGCAGGCTGTGCTGACCGCCCTGGCTGCTGCGCAGGTGCAGTTGCAGGCTGGCATCGATGGCACGCTTGCCGGGCTGCACGGTTAAACGGGTGCTGTCGATGGTCAGGGTCTGGCCGTCGACCCCGGCGGGGCGGCTGATATCGAGCGTGAGCCGTTCTCCGGGCCAGGGGCGCCATTCCGGCAGCCAGTTACCGGTCGCGCTCTGATGATGGATCACCGGTATACCGCTGCTCTCCAGATGCCAGACAGGGCTGGTATCTACCCGCCAGACTTCGGTCCAGCGGTGAGTCTCGGAGGCGGTCAGGGTAAGACTTGTGGCTTTTTCCAGTCGGGACTGCCAGCGGGCTTCCTGCTGGTTGGCGGCCAGAACAAGCATGACCTTGCCGCTCTGCACGCGAATGCCATCGGTGAGTACCGACTCACCCGTCAGCAAGGGTACCTTCAGCGAAACCGGCTGCCCGACCGGCGATTGACGGGTCACCCGGGTCTCGACTGTCCAGTCCAGGCCGAGTCGCAACAGCCGCTCTACTCGTACAAAGTCCGGCAACACGCCGGGCTCCAGTCTGGTTGGGCCCGGTGTGGCGCTGGCCGGTTGTATCCGGCTCAACCGTAGCTGTGCTTCCGGCACGCCGTTGTCGCCTATGCCTTGCAGGGTCCAGCCGCTTGCCTGCGCTGTCACCCTATGGGGCCGCAGGCTCAGGGGCAGACTAACGGCGCCCTGATCGGGCAGGGGGCCGCTCAGGCGGACCCGGTGAATGCCTGCCGGTAGTCGCAGATACAGGGTGCCGCCCCGCTCACGCAGCAGCGCCTCGGCGACGTCGCCATCGGTCAGTACCTGGCGTGGCATCCAGTGCTCGGTATCGGCCGGCAGGGGCACGGCGACCGCTTCCTGGGTATGTATTTCCAGTTCGGCAACCAGTTGCTGCGGGCTGATGTCCAGGTTCATCTGCGGTATCTGGGCGCAGTCCGGCAGGCAGTCGGGCGGAGCCAGCAATCGGCTTTTCAGTTGTTCGAGCAGGCGCGCATCCGGCATTTCTGCCCGGGCCGTGCCGGGCTGGACAAGCAACAGGGGGGCCAGCAGCAAGAGCGGCAGCCCTACCGGAACAAGGGCCGACAGCAGGCTGCGTTGCAGATGGAAGCCGCGGTCACGGCTGACATTAATGCCCGCCATACGCAGCACCAGTAGGCTGATCAGCCCGACCCGCAGCAGGTTCAATGCCAGATTGATGCCCGGTGACAGCAGTACCATCCGGATCTGCTGATCCCGTTGTACCGGGCCGTTCCAGCTCAGATCCACGCTGTTCCATTGCCAGTTCGGCAGACCGGGGCCGGTTTGCACCTTGGCATCGGGGTCGAGTGGCGCCAGTGGTTTGCTCTGGCCGGAGGCATAGGACGAGGTCAGCCGTTTGTCGGCGAGCTCCCGTAATGGTGCCGCAGCCGGTAATGCCTGGTCGGCGTCGGTTTTCATTTCCATCGGTGCCTCGGCTTCAATGGAAAAGGGGGGATATGGCGAAGTGTGTGCCAACTGCGGATACATGGCGGTGCGTATTTCTGCCACCATGAAGGGAATGGCGATCAGCAGCAACACCAGCAGGCTGACATTGCGATAACCGATCATGAATTTTCGCAGTCGCCCGGCGGGCAACACCCGCAGCAGCGCCGTGGCCGCCAGCAGATGCAGCCAGACCCAGCGTGGCGGGCCCAGTCCGCTGGATTGATGCCAGATCAGCCCCAGGGTCAGCAGGGTCAGCACACCCCATTGCCAGCCCCAGAGACGATAGGCGGCGACGGCGGCGATCAGCACCAGAAACAGATCCAGCAGGGTCCAGCGCTGCAGCCAGGTGTCGGAGGCGTTATCCATGCCCGAGGCGGAAAACAGTTTCCAGCCCGGCGGCAGATGCAGGCGGGTGTGCAGGCGTTGCAGGTCGGTATTCCAGCCCACCGCCGGCAGAGTATTGATGTTGCCCTGGTAGCGGCTGTCGGCGCTGAGGCTGAGCGTACCCCGGCGCACTTCCACCCCGACCCGCTCCGAGTCTGCCAGTTGGGTGATGAATTGCGGTTGACCGTCAATGGCAACCCGGCCCAGCTGCAGGGCCGGGGTGGTTTCCAGTCGCCAGCCTTTGGTCATGCGGCCGTTGATGTTGTCCTGCAGGGTGTAGCCGCCGCCGTCGAAGTCCAGCCACAACTGGCGGCTCAGCTCGAGTTGGTCCGGCTCGGGCTCTCTATCACCCCGGCGAATTTCCCTGAGCTGCATGCGATCACCCTGATTAATCAGGTAGGCGGGCAGACGTTGCCAGTCTGGCGGCAGCCTGGTTTGCTGGGGATCGATGGAGATCAGATTCTCGACCTCGACCAGCCGTAGCTGATTAACGGCCTGAAAGGCCCATACCTCCTGCTCCGGCCAGGGGGAGGGCACTCTGGGCAGGGCGAGGCTTGTAACAGGGTCCGGATGGCGGCTGCTCAGGTTGATGCTCCAGCGACCGGGACGTACCTGTACCCGCAGCCGGCCGTCGGGTTCGAGCCGTGCGGGCAGGGGGCTGTTCAGTTGCAACGGAATCTGTTCATCGAGTAGTACCGGGCCCAGCAGCAGTTCCCGTTGCTCGCCGGCCACTTCCAGGTTGAGCCGGGTGGTGATCTGCAGGGGAATGCTGTCTTCGACCTTGCGATATACCTGCAGGGTCAGAGCATTACCCTGAGGAGGGGGATCCTCGGCACCAGTCTTGCGCTGGCCGAGCCAGAGACGGCCATCTTTATCCAGATCCGGCCATTCTATCGATGCATCATTGATAGTGAGTGCCAGCAATCCGGTAGCCGGATTCAGCGTCAGGCTTTTCGGCAAACGATCCCAGTGCCATTGGCCCTCGATGCGATGTTGTCCGGCAGGCAGCCTGATGCGGGGTTTGCCCTTGTCGGCGGTCACCGGCACCGGTTTGCCGTTGACGGTGATCTGCTGGGGCCAGCGCCGATCGTCTCCGGGTAGTCGCACCCAGCTTTCCCGGTAGAGTTGCCACTGCTGGCTGAAACGACCGCCGTGCTCGCCGAGGTCGATAGCCAGTCGGCTGGGCCAGGCACATTGATGGGTGGCCTCCTGGTTATAGATAAAGGGGCAGTGTCGCTGTTCTTCACCATGCAACACCCAGTCAACCCAGGGTTGCAGCGGAGCGGGCACCTGTTCCGGGCTCAGGGCGAGTGTACTGACAGGGAGCAGGGTCAGTATCAGCAGTATGAGGTTGGCAATACGACGCATGGGGTCCCCTTGTAGCGGTGTTTTGCGGTGGAGAGATCAGGACCGTATCAAGATATTCTGTGATGTTACGTCCGGGAGCCAACCAAGCGTAGCAGGAGGTCGGAGCGAAGTGGAGCCAAATGATATTCCTTCACCAGCTGGCTCCCGTCATTACAGCCTGCCGAATGGTTGTCGTCGTATAAACGGTGAAGCGGCGGGATCAGGCGACACGCTTTATTTCCAGGTTTTTTGATGTCAGCGCTTCCAGAGAAAGGTGACAGCGCAGCCAGCCTTCACCGCAGGGCCGGGGTGGAGGGAGTACGCGATCACAGGTGCCCTTGATGGCGTGGGCACAGCGGGCCTGGAAAGCACAGCCCTGGGTTGGCAGGCCAGGCTCATGGCCAGCGGTTGACTCAACGGCGGGCATAGGGGTTCCCGGAGTCAGGGTCGCCTCCAGCAGTAGCCGGGTGTAAGGGTGTAGCGGACCGGATGCCAGCTGCCGGGTGGAGCAGAGCTGTACCAGTCTGCCTTGATACAGGACGGCAACCCTGTCGGCAAAGCTTTTGACCAGGCTGAGGTCATGGGTGATGAACAGAATGCCGATATTCCTGTCCCGTTGTAACCGGGACAATAGCCGAAGGATGGCTGCCTGCACCGATACGTCCAGCGCCGAGGTCACCTCGTCACACAAGAGTAGCTCGGGTCTGGCGGCCAGAGCCCGGGCAATGGCCGCCCTTTGCTGTTCTCCGCCTGACAGTTGGCCGGGCAGCCTGTCAAGATAGTCGGGATCGAGTTTCACCTCTTTCAGCAACTGGCCTGCTTGCTTCCTGCATTCGTCTCCCTGCAGGCCAAACCACTTGTTCAGCACCGGAGCCAGGCTCTGAAATATCGTCAGCCTTGGGTTCAAAGCGGCATCCGGGTGCTGGAATATGAGCTGAACATCACGCTTCTGTTCGGAGGTTCTGGCTTCGACACTCTCGGCGAGTGGTTGATCGTGGAGCCTGCATCCCCCTTTCTGAATGGGGTTGATGCCTGCAATGGCTTTCAGGATAGAGGATTTACCACTGCCGGACTCGCCAATCAGGGCCAGGGTCTGTCCTGTATTCAGGCTGAAGCTGATATCGTCTACGGTATTGATGACGGCTTGTTGTCGTAGTCTGTGTAGCCAGCCGGGCTTGTGATAACGAATGGCCAGATCCTGAACCTGAAGCAGGAGATGGTCCCTGTCGATTGCCGACGGCCTTGGTATCCCGGCCGTCGGCACCTGAGTTGGTGCAGGGAGCGGGAAATGGCAGGCCACGCCATTGTGCCCTCTGGACAAGCGGGGGGTCTGCTGCCGGCACAGTGACTGTGGGGACGGACAACGGGATTCGAAGGCACATCCTTGGATGTGGCTGCCGGTGGCGGGCGGTGCGCCGGGCAGCTCGGGGGGCAGCCCCTGTTCCTGATATCCCGGAGATGCGGCAAGCAGGGCCCGGGTATAAGGATGGCGGGGAGCGGCGATCAGCTCGGCCTTGTCGGCAGTTTCTATCAGGTGACCGGCGTACATGACGGCAATGCGATCACAGAGACTGGAGACGGCACCCAGATCATGACTGATAAAAACGATGCTGGTATCCAGCTCGTCTCGCAACTGCCGCAGCAAATGCAATACATGCACCTGAGTCGTGGCGTCGAGGCCGGTGGTGGGCTCATCCATCAACAGCAGGCGGGGTTTTGCCGCCAGTGCCATGGCGATGACCACCCTTTGCTGCTGGCCACCCGATAATTGATGGGGATAGCGATTCAGCAACTGTTTCGGGGTGGGCAAGCGCACCTGTTCCAGTAACGAAATGGCTTGATCTATGTGCCGTCCTTCGCCCTGGTACAGGCGGATTATTTCCTGCAGCTGGGCGCCTATGGTCATATGGGGAGTGAGGGCCTGCCCTGCCTGCTGGGGGATCAGGCTGATACCCCGTTGGTGAACCAGGGCGTCCGGCTGGTGTTCCCTGAGAGTGACCGGGGTGCCGTCCAGGCTTACCGATCCGGAGGCAACCCGGCTGCCGCTGCGCAACATGCCCAGCATGGCCATGGTCAGAGTACTCTTGCCACAGCCCGATTCGCCGACGATGCCGAGAATTTCCCGTGGTGCCAATGACAGGTTCACCCCTCGCAGTACGGCCCGGAAGTCTCCCTGATGGTCCTGATAACCGAGCTTAAGACCCTCGATAGCCAGTAATGAATGAGACATGATGTGGTTTCCTTAACGAACGGCGGAGATATTGTCCAGGCCCAGGCTCTTGGCCAGGGCATCCGAGGTCAGATTGATGCCGATGATCAGACTGCTCAACGCCAGAATCGGTGCGAGAACGGCCCAGGGGGCAAAAGACATGAAGCCCCTGTTGTCGGCGATCATCAGTCCCCAGTCCGGGGTGGGCGGTGATACGCCGAAGCCGAGAAACGACAGGGAGCTGAATGCCAGCAGCATCCAGGACCAGCGCATGGCGACTTCTACCAGGATCACGTCGAGCACGTTGGGCAGGATCTCGCGTCGGAGGATCATCAGATGCCCGTCCCCCCTCAGTCGGGCGGCGGTGATAAAATCGCGGCACAGCACTTCCTTGGCTGCGGTCAGCACCACCCGGATCACGGCGATGCCGTAGAAGAATCCCAGAGTCATGATGAAGACCAGAGGGCCGGGGCCGGTCATGCTGATGATCAGCAGCATGAACAGCAGCCAGGGAATAGACAACAGGGCGTCGACCAGGCGCATGCTCCAGTCTTCTGTTCTGCCACCCCGGATGGCGATGAACAGGCCGGCCAGCGAACCCCAACCTACGGCCAGCAGGGCGGCAGGGAAGGTGGTGATGATGGCTTCTCGGCCACCCATCAGGGTTCTGCTCAGTACATCCCGGCCCATCTGATCCGTGCCCAGCCAGTACCGGAGGTCGGGTGCCTGTAATACCGCTAGGCTGTCGGCGGCGGTGATGTCGAAGGGAGCCAGTACGGGTGCCAACAGGGCAACAAGTAGGTGCCCTGCCAGCAGCAGGACGCCGATTCGTCCGGAACGGCTGGCGGTCAGTCGGGTAAGCCAGAGGGGCCTGGTTGGTTTAACGGACCATATCAGGGATGCAGACATGATTATCTCAGCCTCGGGTTAAGCAGGGTGACACCGATATCGGCGAGCAGATTGCAGGCGATATAAATGGCGGACAGGGTCAGGGCGCAGGCTTGTACTACCGGGATATCCCTGTCGTAAACCGCTGAAATCATCAGGGTACCTATACCCGGATAGTTGAATATCTGCTCAATGATGACCACGCCCCCCAGCAGCCAGGCGACGGTCATGGCGGCCAGAGTGATCGTCGGCAATACGGCCGCAGGCAACACATGGCGCAGCAGCAGGCTTGCGGTGGGGATATGCCGGATCCGGGCCATCCTGATAAATCCGGAGGAGAGCACGTCAATGGTGCTGCTGCGCATCATTCGCATCATGTGAGCGGTACTGACCAATACCAGGGTAAGCGCCGGCAGCCAGGCGCTGGGCAGCAAAGTGTCCAGCCCGGCGTTGGCACCGGCCAGACTAATGGCTGGAAACCAGGGCAGCCAGATGGCGAATATCAGGGTAAGCAGGGTGGCGGTAATAAATTCGGGTATGGTCATGGCAAGCAGGGTGACACTGGATACCAGAGTATCCAGCCGGGAATCCCGGTGGATGGCGGTGGCCATGCCCAGCAACAGGGCGAGGGGAATGGCAGCCAGGGTGGCCAGCCCGCCCAGCAGGGCGGTATTGGCGATCCGGGGGAGCAATTCCTGATTCACCGGCCGTCCTGTGCTGAGGGAGAGACCGAAGTTTCCCTGGAGCAGATTGCCGCTCCATGCGATGAAGCGCTGAGTGAACGGCTGGCTCAGGCCGAAGTTGTCCCGGCACAGGGCCAGGTTGTTATCGGTGGCGTTGCGTCCCAGATAGTTGGTACAGAAGTCTCCCGGCAGGGCCTCGGTCACGGTGAATACCAGGCCGGCGACAAAAACCAGGGTGAAGCAGGCGTAAACCAGGCGCCTGCAAAGCAACATCAGCATGTCTGAGGCTCCTCGAAAACATCAGTCAGACCCAGCAGGTACGCCAGACGGGGCATGACCGACAGCGAATCGGCCTGAGAGAGTCGGGCTGGTCGTACGTCCGGGCCGGCGAAGATGGCAATGCGATCATCTCCCGGTTGATCGGGTCCCATACCGTGGGTGGAGACATATCTGGGTCTGGCTGTCGGCTGGTCGCCGCCGTGTTTGGCGGCGGACTCAAAGCTGGTATGGGGCGGGGCGACAAAGACCGACAGTCGGTCACATTGCTCGGCCGGAAGATAAGAGCGGTTGTCCAGTGGGGTGACACCAAAGGCGGCCAGTCTTGCACCGATGCTGGGCATGTCGGTGGTGGCGTCGTGCCTGACAAACAGCAGGCCACCGTCGCAGTGAGTGCTGACTTCTGGAATGATATGTTCGACTAGCAGCGCGGTTTCCACCTGCTGGTGGCCATGATCGCTGATGATGGCCAGGTTGTACTGACGATCGAGTTCACTGTCGCGCAGCCGGGTCAGCAGGCAGCCGAGTTGGGCGTCGATCAGCTCCAGCGACCAGGCAACCAGTTCCCTGTCATTACCCAGCACATGCTGGCAATAGTCCGGGCTGTTCAGTTCCAGCAACAGCAGATCCGGGCCTTGTTCGTCCAGTATTTGCCAGGCTTGCTGGAGCAGGCGGTGATCATTGGCGGCGACCCGGGTCAGGGACTCGGTGTTGCCGGTCAGTGGGTGTATGTCCGGGCTATTCAGGGATTTGGCCCGTAGGCAGCCGTCTTGCCACCAGGGAGACAAAAACCAGTCGCAGTCTTCCTCGCTGACCAGACCGAAGCCGATGGAGGCCACGCGTTTACCCTGCGCCCTGGCGTATCGCGCCAGAGTGGGGGCTTGCAGATCCTCGGCTGCGGCGGGGCGGAAACGCTGGCCGTCCCACAGGTCGTTGGCATAAACACCATGTCGTGTGGCATCCATACCGGTCAGGATGCCGGCCCGGGCCGGCATAGAATTCGCGTTGGCATCGGCAGCGAGCCGCTGGACAAGAGTACCTTGTCGTGCCAGTTGCTGCAGGTGCGGCAGTCGGTGTCGATATTGTTCAAACAGGTCTGCACCTACCCCGTCGAGCAGGATAACAATCAGTTTTTTAGACATAAGCATCTCGAGAAAGCGCCCCTGGGGGCGCGTGACATTAGGATTTTTCGACCTGGTGCCAGCGAATGGCAAAGTGCTCGACAGCGGGAATGGAGACATTGGCCCGCATCACCCGGTTGTTGTTCAGGTGGAAGGGGATCAGGGTGCTGCTGTCGTCTGTCAGCATCGCCTGGGCCTGCTGATAGAGCCGGGTGCGTTGCTCTTTGTCCAGCTCCTGGCGAGCCTGGGACAGTAGCCGGTCAAATGCCGGGTTGTTATAGGCGGACTCGTTCCATTGGGCCTGGCCGCCGAAGATTTCGTTCATGACCTGATCGGCGGGCCGCTGACCCCAGGCGGTATTGAAGGCCGGCTTCTTCATCCAGGTGGCACTCCAGAAGTCGGAAGCGGGCACAGTGTGTATGTTGACCTGAATGCCGGCCATGGCTGCCTGACGCTGATAGATTTCCGTCATCGGCCGAAAATAGTTATCGACGGCACTGGTGTAGATATCCAGAGTCAGATTGTCTTGATAGCCGGCCTCGTTCAGCAGCGCTCTGGCGCCGTCGATATCCTGCTCACATTGTTGTGCCAGCCGATACTGGTCGCCGGCCCATACCGGGTTGTCGCAGGAGATGGTCGCGCCGGCCTTGCCGAATAGCAGTTCGACCATTTCCTGGCGATTGACCACCATCTTCAAGGCTTTGCGCACCCGGGGATCCTGCAGGGCCGGGTTGTCGTTACGAAAGACAATGCCACGCCAGTCGCCGGTGGGAATCGAGTCGTAGTGGAAACCGGGATTGGCTTCAAACAGGCGCAATTGCTGACCGTTGACGCCGTTCCAGCCTGACCAGTCGATTTGGCCGGCCAGTAATGCCTGGGTGCGTGCGTTGTCATCCGGGATCCCGATCAGGTCCATGCCATCCAGTTTTGGCCGGCCTTCCCAGTAATCGGCGAAGGCATCAAACTGGCTGGTGCCTCTGGGGACGAATTTGGTCAGCTTGAAGGGGCCGGTGCCGATACCCATCAGAGCGGGATCTTCGTCGAAACCGACGGGAACTATCTTGGCCCGATAATCCATCAGCAAGATGGGCAGGTCGGCGTGCGGCTGTTTCAGCCTGAAGGTAATCTTGCCGTCCTCGTCGGCGGTGACCTGCTCTATCACCGACAGGGCTGCCCGGGCCGGGGCGTCGCGCTGGGGATCAAGGATACGATTGAAGCTGTAAACCACGTCGTCCACCGTCATGGTCTTGCCGTTATGAAACTTGACGTCCGGGCGAAGCTGAAAAATCCAGGTATCGGCGCCGGCATTGGCACTCCAGTCGCTGGCCAGGGAGGCGGTCGGCTGTCCCTGTTCACCTTGGCGTACCAGCCGGTTGTAGATCAGCTGGTTGGCGGCATAGAAGCGGGTGGGGGAAATGGGATCGAGGGACTCCTTGCCGTTGAATTCCACCCAGTGGGGAGTATTCAAGGTCTCGGCATGAGCCAGGGGGGCGCCGGAGATCAGCAGTAAGCCGGCCAGGCTGTGCTTCCAGTTCATATCGGGTTCTCGCTAGTAGTATCAGAGGAGTTGCCAGTGAGATTAGCAGGGGGGGATGACGTTTTTTTTATGTGAAAATGCCGTTTTACGCATTTGCCGCCATGGTTGCTAAGGCGCAGCCTTAGTAAAACCAGGTAAAGACTCATATGATTTCTTTTTGGGGCGCGCTTTCCTGTGCCAACTCTTGTAGCAACCACTGTCGAAACACCCGTATTTTTTCCAGGCTGCGTTTGTGGGGCGGGATCAACAGGTAGTGGTTGCTTTGGCTGGGCATTTGGTAGGAATGGGCCAGACCGAGTTCACGCCGTTCCAGCAATTGTCTGACCAGAGGATAGCGTACCAGCAGCAAGCCCAGGCCCTGAAGGGCGGCGGCAATGGCGAGGCTGGAGGTACTGAATTCCATCAGCGGCATGCCGTAGCCTTGTAGGGGGTCTTGTTGCCGGAACCAGTCCCGCCACCCTTCCCGGTAGCCGTAGCACCCCAGCTTGGGGTAAGAAGATAAGAGATGCAGGGGGGCGTCGGCCGGGTAGCGGATCAACAGTTCCGGGCTGGCCACCACGACCCAATTATCGTCGGTCAGCTGTTCCGCCTCCCGATCCGGCCAGTTGCCATAACCATTGATGATTTCCAGGTCCACCTCTCCCGGTTCATCCGGCATGGCATGGCTGGTAGCCAGGATTCTTAGCTGGATGCCAGGGTGGGCCTGCCGAAATCGGCTCAACCGGGGAATCAACCAGTGCTCGGCAAAGCTGTGCGCTACCCGCAGGGTTAATTGACTCTGCTTCTCGCCCTGGAACAGGTCATCCGTACCTTTTTTCAAAGACTCGAACAGCCAGCTGAGCAAGGGAAGGTAGGAACGGGCCTCGTCGGTGAGTTCGATACGGCTGCCACGACGTATAAACAGCTTTACGTTGAGGAAGTCTTCGAGCTGTTTGACCCGCTGGCTTATCGCTCCCTGAGTCACGCACAGCTCTGCTGCTGCGCGGGTAAGGCTTTGATAGCGGGCTGCCGTTTCAAAGGCCAGTAACGCATTGAGGGGGGGCAAACGATTGGTTTTATATTGCATGCTCTTCCACACTTGAGTCATTTTTTTCAATGGCCATATGCGGTCGGGTAGCCGCTGCCGGAGTCCGTCCCTGATACCCTGTTTTTATGGCGTTTTGATGACACAGGCTTCAGCATTTCTAAGGTAAAGCCCCAGAAATAATCGATTTTGCCGGTGATGTCCGGGCGATAGAGTAGCTCCCAACTAACGGGAGCTACATTATGTTGACACACTTCGAATTTGAACCTGACAGCCTGACGCTGATCTGGAATGACGGTCGGGTAACCCGGCTGGACGTGCTTTGGTTGCAGGATCATGAGCCTGCCGGCCGTCATGACAATGGCCAGAGATTGATCTCGGTACTGGATCTGGACTGGCAGGCCGGGATCCGTGCCGTGGAGCGGCAAGGGGAAGCCCTGACGATCCACCTGACAACGGGCAGGCAATTGAACTATCCACTGGTAAAGCTGGATCCGGACTGTCTGATGACATCCGAAGATGATCGATGCCAGTCAGGCAAGACACTATGGTACGGGAACGATTTTCAACTGCCGATTGTCGGGTGGCAGGACTATATCTGCAAGGATGACTGCCGCCGCCAGGCACTGGCCGCCGTCGCCGAAAGCGGTCTGGTCTTGCTGCGGGACGTGCCTTGCAAACCGGGTCAGGTACTCGAGGTGATCGAGACCTTCGGTTTTGTGCGTGAAACCAATTATGGCCGCCTGTTTGACGTGCAAACCGTCGTTTCACCCAGCAACCTGGCGTTCAGCAACCTGGGTCTTGGCCCGCACACCGATAATCCCTACCGGGATCCGGTACCCGGCGTACAGCTGCTCCATTGCCTGGCTAATGAGGTGGACGGCGGCGAGAATCTGCTGGTCGATGGTTTTCAGGCAGCGGCCCGTTTGCAGACAAAACATCCCGAAGCCTTTGAACTGCTGACCCGAGTCCGTCTGCCTTACCGGTTCAGTGACGAGCAGGCCGATTTGCGTAGCCGGGTGCCCTTTATCGAAACCGACGACAGTGGTCGGGTAATCAAAGTGCGCTACAACAACCGTTCCATTGCTCCTTTTATGCTGCCGTTTGAAGAGCAGAGGGCCTTCTATCAGGCCTACCGACTCTGGGCCGAGATCCTGTCCGCTCCGGAGCTGGCGCTCACCTTTCGTCTTGAAGCGGGCGATTGTCTTGTCTTCGATAATACCCGGGTGATGCATGCCCGCACCGCCTTTACCGATGGCGGTCGTCGGCATCTGCAAGGGGCCTACAGCGATCTGGATGGTCTCTATTCCACCCTCTACCGATCAGGAGTAAAGCCATGCTGAACCAGGCCCCGACGTCAGAAAATATTCTCGACATGATTGAAGCCATCTTCACCCTCCACGGTGCCGATTCTTACCTGGGAGAGGAGGTGACCATGGCTCAGCATATGCTGCAGGCTGCCTGGCTGGGTGAACAGCAGGGAGAAAACGAAGCCGTGGTACTGGCAGCGCTGCTGCACGATGTGGGTCACTATGCCAATAAGCTGCCGCCGGAAGTACTGATGTCCGGGACCGACAACCGCCATCAGGAATCGGCCGCATCCTGGCTGGCAGAATTTTTTCCGGCGGGAATAATAGAGCCGATCCGCCTTCATGTGGCGGCCAAGCGTTATCTGGTAACGGTGGATCCTGACTATCGGTCACAACTGTCTCAGGCTTCGATTGATTCTCTTGCCTTGCAGGGCGGCGATATGTCTGCGGAAGAAGTGGCGGTGATGGAGGCGAATCCGTATCTGGACATGGCCATTCGGGTACGACGACTGGATGACCAGGGCAAGGACCCCGAGTTGGCAACACCTGATTTCGGCTACTTCAAGCCCCGGCTGGCTCGTTGGCTGATGCCATCCGCGAGAGAAGCCGAATCGTGATCCCCATGGCGTGACGGCCTGAGGACTGATCACAAGAAGCAGCCAGGTTCTTGCATACAGCAGCGGGCGTTCGTAGAGCGCTCGTGCCATTGTTCTTCCTGGCCATCCACCGAAGGCGGAGCATCTCGCCAGGTGGGGTTGAAATGATGGGTTTCCAAAGGCTGATTCCTTGGTCTTTATTATCAAATATATGAATTTACCTGATCGTATATGCCAAAAAGTTAACTAGTGTTGGATTTAAATGCTACATAAGTTGCAAAACGCTGTGTTTTTGGTTTTTTTCTAGTCTGTTCTGCTATAAAGTCGCACCGACTTTAGTGTATGAGATGGATTTTTACCCATCTACAGGATGATTATGAACCAAACACAACCCCTTTTGCTGCGGATGACCAATAGTGTCAGCCTGGTGACGCAAATTATGATCGGCATTATCGCCGGTACCCTGCTGGCCGTATTATCGCCGGCCACCGCCAATTCGGTCGGTCTGCTCGGCAACTTCTTTGTGAGCGCGCTCAAGGCTGTGGCGCCGGTTCTGGTATTCGTGCTGGTGGCCTCGTCCATCGCCAACCATAAGAAAGGCAACCAGACCAGCATAAAGCCGATCTTGTCGCTGTACCTGCTGGGTACCTTCGCCGCCGCCCTGACCGCGGTGCTGATGAGCTTTGCCTTCCCTACCGAGCTGGTGCTGGCGATCAACGGCGCCGACGCTGCTCCGCCCGAGGGCATCGGTGAAGTGTTGCAGACTCTGCTGTTCAAAATGGTGGATAATCCGGTCAATGCGCTGCTGACCGGCAATTTCATCGGTGTACTGGCCTGGGCCATCGGCCTGGGTCTGGCCATGCGTCATGGCGCCGACTCCAGCAAGCACCTGTTCCGGGATATCGCCACTGGCGTATCCGGTATCGTCAAGTTCGTGATCCGGCTGGCGCCCATCGGCATCTTCGGTCTGGTGGCCAACACCATCGCCGATACCGGCTTCGATGCCCTGTGGGGTTACGCCCGGCTGCTGGCTGTATTGCTCGGCTCCATGCTGGTGATAGCCCTAGTGATGAACCCGCTGCTCGTCTATTACAAGATTCGTCGCAATCCTTACCCGCTGGTGTTCAAGTGCCTGCGTGAAAGCGGTGTGACCGCCTTCTTTACCCGCAGCTCTGCCGCCAATATTCCGGTGAACATGGATCTGTGCAAGCGGCTGGATCTGCATGAAGACACTTACTCCGTGTCTATCCCGCTGGGGGCCACCATCAACATGGGCGGCGCCGCCATCACCATTACCGTGCTGACCCTGGCTGCGGTGCACACCATGGGCATAGAAGTGGACATTGCCACCGCCCTGTTGCTGAGCGTGATCGCATCTATCTCTGCCTGTGGCGCCTCCGGTGTGGCCGGTGGCTCGCTGCTGCTGATCCCGCTGGCCTGCAGCCTGTTTGGCATCTCCAACGAGGTGGCGATGCAGGTAGCGGCCGTGGGCTTCATCATCGGCGTGCTGCAGGACTCGGCAGAAACCGGCCTCAACAGCTCTACCGATGTGCTGTTTACCGCCGCCGTCTGTCAGGCGGAGCAGAACAAGGCCTGAATTCGGGCCCGGTGAACGAAAAAGGCCGGTGGCTAACCCCACCGGCCTTTTTCATTGGGCAATGTTCACCGGTTTGCGGCCCGGGCGATAAGCATCATAGCATCGTGAAAAGGGATGAGCCGGTACAGAGTCAGGATCCCTGGTCCAGCCCCTGACTATCCCGACTCAGTTTGAGGTAGACCCCCAGACCGGTCAGCATGGCCACCGCCGCCATCAGCATCCATACCGCATTGAGCAATTGATTGCCGCCATCGCCGTCGAGCAGCGATTTAAACATCAGCAACAGGGCCTCGATAGATACCGCAATGATGATGGCCGCCATAAAGCGGGAGATGGTACGCCGGGTCGAGTCATGATGGTGGATGTCCTTGTTTACCAGTACCTCTTCCTCGAGGATGGTCTTGCCCAGATCGAATATCGACATCCCCAGAGTGATCAGGATAACGGTGCCGAAGGCGCCGGTTGCCACATTGCTGTCTGCATCAAACACCGAGAGCAGAGACTCGAATGCCGAGTACAGCAACAGGGCCGAGACCAGGATCAGCAGGCCACCGATCAGGCCATAGATCCACTGGAAGTAGCGATGACAGCGGAAACGCATCTCGTCACCGTTGAGGTAGGAAATCAGGCGCCTCAAGTTAAAGTTGATGACCAGGTAGCCGCGATCATGGCCCTGCTCGTCTACCAGATGCTGTACCACCGAGATTGCCAGCTGGTGGGTGGCAATCGACAGGTAGGGATTGGTCACCACTATGGCATTGGCTTTCTGTTTGGCGGCCAGCATATAGGGTCGCTGGCTGCGGTCGCTGCCTTTGCCCGGCGAGCGACGATTGCGCTCGCTCATGGTCGGGCTGTAGGCGGAGTCCATCAACTGGATGCCATTGCTGTCCAGGCTGTAGAGCAGTTCCACAAAGGGATAGGCCCGGCTGAGGTAGTCGATGCTCTGCTGCTGGACCTGACGGTCCTGCAACAGCGCGACTCCATTCAGGCTGGTCATGATGGATTCCATCAGGCTGTGAATAACGGACTCGTATTGCTGGTACTGTTCCAGCAGGCGGAAATGATTGTGGGTGCTCACGGCTGGGGGCTTCTCTGGCTTGCAAAGGATGAATGCTGAGGTCACGACTGTAGCGCAACTGGATGACCGTATTCGAAATAGAAACCGGATAATTGCCCAGGATGTGATCTCGGCGGGCTCGGAGAACGTAAAAAGGCCGCCAGGGTTAGCTAACGGCCTTTGGTTAGTAATCTGCCAACTACATTCGGTGATAGGTCGACTATCTACCGGGCACAGCATCAACAGCCTGTCGCCGGCATCAGCTACCGGAAACGTCGGCCCTGGCCTGATCCTGTTCTCGTTCCTGCTCGCGTTCACGCACCGCTATGTCCTGAAAAAACTCCTTCGACAAGGCAATCACCTTGGGGCTCAGCAGCAGTATGGCGATCAGGTTGGGGATCACCGCCAATCCGAATAGCAGATCGGAAACGGACCAGATCATCTTCAAGCCACCGACGGCACCGATAATGGTGAAGGGCAGGAAGATGTAGCGATAAGCCAGAGACAAACGCCGACCGCCCAGGAAGAAACACATGGATTCGCCATAGTAATTGATGGCGATAATGGTGGAGAAGGCGAACAGGATTATCGAGATGGAAACGATATAGCGAAAACCGGGCACCACGGTATCGAATGCCAGGCTGGCCAGGATGGCGGCATCGTTTTCCGTAGCCAGTACACCGCTGGTCAGGATGGCCAGGGCGGTAATGGTGCCCACCAGAAAGGTATCGATAAAGGTTTCGGTAATGCCCCACAACCCCTGACGAACGGGATGATCTGTTTTGGCCGATGCATGAGCAATGGGGGCCGTCCCCATTCCCGCCTCGTTGGAATAGAGACCGCGTGCCACACCATAGCGAATGATTTCCATAATGGCATAGCCGGCCACGCCACCGCCCACGGATTCCAGTGAAAATGCGGAGCTGAACATGCCGGCAATTACCTCGGGCAAGGTAGTGGCATGATACAAAATCGTGATAATGCCGCCCAGCAGATAGAATACCACCATGATGGGCACCACTTTCTCGGTGACCTTGCCCAGTCGGCGTACACCACCCACGGAAACCGCCGCCACCAGCCCCATCAGGATCAGCCCTGTCCACAGGGGATCCAGTGCCACCAGACTTTCGACGTTGCCGGCAATGGCGTTGGATTGAATCATGTTACCGGCCAGGCATACCACCGCCAGACAGACCGTAAAAATATTGGCCAGCCAGGGCGCCTTCAGGCCTTTTTTCATATACCAGGCCGGGCCGCCATGGAAGATGCCTTTCTGGTCTTTTTCCCGGTAGGCAATACTCAGCACGATTTCGGCGTACTTGGTCGCCATGCCGAAGAAGGCCGATATCCACATCCAGACGATGGCGCCGGGTCCACCCAATAGCAGCGCGCTGGCTACCCCGACTATATTGCCCACCCCCACGGTTGACGACATGGCTGCCGACGCCGCCTGGCGCGGTAGCAAGGTACCTTCACCGGCAATCTTGCTTTCAGGCAGGAAGGCGCGACCCAGGGTTTGTTTGATCGCGTAGGGAAAACGAAAGAGCTGAAAGAACCCCAGACGCAGGGTGTAATAAACGCCGATGCCCACCAGGGCGACCAGCATCCAGGGACCCCAAATCAAACCGGTCAGGGTGCCAATAATTTGGTTAATATCCAACATAAAATTATCCATAATCTACTTGCTTAAGGTTCCTGGCAACATACTCACAAGACAGGGGGCACCTGGCGGACCAGCTCCCTCTCGTCTGGCATGACCGTGATGCCACGACTTAACGAGCAACTACCTGTTATCTGCTGTGGTTTTTGCAGGCATCGACGAAGCTGCTGAACAGCCGAAGGTAGCGGGGGTCACGTTTCGCCATCATTTCTGGGTGCCACTGCACCGCACATATCCATCTGTTGCCGTCTTTTTCGATGCCTTCAACCAGGCCGTCCGGCGCCGTCATGGTGGCCTTGAAGCCGGGAGCTAACTCCTTCACCGCCTGATGGTTATAGCTGTTGATCGGCATAGAGAGTGCATCAAACGCGGCCGCTAAACGGGAATGACAGCTAATCTCGGCGGTAAACACCGGGTGGTACTTGGGAGAGTTCCAGTTGGTATGATGCAGGTCGGAAGGTCTCTGGCTGGCCAGGTCCTGATACAGGGTGCCTTCTGCCGCCACGTTCATCAGCTGCAGGCCCCGACAGATGCCAAGCATGGGAAAGTTCATATGCTCCAGCGCATAACGCACCAGCGCCAGCTCATGGGCATCCCGCTGGGGATTGATATCACCCAGGCCTGCATGCGGAAGTTCACCGTACAGCTGGGGATCTATGTCCGAGCCGCCGGTCAGAAACAGGCCATCCAGGCGCGACAGCAATTCGGGCAGGTTATCCTGATTCTGCATCACGGGGATAATAACGGGAATGCCTCCGCCATTTTCGATGGCGCGCACATAGTCGCTGGCCAACAGTTGCCATTCCTGTCCGCGAAACCCCAGTCGGGTTGATACACCGATCTGATCGTCTTCGCTGAAGTCAGACAGCACGCCAATTAACGGTTTCATGTTACTCTCCGGATCAGTAAAAATCGTCGTGCAAGACTACGCACAATATTAATACTTTAATAATATATATTAGGCATATGTGAATACCTTAAGAGTATCTTGAGTGGAATTACTTCAGCGCCGTCTCATACAGTTTTTGACCGTTGTGGAGCAGGGCAACATTCATGCGGCGGCAAAACAGCTGCATCTGGCTCAGCCTGCACTAAGCCGGGCCATGAAAACCCTGGAAGAAGAACTGGGGTTGCAGTTGCTGGTGCGCCATCCGCGCGGTGTAGAGCCCACGGCGGCCGGGCTGATACTGGTCGAGTATGCCAATCGCGCCGCCAGGGTTCTGCAACAGGGGGTTTTCATGGCCCGCGACAGTGCGCTCCGCAAGTCGGGCAAGCTGCTGATCGGATACGGTATTTTTGCCTCGATGAGCTGTATGCCCGATCTAATTGTCGGCTTCAGAAAAGCTTATCCGGATATCGAAGTGCATCTGCGCCTGCTGGCCACCAATGAACAGCTGGATGCGCTGGATAAAGGCAGTATCAACCTGGGTTTTGCTTTTTCCATTGCCTGCCAGCAACCATTGGCATCCTGGCGTATATCCCGGGAAAAACCGGTGGTGCTGGTCAGACAGGGACATCCCTGGTTTAACCGTAACAAGCTGACAGTCGAGGAGCTGGTGGATGAACCCATGATATTGGGCAACATTCAGCGCTGGGGCTATTACCGCGAAATTATCAATGCCATCTGCCTGAGTGCCGGCTTTACGCCCCGGGTCGCCGCCGAAGCCGACGAACTGCCGGACATGATGGCGCACCTGCGCATGGGGGAAGGCATCGGCATCATGGGGGAAGGGATCCTCGGTCAGCTCCCTTCCTCCCTGAAAGCTATCCCCTTGAGTAACCACAGGCTCACCTTTGATCTCAGCATGGTCTGGAACCCCGAATCGCCGGATGATGTCTCCCGACTATTTATCGAATATATAAAAAGCCAGACCCCCGGGTAACCCTGAGCTGGCACTCTATACAAAAAGGCCGCCAGGGTTAGCTAACGGCTTTCTTGTTGGTTATTGGTGGGCCGGGGTTAAGCTCCCAGCACCACGCCCAGGCTGAGCATGGCCATCACCATCAGGGTCAGCACACCGAGCAGGGGGCCGATAAATTTCAGCCAGACGCCGTAGGACACCCGGCCTATGGCCAGGCCACCCATCACTATACCGGAGGTAGGTGTCACCAGGTTGGGCAGACCGGAGGCGGACTGGAAGGCGGTGACGACCAGTTCGCGGCCAATGCCGGCAAAGTCGGCCAGGGGCGCCAGTATCGGCATCGACAGCACCGCCAATCCGGAGGAGGAAGGCACGAGCAGGCTCATCACCGCTTCTATAAAGTAAATGGCATTGATAAAGGCGATCTGGTGCATTCCCGACAACAGCTCTTCGGCGGCGTGGAGTATGGTGTGGGTGATATTGCCGTTATCCATTACCACCACCAGGCCGCGGGCAATGGCGATAATCAGGGCCACTCCGAGCAGATCCCGGGCGCCATCGATAAAGCTGCCGGTCAATTCGGCTTCCGACAGCCGGCCCACCAGTCCCACCAGTATGCTGGCACCGATAAAGAGCGCCGACAGCTCGGCCATCCACCAGCCGCCCGCCGACACTCCCCACATCATGACGCCGAAGCTCAGGGCGAAGATGGCGAGGATCAGCTTGCGGGTCGGGGTCAGCTCGGGGGCCTGCTGTTCTTTGCCGTGCAGAAAATGCCGTTCGTTTGCTTCCTTCTGATGGGCGACCAGGGAACGGGACGGATCCCGTTTCACTTTTTCTGCATAGCGCATCACGTAGAAGACGCAGGCCAGCCAGCCCAGCACCAATATCGCCAGGCGCAGGCCAAAGCCGTCCATGAAATTGATTTCGGCGGCATTGGAGGCGATGACGGTGGCGAAGGGGTTGATGGTGGAGCCCAGGCAGCCTATGCCGGCACCGATCATGATGATGGCAACGCCCACTATGCTGTCGTAGCCGGCGGCGATCATCACCGGGATCAGCAGCGCATAGAAGGGAATGGTTTCCTCGGCCATGCCATAGACGGTTCCGCCCAAAGCGAACAGCCCCATCAGCAGCGGTATCATCCATTTTTCCCGGCCCTTGAGCCGGGCCATGCTGCCGTTGATGCCGGCATCGATGGCGCCGGTGCGGGTCACCACCGCCAGAAAGCCGCCGATCACCAGCACAAACAGGGCCACATCGACGGCCCGGGCCACATAGCCGTCCGGATCATAAAACCCCTGCACCGGTGCCATCAGTATCTCGATAAGACCCTGCGGATTGGCATCAACCGGCTGATAGGAACCCACCAGAGGCACCGGGCGCCCGAGGGTTTCGTTCTTTTCCATCTGATACTGACCGGCGGGGATGATCCAGGTCAGTGCCGCCATCACCATGGTCAGCAGAAACAGTATGGTAATGGCGGACGGGAATTTTATTCTGGTCATTGGAATGTCCTTATTGCGTATCCAGGCTGGATGACCGGCGACGGGGCGGCAGGCCCCATCACCTGGTATCAGGCAACCAGTTCCATGATCTGCCGAACCGATTTACCGGCCAGGCCCATTTTTTCCAGAGTACGTCCGCTGCAAAAATAGTCGGTTTCGTTATAGGCGTTGTTGATATGCAGGCAGGATTCGACCAGCGCGGTTTTCACTCCGGCGAGCCGGCCGAACTCGAAGCAGGGCACCAGCAGATAGGCGGCATCTTCGGTAATGTAGCGATCCTGGGCCGATTTTGGGGCGCTGTTGAGCTTGCCGTGGGTTTCCGAGGTGCGGTTCAGCTCATAGACACTGCCGGCGCTCAGGCCATACAGGCTGTTCATGGCCTCCAGTTCGGATTTCAGCGTCAGGCCCAGTGCCTCGCCTACCGTCAGCCGTTCCTGCTCCATGACCGCCGCCGCCCGGGCGGTGGCGATTGAACAGCAGTCTTTGTAGTAGTTGAACTGGCCGTCGAAGTTTTCCAGCAGACCCATGTTGAGGGTGGTCAGTAGCGGATGGCCGCCGAAGTTGATGTTTTCCAGCCCGGCGGCAATCACGTTGTCCAGGGCGGTCAATGGCAGCGGCATCAGTGGCTGCAGGCGTTCGATGGCCTCCCGGGTACGACCGGCGGGCAGGGCGGCCACCGGCAGTTGCTGCTTCATGCCGAGAATGGCCACTTGTGCCGGGCCGACGATGCGGGTCGCCCAGGGAATGGAAATGGCATCGACCAGGGTGACGTCCAGCGCCCGGTAGCCTTCTTCCTGTTTGATGCGGTTAAAGACCAGAGAGCCGTAATTGCCTGGCATCAGCAACAGGGTCTGGCCATCGCGCAGGTGCGGCAGCATGGCCCTGAACAAGGGTTCCTGAGCGAAGGACGGCACCGGCAGCACCAGCACATCGGCGAAGGCCACCGCCTCGGCCAGATCGCGACTCAGGGCATGGATGGCCTGGGTGCCGGCGAATTCCAGGGGCACGCCGTTGAACTCGGTCAGGGCCTGAATGCCGCCGCGCCGGGCGATGTCGTCCAGCGGTTGATCGAACCCGGGAGCGCCATACAGGCAGACCCGGGTTCCCATCAGGGAAAAATGGTAGGCGGCGGTCAGGCCGGCATTGCCGGAGCCGATCACGGAAACACGAGTGGTCATGGGTTTTCCTCTGACGATGGATTGCTGATGGCGCCAGACTAGGAAAAACCGGGAACGCAGGATAATGCACAGGCCTTCTTGAACCATGCAGAAAGGACATACTTCGGCGGGGATCTATATGTAATTGTTTGATGAACCAGATGTTAATCTTGTTATGCGCTTCGTCACCACCGAAGAAAAAATGTGACGCAAATCACCTCGGTCCGCAGAGATCCCGCATCGGTCCCATGTTCAGCACTATTCCCATGTCTTCGGCCAGCTCGGTAAAGTGCTCGATAAAGCGCTGGGCATGGCGGTTGAGCGGGCGCAGGGCCGGGTAGAGAATTTCAAATTCGAATGGCAGCGAAAAGGCCAGTGGCCGCTCAATCACGGCGTTATGCTCGCTGGCAATGCGGGCGGTAAAGGGATCCGTGATGGCCATGCCCAGCCCTTCGCGTACCAGGGCTGCCGCCGTGGTGGCCAGCGAGACCTCGATCTGCTCGGTCATGTTCAGCTGGTAGCGCCGCAGCAAGGCATCGATCAGGCGCTGGCTGACGTCTTTTTCATGACGGATCAGCGACAGCTCGGCCAGATCATCCACATCAATATGTGATTTTTCTGCCAATGGAGAACAGGCGGGCAGCAGGCACACCGACTCGCATTTCACCCGCCGGGCCCTGACCCCGGCCAGCGGCTCGTCGATAAAGGCAAAACCGATGTCGGTGGTCTGGCTCTGCACCCTGTGCACCACTTCTTCCGAACGGTAGGTTTTCATCGCTACCTTCATCTGCGGCGTCTGGTGCAGAAAGCGGGCCAGGGTTCGGGGCAGCAAGTCGTTGGAAAGCAGCGGCATGGCGGCGATATTGAGGCGGCCGAAGCGATGGGCGCGAATAGAGGCGGCGGCCTGATCGAGCCCGGAGACGGCCTCGAAGGCCCGGGCCACCTCCAGATAAAAAGCCTCGCCATCATCGCCGAGCTGCAGCCGGTTGCCCTTGCGGATAAACAGCTGGAACCCCAGCCGCTGCTCGAGCGCCGACAACAAGCGGCTCACCGCCGGCTGGCTTAGGTTAAGCCGTTCGGCGGCGGCGGTGACCGTCTGGCATTCGACAATGGCTTTGAAGGCATTGAGCTGGGAGAGTTTCATAAGGCGTTGGTCGTTATCCTGAGGTGATCCGGTCGGGCGGCTCGTCGCCATCCTGATATAAACAGCTTATCAGAGCGCCTGTGTTTACAGAAAATGGATTGCTGTAAATGGCCAGGCTTCATCGTCCTGCGGCAGTTGAGGCTAGCCATGGCTCTGTTGCAGGCAGAAGGAGATGAAGCGACGCAGCAGGGCCGAATGATATTTTTGCTTGTGCCATGCCAGTCGGAGGGTGCGGGATAAGTGAATATTCACATCGATAACCGCCAGACGGCCGCCGGCCAGTCTGTCTTTTGCCGCCCTTCTTGAAACAAAGGCCAGTCCCAGTGCTTGCTCTACCGCCAGCATCACGGACTCCAGGGTGTTGAGCTCCAGTATGTTTCCCAGGCTGCCGAGCCTGGGTAGCAGCTCACGGTCAAACTGTTCACGGTTACCCGACCGTGGCTCACGCAGCACCCAGTCGTGGTGTTCGAGTTGAGTCAGGCTCAGTTTACGCTTGCTGGTCAAGGGATGATCCGGGTGAGCGACGATCAGCATTTCATCGCTGAGCCAGTCTTGCGTCACCAGTGCCGGATGGTAATTTTCTCCCTCGATCAGCGCCATATCCAGTTCGAATCGCGCCAGCATGCCACACAGATTATGGGTGTTGGTGATGGATACCCTGGCCTGCAGACCGGGTTGTTGCGCCAGCAGCTGTGGCAGCAGGTAATTGCCGATGGTCTGGCTGGCGCCCAAGCGCAGTATGCCACTGGGCTCGCCACTTTCGTCAAACAGGTGTTCTATGTCGGTGACGCGACTCAGTACCTCTTCGGCCAGTGGCTGCAGTTGCTGGCCCTGTGCATTGAGTTTCAGGTGCGGATGAACCCGGTCGAACAGCGGGTGACCCAGGCGTCGCTCCAGCTCCGCCAGCGCCTGTGACAGGGCGCCCTTGCTCAGGAAGAGTTCCTCGGCCGCCAGGCCAAGGTTGCCGTGCCGGGCAATGCTGGTAAACACCTGCAGTTGTTTCAGGCTTATCATTTAGAAATACCAAACGTAATGTTTAAATCATTTAGATATCATGAATGAGTGGGCTTTTCTATGATGGGTTCAGTTATTGAGGAGGCCCATCATGCTGACTATTTACCGCGAACGTTTCGCCACTGCGCCCACTCCCATGGCGGGGCTGGCCTTAGGTATCGCCAGCCTTGGCTGGTGCTGGGAGAATACCGGGTTGTTTGCCGGTGGTGCCCAGACGCTGGGCGCCGCCATCGCCGCGGTGCTGCTGCTGATACTGGTGGGCAAGTTCGTGCTGCATCCCCGGCTGCTGGCGGAAGATCTGGCGCACCCCGTCGTAGGCAGCGTGGTGCCCACCTTTGCCATGGCGACCATGGTGGTGTCCAAGGCTATAGGCGGCCATCCGGGGACCGGACTCTGGTTGTTCGCGGTGGCGCTGCATCTGGTGTTTCTGGTGACCTTTGTCTGGCACCGGTTCAAGGATTTTCGGCTGCATCACATGGTGCCCAGCTGGTTTGTACCGCCGGTAGGTATTATCGTGGCCGATGTGGCCAGCCCCGGTGGCGCCCTGTTGCCTCTGGCTCAGGGGCTGCTGTGGTTTGGCATGGTCTGCTATGCCTTCATGTTGCCCATCATGCTGTATCGCCTGATTTTCTGCGCGGAGGTACCGGACGCCGCCAAACCGACCATCGCCATTCTGGCCGCACCGGCCAGCCTGTCTCTGGCCGGTTACCTGACGGTCATCGGCAATCCTTCCCCCCTGCTGGTGGCGGTGCTGCTGGGCATAGCGATGCTGATGACAATGCTGATTTACCTGGCCCTGACCAAGCTGCTGCGACTGCCGTTCAGTCCGGGTTATGCGGCTTTCACCTTTCCGTTGGTGATAGGCGCCACCGCTCTGTACAAGGTGGCCGCGCTCGCCGGACACTGGGGGCTGGATGATCAGATCCAGAGCCAGCTGCGCCTGCTGGCTGGCGGTGAGTTGATAGTGGCCACCCTGGTGGTCGCCTATGTGGCCCTGCGTTTCGCGCTGTTTTTCGGCCCCCAGCGCAACATGGAGCCGGGGCTGGTGCAATCCTGAGCCGCCATGCCTGATGGTGTTGCTGGCGGCAGATTCCGGGCTAGCTGAACGTAAAAAGGCCGGTGGCGAATGCCCACCGGCCTTTTGGATCTGTTGTTCCGTTCGGCGGCTGTCTTTCTGTTACAGGTCCTGGGTCAAAGTCTCTCCTGATCCGGTATTCGGTGATGGCGCCGGACTCGGCCAGTATCTTGTCATCGATCCCGATCACCGGGGGCTTGCCGAGCGGGTGTATTCAGGCCAGCTCGTCGTCGCCGACGCGCACCACCAGCTTGCCGAAGTTCTGCCCCTGCAGCAGACCGATAAAGGCCTGGGGGGCATTTTCCAGCTCGTCCACCAGCTGCTCGCGGTAGTGAATGTTGCCGTCACCCAGCCACTGGCTCATGTCACGAGCGAATTCGTCGTAGCGGTGGGCGTAGTCGTCGAAGATGATAAAGCCCTTCACGGTCAGGCGCTTGACCAGAATGTTGCCCATCAGTTGACCGAGGCGATCGGGGCCATCCGGCAATGCGGTGGCGTTGTACTGGGAGACCAGACCACATACCGGGATGCGGGCACCGGTGTTGAGCAGCGGCAATACCGCGTCCAGCACCTTGCCGCCGACGTTTTCAAAGTAGACATCGATGCCATCGGGGCAGGTTTTCGCCAGTTGTTCGGCAAAGTCGTCGGCCTTGTGATCGAGACAGGCGTCTACGCCCAGAGTCTCGAGCGCGTAGCGGCATTTCTCTGTGCCACCGGCCACCGCCACCACGTGACAGCCCTTGAGCTTGCCTATTTGTGCCACGGTCGCACCCACGGGGCCGGTGGCGGCGGCAACCACGATAGTCTCGCCCGGTTGCGGCTTGCCGATATCCAGCAGCCCCATATAGGCGGTGAACCCGGGCATGCCGAGTACGCCCAGGGCGTAGGAGGGCGGCACCTGGGCGGGGTCCAGCTTGATCAGCCCCTCGCCATTGGAGAGGGCATAATCCTGCCAGCCGCTGTAGCTCAGCACCCAGTCACCCGCCTGGTAGTCGGGGTGTTTGCTGACATGGACCCGGCTGACGGTGCCGCCGACCATGGTGTCACCGATGGCGACCGGTTCGGCGTAGGACCTGGCGTCGCTCATGCGACCGCGCATGTAGGGATCCAGGCTCAGAAAGACGGTACGCAGCAGTAACTGGCCCCGGCCCGGCGCGGGCATGGCGTTCTCCTGCAGGGCGAAGTTGGCGGCGGTGGGGGCACCAACCGGGCGCGAGGCCAGGGTGAGTCGGCGATTGATATGGGCAGTTTGTTTCATCTTGTTCTCCTTCATGTTTGGTTTATACCAACCCCAGTAATGTTCTGGCCATATTGAGGCCTCTTCTGGCACACCGAGTAGCCCGCAGATGGCGCCTGCAGGCAACGCCGGAGCTCAAGGAAGAAGCAGGCCCTTGTCCGGGATTGATATCGCAGTCAAAAAGATCGAATGTTTAAGATAATTGGCTATGTCCTAATTCAGTGTGTCTTGTCCGGCAACATTCTGTTTTTATTAGAGTTAATCTAAGCACGAAAGAGTCTACATCAAGGCTGATACGCAGACAGTCAACTCATACCTAGCCAATATAATGGGTATTACAGGCTGGCCAGCAGTATCTGGCGGCAGTGGTCGGGGGTGACGTCGCCGTGTTCACCGAGTGCGACCATGCCGTGGCTTGTCAGGCGGTCGATGATCTCGTCGATATGCCCGGCTCCCAGGTTGTAGTCGCCGAGGCGGGTCTTGACGCCGACGGACTCGAAGAAGGCGCTAGTGCGTTCGATGGCGGCTTCGGCCTTGTCGTCGTCACTGCCTTCATGGATGTTCCATACCCGCTCGGCGTATTGCACCAGCTTGCCGAGCTTGGTGGACTTGCGCTGGCGCAGCATGGCGGGCAACACCACGGCCAGGGTCTGGGCATGATCCAGGCCGTGCAGGGCGGTGAGTTCGTGGCCCAGCATGTGTGAGGCCCAGTCTTGCGGCACACCGGCGCCGATCAGGCCGTTCAGGGCCAGGGTGGCGGTCCACATCAGGCTGGCGCGGGTCTGGTAGTCTTCTGGATCGGCCAGGGCCTCGGGGCCGATTTCAATCAGGGTGTGCAGCAGCCCCTCGGCGAAGCGATCCTGCACCGGCGCCTGAGCCGGATAGGTCAGGTACTGCTCCATGACGTGAACGAAGGCATCGACCACGCCGTTGGCCACCTGACGGGTGGGCAGGGTGTAGGTCTTGACCGGATCCAGCACGGAAAAACGCGGGAACACCTGCTCGCTCATGAAGGGCAGTTTGGCCTGCAGCGCCTTGTGGGTGATCACCGACCCCTTGTTCATCTCGGAGCCGGTGGCCGGCAGGGTCAGCACGGCCCCGAAGGGCAGGGCGTGCTCTATGTTCTGGCCGCCTTTTAGCAGAATTTCCCAGGCATCTCCCTCGAACAGGGCGGCGGCGGCGACGAACTTGGTGCCATCGATCACCGAGCCACCGCCGACGGCCAGCAAAAAGTCGATGTCGTTATTGCGTACCAGGGCCACCGCTGCCATCAAGGTTTCGAAGCCGGGGTTGGGCTCTATGCCACCGAACAATTGCACCTCACGCTCACCGAGGGCGGTGATGACTTCGTCCAGGGTACCGGTGCGGCGGGCACTTTCGCCGCCAAACAGCACCAGTACGCGGGCGTTGGCCGGTACCAGCTGGTTCAGGCTGGCTATCTTGCCGGCGCCAAATTCGATACGGGTCGGGTTGTAAAAGCTGAAATCCTGCATAGGTTACCTTCGTTTCGTTTTAATGATAAACGGTTAAATTAGACCGGTCGTCTAGTTTTGTGTGCTGAAAAAGCCCGCACCATGGCGGGCCAGTTAAGCCAAATCAATTAAAAGTTATCGGTGCGTGAGCAGTTGCCGGGTCATGGTCATCGCCAGGCTCAGATGCCGGTCATCCCGGTGCAGTTTGGTCAGCAGGCTGGCGCCCAGCCACAGTTGATAGAGGCTGGTAGCCAGCAGGGTCGGCTGCTCTGCCTGCAGGGAGCCATCGGAGACACCAGCTGCAATGCAGCCACCGATGCGGCCAATCACCTGGTCGGTGCCGGTTTTCAGGGTCAGGCGCATCGGTTCGGACAAGTCGGCTACTTCGGCGCTGAGCTTGACCACCAGGCAGTCGCTGCGGCCTTGCGGGCTGCAATAACGACGCTGCCATTCGCTCCAGTAGCCCATCAGCCGCTCCCGGCCGTTTTGTTCCGGCCGGCCGAACAGGGCGTCGAGTTCGGTCAGGTAATGGCTGAAGTAATCCTCCAGCAAGGCCTGACCAAACTGCTCCTTGGACTTGAAGTAGTGGTAAAAGGAGCCCTTGGGCACGCCCGCCTGTTGCAGCAGGGCGCTGAGCCCGACCGAGCTGAAACCCCGGGCGGCGAGAATATCGCGACCGGTATCGAGCAGGTGCTGGCGGGTATCTTGATGTTTGGTGTTCATGAGGTGCACTCTACACACAACTAGACCGGTCGTCTAGTTTGGTTTTCGTTTCTCTGATGATCCGCCGGCTTTGATCGGGGGGAGCACAAATTTGTCCGTTGGAAAGCCAACAGCGCCCCTGGAGGAGTATATCCTTCCAGGGACGTTGAGAGGGCCTGTTAAGCGTTAAGCTTGGCTGCAATTTGAGCGACATGTTCACCCTGGTGACGGGCGATACCCAGCTCACGCTCGTCTGGTTGGCGCGAGCCATCGCCGCCGGCAATGGTCGATGCACCGTAGGGCGTGCCGCCACCGACCTGGGAGACATCAAACAGCGCAGGCGTGGTATAGCCAATGGGTACGATGATCATGCCGTGGTGCGCCAGGGTGGTCCAGGTAGAGGTGATTGTCATCTCTTGCCCACCACCGGTGCCGGTAGAAGTGAACACGCTGGCTACTTTGCCGGCCAGGCCGCCATTGGCCCAAAGACCACCGGTCTGGTCGAAGAAGGTGCGCATCTGCCCCGACATGTTGCCGAAACGAGTGGGTGTGCCCACGATGATGGCATCGTACTCTGCCAGTTCCGCCGGCGTGGCGACGGGCGCCTCTTGATCAACCTTGCCGCCGGCCGCCTTGAACGCGTCGACATTCATGGTTTCCGGTACACGCTTCACCGTTACCTCTACTCCAGCGACGGCACGAGCGCCTTCGGCGACGGCGTGCGCCATCGTTTCCATATGGCCGTACATGGAATAATAAAGAACCAGAACTTTAGTCATTTTTGCGTCCTCTTTCGGTGTGGTTTGATTTGTGTCTGTACTTCTTGTTATGCGGGCGATCAGATCGCCAAGTAATCCCATCGGAAAATCTCCACTCAGCGTCCGGGGAGGCGGGAACACGCCTCTTCAATGTAATCTATATCCGGGAACCAACAAGCCGGGCTCCTTGCTTATGCCACGTCCACCAGCACGATTTCACTGTCTTCCCGGGCTCTGACCTTCAGCAGATGTTCATCGCGAATGGCGATGCCGTCGCCGGCAGTGGCCACCACGCCATTTACTTCGATCTGGCCGCTGGCCGGCACCAAATAGACCTGGCGGCCGGCAGCGATGTGATATTCATCACTTTTACCGGCCTTAAGGGTTGCTGCGATCAGACGAGCATCGGCACGGATCGGCAGCGCCCCGGTGTCACCGGGCAGACCGCTGGCGAGGGTGACAAAAGATCCGCTGCGCTCGCCCTTGGGAAATGGCTTGGTACCCCAGGTCGGTGGCAGGCCGGTTTCATTGGGCATGATCCAGATCTGGAATATCTGCGTCGTCTCGTCCTCTGCATTCATTTCGCTGTGTGCAATGCCTGTTCCGGCGCTCATCACCTGTACGTCGCCGGCCTCGGTTCGGCCCCGATTGCCGAGACTATCCTGGTGGGTAATGGCGCCCTTGCGAACATAGGTGATGATTTCCATGTCGCGGTGCGGATGGCGCGGAAAACCCGTATGCGGCGCTATGGTGTCGTCATTCCAGACTCTGAGATTTCCCCAGTGCATGCGCTCGGGATCGTAATATTCGGCGAATGAGAAATGGTGACGGGTGTCCAGCCAGCCATGGTGGGCGCCGCCCAGTTCGTGGTGGGGTCGTAGTTCGATCATTGCAGAGCCTCCTCTTCATGTGACCTGCTTCATGTGAATAAGGGCTGTCAGAACCTTATGGGATCAGGACAATCTTCTCGGAGCCACCCTCATTGACCCTATGGTAGGCCGCGGCCGCCTCGGAAAGCGGCAGCTCGATAAAACCGTCCGAAACCGGTATGCCCCCCTCAAATGCGGCGGCTATTTGCTCAAGCATCCTCGCGCAATCTTCCAGGCGGTACAGCAGTGAGTTGACGCCGATAATCGAGCCGCCGCGGCGGTACAGATTGAGCACAGACATATTGCTCAACCCGTCCTCTGGTGCCGCAATGACCGCGATGCGTCCAAATGAATCGAGGGTATTCACCGCCGCCGACAACCAGTAGCCGGTGGTATCGAAGATGACTTCCGGTGCTTGCCGTTGAAAGTGGTCGCGCGCCTGCTCTGGCAGTTGATCCGCATCCGGTAGCTGAAAGGCACTGATACCCCGGGCTTGCAGCTCTTGCGCCACCTCGGCACGCCGCACGGCCAATGCCACATTGGCGCCCCTTGCCTGGCCCAGCGCTTGCGCGGCCTGGGCCACGGCACCGGCGCCTATGATGAGGAAACGGGTACCCGCCTGAACCTGACTTCGTTCGAGGGCATCCCAGGCGGTGATAAAGGGAACCCCGCAAGTGGCGGCTTGGGCGAAGGTAAGCGACGCAGGCATCAGGGCGACGGCATTGGCGGGAACAACCACATATTGCGCATGACTGCCGTCACGATAGAAACCAAAGCCCTTGCCGGTGCCGCCCCATACCGCTTTCCCCTGAAGTTCTGGCGGCCCGTTCACCACCACACCGGAAAAATCCCGCCCGGGGATGCGAGGCGTGGTGGTGTAGGGAAAGCGTCCGAGCACGTTCTTTACATCACTGGGATTGATGCCCGTTGCCCGCACCTCAATCAGGACTTCGCCGGCTTCGGGCACGGGCGTTGGCACGTCGCTCAGTTGCAGTGAATCCAGGGTGCCGGTTGCTGAAAACTGTAGAGCTTGCATGTTTGACCTCAAAACCGGGTTGATGGGTGCTGTACGGGGCGGCTGATTCACTTGCTGCTCAGTCGGCCTGGCGCTGCGTGAGTCGCTCGCGCTGATGCGGGCTCTCGAGATTCAATACCGGGCCCGCCGGTACCACGCCGGTTGGGTTGATGGTGGCGTGGCTGCGGTAATAGTGCTCTTTGATATGTTTCATGTTGACCGTCTCGGCCACGCCAGGCCATTGGTACAGTTCTCGCACATAACCGGCCAGATGCGGATAATCTTCAATCTGCTTCAGGTTGCATTTGAAGTGGCCGTGATACACGGGATCAAAACGGATAAGGGTGGTAAACAACCGCCAGTCTGCTTCGGTGATCTGTTCGCCGAGCAGGTAACGCCGTGTCGACAGCCGCTTGTCCAGTTCATCCAGTGTCTCGAACAAGGGAAATACCGCCTGCTCGTAGGCTTCCTGAGTGGTGGCGAACCCGGCCTTGTAAACACCGTTGTTTACCCGGTCGTAGATCCGGGCGTTGAGGCTGTCAATCTCGGTGCGCAGCGCCTCTGGATAATAGTCGCCGGGCTTGGCGCCAATGCCGTCGAAAGCCGAGTTCAGCATGCGGATAATCTCGGAAGATTCGTTGCTGACAAACCGGTTTTGTTGCTTGTCCCATAACACAGGAATGGTTACGCGGCCGCTGTACTCGGGGTCGGCGGCGGTATAGATCTGGTGCATGTACCGGGCCTGGAAGATGGGGTCTGCCACCACGCCGTCGTCCGCTGCAAAGGTCCAGCCATGCTCACCCATTAACGGGTTGACCACAGATACCGAAATCATCGACTCCAGCCCTTTCAATTTACGAAAGATCAGGGTTCTGTGTGCCCAGGGACAGGCCAGGGAAACGTATAAATGGTAGCGTCCGGCCTCGGCCCTGAACCCGGCTTCACCGGTAGGCCCGGCACTCCCGTCGGCGGTGATCCAGTTGCGAAATTGCGACTCGCTGCGAGCGAAGCGACCGTTGTTGGATTTGGTGTCGTACCAGCGGTCAACCCAGTGTCCATTTACAAGCAGTCCCATTTTGTGCCTCCGTTTGTGTTTGAGTATCTTGGCCTGGGGGCTTATCTCCCCTGGCGCGCCTGTGCTGTGCATAATAGGTATTGAGAGAGCCGTGGCGTTATACGCCGGAGCTCGGTGATGACGAGCGGCCTCGTTCAGTGCTGTCTTTACTCGCCATGTCACTCAGCGTGCCATCCAGCGACCACTTTCCGCCCCCGTTAAACACCAATGCCACCGAGATGCTGAGCAGGGCCAGGCCAAATTCATACCCGTTGTTACTCATGAAGAGTCCATTGGGAAGGTGGACACCGATGATGGCAACGAGCATGGTGATCGCCAGCATGAAGGCCGCGGGCCGGGTCAGCAGTCCAATGAGGAGTGCCATACCACCAAAGAACTCGGCACTACCCGCTGCCAGTGCCATCAGGTAGCCAGGTTCCAACCCAATGCCAGCCATCCACTGCCCCGTGCCTTCCAGACCATAGCCGCCGAAGCTGCCGAACAGTTTCTGAGCGCCGTGGGCCACAAAAATGGCGCCGGCCGGAAGACGAAGCGCCAGGCCGGTAAGACTGTTGTTGGTGACAAGAGTGCGGTGGATAAGATCTTTGTTCATGTAGTATCCCCAGGTAGCATCGGTGTTGCCGTTCAATGGAATTACTATATTTAAAGGGGTTGGCAACTAACAGCGGAACAATTTGACCTTTATCATCAGGAAAACTGAACCAGAGTTTCGCTTATCATCCTGGATGCACTGCAGACTCTCGACGCCATAGAGCGGCGCCAAAGCTTTGCCGCCGTTGCCGAAGCGTTGCCGGTACATTTTCAAGGCCTCCGGGGAATTGGCGGCGCGCGGCCGAGGGGTGGGGAGCTCCGACAGCGTACTGGCCTGCGCTTTGCGATGCGGTTCATCTCCCTTTCCCCCGAACAGGTCAGGAATCATCTTCACTCCAGGTGAACAAGGGCCAGTCTGGCCGCTGCCAGCTCCGGGCTGACGTCATGAGTAACCGCTTTTCTATCAAATAATGAGCCGATTCGTTGTTTATTCGGCTCATGTCTATGAACATTAGCGGCCGTGCCGGGCTTACTTCCCGATACAGAACGAGCTGAAAATTTTGCCTAACAGGTCATCCGAGCTGAATGCGCCGGTGATCTGACTCAGCTGTTCCTGGGCCAGGCGCAGTTCTTCGGCCACCAGTTCGCCGGCCATGTACACTTCCAACTGCTCCTTGGCCATGATCAGGTGCTGATCGGCGTGGTGCAGGGCGTCCAGGTGGCGGCGGCGGGCACTGAAGCCGCCCTCGGTGCCGCCCTGAAAGCCCATGCAGGCTTTCAGGTGCTCCTTGAGTGCTGCTACCCCCTGACCGGTCTTGGCGGAGATGGGATACACAGGGTGTTCGCCATCGCTGACCACCGTCATCGGCTCACCGCTCAGATCCGCCTTGTTGCGTACCACCGTCAGCCCGATATGGGCCGGTAGCCGGTCGACAAAGTCGGGCCAGATGTCCTTGGGGTGCAGGGCGTCGGTGGTGGTGCCATCGACCATGAACAGGATGCGATCGGCCTGTTCGATTTCGCTCCAGGCCCGTTCTATGCCGATACGCTCCACCGCGTCGGTGGCCTCACGCAGGCCGGCGGTGTCGATCACGTGCAGCGGCATGCCGTCCAGATGGATATATTCGCGCAGCACGTCGCGGGTGGTGCCGGCGATGTCGGTGACGATGGCCGACTCCTTGCCGGCCAGGGCGTTGAGCAGGCTGGACTTGCCGGCATTGGGCCGGCCGGCGATCACCACCTTCATGCCTTCACGCATGATGGAGCCCTGGCGCGCCTGGCGCTGGACCTCGGTCAGCCGGTCCATGATGCCGTACAGTTCGCCGGCGATCTTGCCGTCCGACAGAAAATCCACTTCTTCTTCGGGGAAGTCGATGGCCGCTTCGACGTAGATGCGCAGGTGAGTGAGAGCTTCCACCAGGCCGTGAACGTGATTGGAAAACTCGCCCTGCAGCGATTGCAGCGCCGAGCGGGCGGCCTGCTCGCTGGAAGCCTCGATCAAATCGGCGATGGCCTCGGCCTGGGCCAGATCCAGCTTGTCGTTGAGGAAGGCCCGTTCGCTGAATTCGCCGGCCCGGGCCGGACGCAGACCGGGCAGTTTCAGGATGCGCCGGATCAGCATGTCCAGCACCACTGGGCCACCGTGACCCTGCAGCTCGAGTACGTCTTCGCCGGTAAAGCTGTTGGGGCCCTTGAACAGCAGGGCGATGCCCTGATCCAGTACCAGGCCCTGTTCGTCCCTGAAGGGCAGATAGTCGGCATAGCGGACTTCGGGCACCTTGCCGAGCACGGCCCGAGCCACGGCCTCGGTATGAGGGCCGGAAACCCGGATTATGCCCACACCGCCCCGACCGGGGGCGGTGGCCTGGGCCACTATGGTATCGTTCGACATCTGTTCTATTACTCCACAACTACTGGCCTGTGCATAAGCCGAAGGGTGACATTATGCAGGTCACTCACATGTCAGGAGGAGGTAAAAGGGATTAGCTCAGCCGACCGTGACATGCCATGGCCAACAAAGGCTCCTGCAATGTTGGCATTCCCGCCATCCCTGGCGGTCAGATGGCATGTCCGAGCCCCCAGGGATGGGTTTACGGCGTGTCGGCGGAGCTAACCCTTTTTCCGCCTTCTTCACTATCTTGCCTGTCATTTTGTCACAAAAAATAAAGGCGACCCTGGGGTCGCCTTCAGTGTATTGATTTCCGGCACTGACGGCCAGCAGCAGCCTTAGGAAGCGGCTTTGCTGTGCAGGCCTTTCTTCTCCAGCTGGCGGAAGATATACCACTGCTGGGTGATGGTGACCACGTTGCTCACCAGCCAGTACAGGGTCAGACCGGCAGGGAACCACAGGAAGAAGAAGGTAAAGATGATGGGCATGAACTGCATCACCTTCTGCTGCATCGGATCGGTGACCGTGGTCGGGCTCATCTTCTGGATCATGAACATGCTGGCACCCATCAGGATGGGCAGCACGAAGTAGGGGTCACGAACCGACAAGTCGTTAATCCACAGGAAGAAAGGCGCGTGGCGCAGTTCTACCGACTCCATCAGCACCCAGTACAGGGAGATGAAGATAGGCATCTGTACCAGAATCGGCAGGCAGCCACCCAGCGGGTTGACCTTCTCTTTCTTGTACAGTTCCATCATGCCCTGAGACATCTTCTGGCGGTCGTCGCCATGACGCTCGCGCAGGGCCGCCAGTTTGGGCTGCAGCATGCGCATCTTGGCCATGGAGGTGTACTGGGCCTTGGTCAGCGGATACATGATGCCGCGCACCACGAAGGTGGTCAGCACTATGGCCAGACCCCAGTTGACCACGAAGCTTTGCAGGAAGTGCAGCAGCTTGAACAGCGGTTGGGCGATGAACCACAGCCAGCCGTAATCCACGGTCAGATCCAGGTTTTCTGCGGCGGCAGCCATCTCGTTCTGCAGCTTGGGACCCAGCCACAAATCGGCGGTCAGGGTCTGCTCGCTACCCGGTGCCACCGTGACCAGCGGTGCCTTGAAGCCGATGATGGCCTGGCCCTGGTTGTTCAGCGAACGGCTGTACAGCTGATTTTGTTCCTGCTTCGGCGCTATCCAGGCAGACACAAAGTAGTGCTGCAGCATGCTGACCCAACCGCCTTCGGTGGTCTGGTTCAGGTTGGCTTCGCGCACCTTCTTGAAATCGTACTTGGTGTAGCGGGTTTCGCTGCTGGAGTAGGCCGGGCCGCGATAGGCGGAGGCCATCAGCATGTTGCCGCCTTCTTCATTCGGGTTGACTTCGCTCTGCTTCAACTGCCCATAAAGCTGGGCCTGTACCGGCTCGGCGCTCTGGTTATCGATCCGGTAAGCGACCTTGACCACGTGATTGTTGCGGCTGAGGGTAAAAGTCTTGGTGAACGCCACGCCCTTGTCGTTGGTGAAGGTCATGGGCACGGTCAGGCTGTCCTGGCTATCGGTCAGCTGGTAGCTGGTCTGTTCGGTATGATAGACGGGGCGACCGCTGGCGTTGCCATCGGGGCCGTCACGACCGATAAGGCCACTCTGGGCCACGTTGACGAAGTTTGAGCCGTTGCTGAGCAGCACGAACTTGTCGTCGGAATTCAGTTCGTCATCGTGCTCCAGCAGCTCGGCACGAACCACATCACCGCCACGAGTGTCGATGGTCAGCTTGAGGCTGTCGGTGGTGATGGTCACCAGACGGCGACTGGCGGTCGGGACGACATCGGTCGGTACTTCGCCAGCGGCCAGATCCGCTTCGGGAACAAAGCTGTCGTCGCCGGTGCTGGTCTGGGTGTTTGGTTGCGCCGTCACTGGCTGTGGCGCCTTATCGGTTTGCCACTGTTGCCAGATGAGGAAGCTCACCAGCAGCAGAGCGATAACAAGAATATTGCGTTGAGATTCCATAGTTTATTTTCTTCGCTTTGTCGGGACCGGATCGTGGCCGCTTGGACCTAAAGGATGGCATTTTAATAGACGTTTGACGGTTAACCAACCGCCTTTTAAAAAACCGTGGAGCCGGATGGCTTCAATGGCATATTGCGAACAGGTGGGAGTGAAGCGGCACCTGGGCCCGAGCAGAGGACTGATAACCAGCTGGTAAAGGCGAATAAGGCCTACGCTGAGTCGTTGCAGCGGCGAGAAAGCGTGCGCCATAGCCTATCCAGCAGCTCGAACAGCTCGTCGTTGGGCACATCCCCGATGCCTTTCTTGGCGATCACCACAATATCAACGTTGGGCAAATTATGCTGCTTCAGGCGAAAGGCTTCGCGGGCAACACGTTTGACCCGATTGCGCCAAACGGCACGCTTGAGTGCTTTTTTGGGTACGGCTAGTCCCAACCGGGGGTGACCCAGTTCGTTTGGTTTGGCAAGAAGTGTGAGATGTGGGGAGGCGGCTCTGACGGGGTTGTCGAAGACGTTTTTGAAATGGGCGGGAGTTAACAAACGTAACTCCCGTGTAAAGGTATGCCGGGCCATTAGGCGCTCAGACGGGCACGACCTTTGGCGCGACGAGCGGCCAGTACTTTGCGACCACCTACAGTGGCCTTGCGAGCACGGAAACCGTGGCTGCGTTTGCGCTTCAGATTTGAAGGTTGAAAAGTGCGTTTCATAGTAGTTATTACCGCTGTGTCAGTTTGCTATACAGTTTGACCATGTGCTCGACAGACGCATAAACATCACCGAGACGGCCCCACCAAAGAGGCCGAATTCTAAACAGTTCTGTATATGACGTCAATCGACATGGTGTTGATTGACGACCCCGAAGGCAAAGTATTTTACCGGGCGGGATCGATCCCGGGATCCTTAGCGATCGCGGGGCTGCGATTATACAGTCCCCGAAGGTCCGTGCAACTAAAAGCGCGGGATCCTACCGTGACAGGATCCGCTAACCATTCTCGTCCCGATCGGGCAGCACCTTGCGCAAGAAGGCCCGGGTGCGGGGATCCCGAGGGTTGGTCAGCAACTCGGCGGGCGGGCCCTGCTCCACGATGCGGCCGCCGTCCATGAAGATCACCCGGTCGGCCACATCGCGGGCGAAGCCGATTTCGTGGGTGACCACCACCATGGTCTGGTGCGCCAGTGCCAGCTTTTTCATCAGCCCCAGCACCTCGTCCACCCATTCCGGATCCAGCGCCGAGGTGGGTTCGTCGAACAGCATCACCTTGGCGTGGCTGGCCATGGCTCTACCTATGCCTACCCGCTGTTGCTGGCCGCCGGACAGGGATGACGGATAGGCGTCGGCCTTATCCTCCAGCCCGATATTGCCCAGGATGCGTAACGCCTCGGCGTGCGCCTCGCTCTTGGGTTTGTTCCACACCGTGATCAGCCCTTCGGCGATGTTGTCGCGGGCGGTCTTGTTGGCAAACAGCGCATAGTTCTGAAACACGAAGGAGGTGCGCTTGCGTAGCGCTATGGCGTCCTTGCCGCCGTGTCTGGCCAGATCGATGTTGAAGCCGTCGATGTCCAGGGTGCCGGCCTCCGGGGTTTCCAGCAGGTTCAGGCAGCGCAGCAGGGTGGACTTACCGGTGCCCGAGGGCCCCAGTATCACCACGATTTCGCCTTTCTTGATATCCAGACTGATGTCGTTAAGCACCGTCTGGCCGTTATAGATCTTGGTCAGGTTACGCAGTGTAATCATGGTGCTCCTAATAGGCCGCGTTCAGCCGCCGCTCCAGTCGCGTTTGCAAATAGGTAAAGAACACCACCACGGCCCAGTAGATAAGGGCGACTGCAATAAAGGCTTCGAAAAACTTGAAGCTGCTGGACGCCTCCTTCTGGGCCGAGGCCATGATTTCGGCCACCCCCAGGGTGAAGGCCAGCGAGGTGCTTTTGATCATGTCGATGAAGTAGTTCATCAGCGATGGCGTGGCGATGCGTGCCGCCTGAGGCAGTATGATACGGCGCATGGCCTGACCGCGGGTCATGCCAATGCTCATGGCCGCTTCCATCTGGCTCTTGTGCACACTCAGGATGGCGGCGCGAATCGATTCCGCCATGTAGGCGGCAAAATGCAGGGTCAGACCGATGACGGCGGCGCTGAAGGCATTGAGGCCGATGAAGATCGGCATGATCTGCGGCAGACCGTAATACAGCAGAAACAGCTGTACCAGCAGCGGGGTGCCGCGAAAGAAAGAAATAAACAGTTTGGCCAGGGCGTTGAGCACCGGCAGCTCGAAGGTTCTGATCACCGCCAGCAGGCCGGCGATGATCAGGGCGAATACAAAGCCCAGCAGCGCCATTTCCATGGTCGTGCCCAGATATCTGAACAGGATCGGAAACAGCGCCAGGGTATAGTCGAGATCGAATTGCATACTTTATTTACTGGTGATGTCCGCACCCAGCCATTTCTCCGAAATTTGCGTCAGGGTGCCGTCGGCACGCATTTCGGCCAGGGCCTGGTTCACTTCGGCCAGCAGTGCCTGCTGTTCGGGAGTTTTCACGAAGGGAAAGGCATTTTCCATGGTGTCGAACGGCTTGCCGGCCAGTTGCAGCGGCAGTCCGGCCTCCTTGATCAGCTGGGCGGAGCCGACTCTGTCCATCACGAAGGCATCGGTACGACCCAGCGCCACGTCCTGCTCCAGGTTGGTCTCGTAGGTAATGATATTGATTTCGTTGCTGGTGTCATGCTTGCGCATCAGTTGTTCGAAGTTGGAGCCCAGGTTGACCGCGACCTTCTTGCCTTTCAAATCTTCCAGCCCCTGGATGCTGTCATTGCCCTTGCGCACCACTATCTGGGCGCCGTCGTATACATAAGGGTCGGCGAAGTCATACTTCTCGAGCCGTTCCGGGGTAATGGTGATCTGGTTGGAAATGGTGTCGATGCGACCGGTTTCCAGCATGCCGAACAGGCCGGAGAAGTTGGTGGTTACAAACTCTACTTCGCGATCGAGGCGCTCACCGATGGCGTTCCATACATCGACTTCAAATCCCTGCAGCTTGTCCTGCTGAACGAAGGTAAACGGATAGTAGCGACCAGACATGCCGACCTTGACCGCATCGGCCGCCATGGCCGGCATGATCAGGGAAGTGGAAAGGGCCAGGACGGCAGCCAACAGCTTGATGGATTTGAACATGAGTAACTCTCCTGATGATCGACGGCATGACCGCAACGGATGCAGTCATCATCGCTACAGCATAAATGATGAAGGTCTTTTTATACCAGCCAAAGGCAGCATGCCAGTGTTTTACAACTTAATAACCTGATCGATACGGGACCGGACAAGAAATATCCGCAAATCGGTATTCTCGTGGTCACTCGGAACATTCAGCTGTCCCTGTTCGGCAGCAGCCACTGGGTGAACATCCGGGTCGCGACCGATGGATGGCGGTGAGTGGGTTCCAGCAGACACAGGTAGCCCTTGCTGGGCATGCTGTGGGGCAGGGCCTGCACCAGGGTACCTTCCTGCAGATAGGGCTGCAGCAGGCGGGCCCAGCCGAGGGCGATGCCCTGACCGGCCAGGGCCGCCTGCATCAGCAGCTGGTAGCTGTTGGTCTTGAGGGTACGAGCGGGAGTCTGGTAAGGAGCTGCAATAGCCTCAAACCAGTCTTTCCAGGTCAGCCAGTCGTGAAAGTAGTCTTCCAGTTCCAGCAGGGTATGTTCGCGCAGCATCTGTTGCGGGCTGGTAACAGCTCCGGCCTGTTGCAGATAACCGGCGTTACATACGGCAATGACTGCTTCCTGTTCCAGGATACGGGTGATCTGTACGCCGGGCGGCTCCATTTCTCCGGGCACCAGGTAGTAAAGCGCCAGATCGAACTCGCTCAAATCCAGTTGCCGGGGGTCGGCCATGGTCAGGATGCGGATTTCTAGTTGTGGATACAGTTGTTGCAGTTCGGGCAGTTTGCGGGTCAGCCACATGGAGGCGACGGTAGGGCTGGACGCCAGTGTCAGCTGCAGGCTGCCCTGACGTCGGGTCAGGGCGGCGGTGCCGCTGGCCAGCTCTCGCAGCAACCGCTGTACCAGCTGAAAATAACGTTCTCCCGCCGGGGTCAGGGCCACACCCAGGGCATCGCGATGAAACAGCGGCCGACCCAGACACTCCTCCAGCCGCTTGATTTGCCGGCTGATGGCGCTCTGGGTCAGGCTGAGCTCGGTCGCCGCATGGGTGAAGCTCTGGCTGCGCGCCGCCGCTTCAAAGGCCTGCAGACAATTAAGGGGAGGTAGGGGCTTGATCCGTTGGGACATATCAGTTTCCTGCGGCTGTCCTGTTCTGAATAAGCCCCTACCTTACTCCCGGCCGGTTCTCAAGGCTACTGGGCAAGCCGTGGAATACGGTATTCCCAGCTCTTGTCGTTGAACACGTCACCATTAAGCCAGGCCTGTTGCCGGGCACTCAGGTAGAAATACTGCTCGTCGCAGGCCAGGTGTAGCTCGCTCTCCACCCGCACCTCCCAGTCATCCCGCCCGGCCCGGTACAGCCAGTGAATATCGGCCTGGGTCGCATCGGGTTCATAGGGGCGGGTGCGGTATTCCTCGGTGGCCTTTTGTTCTACCCAGAAACCGTGCTCGAGGAAGCGATAGGTACCCATGTCGTCGTCCACCCGCACGCAGACTTCGCCACTGGCCACGTCTTCGGTGATGGTGCGTTTGGGGCTGGACTCGCGCAGGAACTCCATGTCGATCGGTCGGGCGGATTCCGGCGACAGGAAAGGATTGTCGATAGCCTCGCCCTGGTATACCGGCAGGGTTAGACGCTGTTGGCCGGGCACCAGGCTCAGGGTGGTCAGCCTGGGGCTGGGCCAGAGCAGTGGGAAATGGGCGGTGGCGATGGCGACACGCAGTCGGTGACCGGCGGGTACCCGGTAGCCGATGTTGTCCAGCTCCACCTCGAAGTCCATCTCTTCGCCCGGTACCGGCGGGGTCAGTTCGGCCTTGTCGTGGCGCAGTGCCAGGTTCAGGGTGCCGTAGCTTATCAGGGTGGCACGGCCGTCGGGTGACACATCGCTGAGGCGCACCGTAACCTGGCCGCAGTTCTGATCCACCGAGCCTCTGAGTGCCACCCTCGGGTTGCCCAGCAGCGGCAGCGGTTCACTCAGGGGGACGCTGTCGAAACACAGGGACAGGGCATCGTCCCTGCGCTGATCGGTAGGGAAGTCGGGGCCGAACCAGATGGCGCAGTACTCGCCGCCATGAACGCCGGTGGTGAGCGGAGAACAGACACCGGCGGCGGAGGTCAGCGCATGTTCTCCGGGTTGCAGGCCCTTGTCGGTCAGGCTGAACCGCCGTTGCACCACCTGGCTGGCGGGCCAGCCGTCGGTCTGTACCCAGTCGCCGGAGCGGTAAGCGGTCATGGCGGAAGGCGGCTGGGCCTCCTGCAGGTAGAAGGTGCACTCGGGCTCGTCCATGATGCCGGTGTCTATGTCCTTCAGCCAGTGATCCCACCAGCGCAGCGCTTCCTGCAGAAAGCCGATGGCCGGATCCGGAATGGCGAAGTGGGGATACTTGTGGATCCAGGGACCGATCAGTGCCTTCTTCGGGCACTTGAGGTGTTCCATCATCCGCACCGGGGTGTTGCGGTAGGCATCGCCCCAGCCGCCGATGCAGTAAACCGCAGCTTCTATATCCTCGTAGTTCTCACAGATGGAGCCATGGGCCCAGTAGGCATCCCGGGTGCTGTGCTCAAGCCAGGGCCTGGCCAGCAGCGGCATGTTTTCCAGTCGGTGCTTCCACATGGCCTGCCAGTCGTCGCCCACCAGGCGGGGATCCGGCACGGCGGCGGAAAAACTGAGCATGGTGGCGGCCCAGCCCATGTTTTCCAGCAGCAGGTTGCCACCCTTGAAATGCACATCGTCGGCGTAGCGGTCGTCGGTGGAGCAGATGGTGATGATGGCCTTCAGCGGCTTGGGCCGGCGCGCCGCCAGCTGCAGGCTGTTGAAGCCCCCCCAGGAGATGCCCATCATGCCCAGGTTGCCGTCGCACCAGGGCTGGCGGCTGATCCAGTCGATGACCTCGAGCGCGTCGTCCTGTTCCTGCTGCAGATACTCATCCAGCATCAGGCCGTCGGACTCGCCGTTGCCGCGAATATCCACCCGTACACAGGCGTAGCCATGGCCGGCCAGATAAGGATGAGTCAGGGCATCGCGTACCGCGGTGCCGTCGAGCTTGCGGTAGGGCAGATATTCCAGGATGGCTGGCACCGGCTGCTGCTCCGCGTCGGCGGGCAGCCAGATGCGGGCGGCCAGGCGGGTACCGTCCTTGAGGGGGATCATCAGGTGCTCTATTTCACGCACCTGACGGGGAAACTCATGCTTGATTTGCATTGGTCGGTGTTCCTTCAAATGATGAGGTGTCGCTGGCCGGTGCCGGATCCGGGGTGGGTGACATGGTCACCAGGGCCGGATTGGACAGCCAGTGCCACAGAGAGCCACTGGCCAGCAGGATAATGAACATGGCGGGCAGGCCGCCCAGGTTGGACAGCATCTTGACCCCGTCGAGGCCGACGAAGGACACCATTACCCAGGACACGGTGCCGATCACAGAGCCCCACAGCACCTTGATACCCAGGCTGCTGTCCAGGTTGCTGTCGGCAGTCAGGCCGTGGGTGCAGAGGCCACCGATGGCATCGGTGTTGGAGTCGGCGGCGGTAACATAGGAAATAAAGGCGATAAACAGCAGCAGCACTATCATGATATTGCTGCCCGGCAGTTGCTCGAAAATCCGATACAGCACATGCTCCACCCCTTCGTTGTTGAGTACCTCGTTCAGGCCGGCCGCCTGTTGCATGTCCAGATAGATGGCGGTGCCGGAGAAGATGCAGATCCAGGTAATGGCGAACAGGGACGGAAACAGCAGGTTGATGCGGATGAAGTCACGGACCGTGTAGCCACGGGCAATCTTGCCGAGGAACAAGGCGGTAACCGGTGCCCAGGCAAACCAGACGGCCCAGTAGAAAATGCTCCACCACTGGGGCCAGGGATCGCTGGCGGCGGCGCCGGTGAACAGGCTACGGGTAAAGAAGGTATCCAGGTACAAACCGAGAGATTCGGTGCCCAGGGCGATCATGAAGATGCTGGGGCCGAAGCAGAACATGAACAGACCGAGAAACAGTAACAGCCAGGCGTTCAGCGCCGACATGCGCGCTATGCCTTTTTTCAGGCCGCTGGCGGCGGACAACACGAAGGTGGCCACGATCACCGCTATGATGATGCCCAGACGCAGCGGGGTGGTTTCACCGCCCAGATACTGACCGGCACCGCCGGCCAGGGTCAGGGCGCCGGTACCCAGGGAAGAGGCCATGCCGGCCACCAGGGCATAGAGTGCCACTGCATCGATGAAGGTACCGAAGCGACGGGTAATGCGGGCGCCCAGTACCGGCTCCAGCATGCTGCCGATGGAGAAGCGTTTGCGCTGGTTATAGAAGGCAAGGGCGAACACCAATGAAGGAATGGTGTAGATGGCGTAGGGGGTAAAGGACCAGTGCAGGAACATGGTGGCCATGGCGAAGCGGGCGGCATCCGGTGAGCCGGCTTCCAGCCCCGTGCTTTCGGGCGGTCCGAACAGGTGATAAAGCGGCTCGGCGGTAGTCCAGAACAGCACGCCAACCGCCAGGGTGGTGCACAGGGTGATGGAAAACCAGCGCCAGCGGCTCAGCAGCGGCTCGGCGTGATCGCCACCGATGCGGATTTTTCCGAGCGGTGAAAAGTAGATCACCACCGCCAGCACCAGCAGATACAGGCTGCCGAGGCTGAATAGCCAGGAAAAGTTATCCAGTATGGCGCTGTTCAGGGATTTGGTGGTGGTGAGAAAGGCATCCAGATTCAGGTAGCTGGCGAGCAGTGCACCCAGCAAGAGCAGGAAGGTGGGCCAGAACACTAGGGGTCTGATGTTGGTCGATGACATATTATCAATCACTCCGTGATGGGTACTGCGTATCCTTTTGTGCTTTCTTGGGGGCAGGATAGAACTCCCCCGGTTTCGCAACCTTAAATTAACATGGCATCTCAGTCTGCCTAGGGGTCCGGAATCGCTCAATTAACATATGAGTATGGGGTCATGACCATTGATCATGGGGAGTCTGTTTGGCTTCTTTGATTTGGCGGATCGAGTGATCCGCCATTGTGTGGGTAGCTTGTTTATAAATCGAAGGATCCTGTGTATTAAGTTGAAAGTTATTCACAGATGTCAAGGATCATATTTTACAGGATCGAGACGATCCAGCTAGAGATCCCGCCTCTGGCTCAGTAGAATAACGTCCCCTTGATTGATCCCTTTGTTCCAGGAGTTCTGATGAGCGCTATGCTTTGGCAGCAGTGTCTTAACCGGCTACAAGATGAATTGCCTTCGGCAGAATTCAGTATGTGGATCCGGCCGCTGCAGGCGGAGCTGGGCGACAATACCCTGACCCTGTTTGCCCCCAATCGTTTCGTGCTCGACTGGGTGCGGGACAAGTATCTGCTGCGGATCAACGGCCTGCTGAGTGAATTCTGCGGCAGCAACTGCCCGCAGATGAAGTTCGAGGTGGGCAAAAAGCGTACGCCGGTCAACCTGGTGACCAGCAGCAGTAACAGCGGCAGCAGTGGCAACAGCGGCAAGACTCAGAGCCGGGTGCAGAACACCCCCTCCTGGATCGAGCAGGCCGACGATCGGCCGCAGATCACCTACAAGAGCAACATGAACATCAACTATACCTTCGACAACTTCGTCGAGGGTAAGTCGAACCAGCTGGCCCGGGCCGCGGCCCGTCAGGTGGCCGATAATCCGGGGGGCGCCTATAACCCGTTGTTTCTGTACGGCGGCACCGGTCTGGGCAAGACTCACCTGCTGCACGCAGTGGGTAACGGCATTCGTGCCCGCAAGGCCGATGCCAAGGTCATCTACATGCACTCCGAGCGCTTCGTGCAGGATATGGTCAAGGCGCTGCAGAATAACGCCATCGAAGAATTCAAGCGCTACTACCGGAGTGTGGATGCCCTGCTGATCGATGATATTCAGTTCTTCGCCAACAAGGAGCGCTCGCAGGAAGAGTTCTTCCATACCTTCAATGCGCTGCTCGAGGGGAACCAGCAGATTATCCTGACCTCGGATCGTTATCCCAAAGAGATCAACGGCGTCGAAGACCGGCTCAAGTCCCGCTTTGGCTGGGGCCTGACGGTGGCGATAGAGCCGCCGGAGCTGGAAACCCGGGTTGCCATCCTGATGCGCAAGGCCGACGAGAACAAGATGCGCCTGCCCGACGAAGTGGCCTTCTTTATCGCCAAGCGACTGAGATCCAACGTGCGCGAGCTGGAAGGGGCGCTGAACCGGGTCATGGCCAACGCCAATTTCACCGGCCGGGCCATCAATATCGACTTCGTGCGCGAGGCGCTGCGCGATCTGCTGGCCCTGCAGGAAAAGCTGGTGACCATCGACAACATTCAGAAGACGGTGGCCGAATACTACAAGATAAAGCTGGCCGATCTCCTGTCCAAGCGCCGCTCCCGCTCGGTGGCGCGCCCGCGTCAGTTGGCCATGGCGCTGGCCAAGGAGCTGACCAATCATTCTTTGCCCGAAATCGGCGATGCCTTCGGGGGCCGCGATCACACCACGGTGCTGCACGCCTGCCGAAAAATCGGCCAGCTCCGGGAAGAGAGTCATGATATAAAGGAAGATTATTCTAATCTTATCCGCACCCTGTCTTCCTGAATCGGAGAACCCCATGCAGTTTACCATCAGCCGCGAAGCGATACTGCGACCCCTGCAATTGGTATCCAGTGCCCTGGGGGGCCGCCCCAACCTGCCGATCCTCAACAATATTCTGCTCAGCGTCGAGAACGATGCCCTGTCGATGACCGGGACCGACACCGAAGTCGAAATGGTGGCGCGGGTCGAACTGCAAGGGGCCGTGACCGCCGGTCGCACCACGGTGCCGGCGCGCAAGATGCTGGACATCTGCCGGGGTCTGCCCGATGGCGCCGAACTGAAATTTACCCTGGAAGGGGAGCGGCTGATCCTGCGTTCCGGGCGTAGCCGTTTCAACCTGTCCACCCTGGCGGCGGAAGACTTTCCCAATATCGAGGAATGGAGCTCCGAGCTGGAATTCGATATCAACCAGCTGGCACTGAAGAAGCTGATCGAATCGACCCAGTTCTCGATGGCCATTCAGGACGTACGCTATTACCTCAACGGCATGTTGTTCGAAACCGACGGTCAGTGGCTGCGCACCGTGGCCACCGACGGCCACCGCCTGGCGACCTGTCAGCGTCAGCTGCTGGCCGACGAGTTGCCGGCCCAGCAGGTAATAGTGCCGCGCAAGGGGGTGCTGGAGTTGGTCAAACTGCTCGAGCATGAGGATCTGGATGTACGGCTGCAAATCGGCAAGAGCAACATTCGGGCGGTTACCTCCGGTTTTATCTTCACCTCCAAGTTGGTGGATGGTCGCTTCCCGGATTATCGCCGGGTGTTGCCACGCGAGTGTGACAAGACCCTGATCTGCGGCCGTGAAGAGCTGCGCCAGGCCTTTTCCCGGGCGGCGATTCTGTCGAACGAAAAATTCCGTGGCGTACGGCTGAACATGCAGGCACAGGTGCTGAAAATCACCGCCAACAACCCGGAACAGGAAGAAGCGGAAGAAGTGCTGGATGTGGATTATCAGGGCACGGATCTGGAAATCGGATTCAACGTTTCCTATGTGCTGGATGTGCTCGGCACCCTCAAGTCCGACAAGGTCAAGGTCAGTCTCAAGGATGCCAGCAGCAGTGGTCTGATCGAGGCGGAGGACAGCGGGGACGCACTGTACGTAGTGATGCCGATGCGATTGTAAGCATGGCGCTGCTCAATCTACAGCTGAAGGACTTTCGCAATATCCATCATGGCCGCCTGGTGCCGGCCGCCGGTATCAACTTGCTGGTGGGGGCCAATGGCAGCGGCAAGACCAGCATACTGGAAGCCATTCATTATCTGGGCTTCGGTCGCTCCTTTCGTACCCATCTTACCGGTCGGGTAATCCGGCAGGGTGAACCGGCGTTCACACTCTTTGCCCGGGTGCAGCAGGATGACGACGGCCTGCCGGTGGGTCTGAGTAAAACCCGCGGTGGCGATACCCGGCTCAAGGTCGGCGGCCGTACAGCCGAGCGATTAGCCGACCTGGCACACATCCTGCCCATTCAGTTGATCCACCCGGAAGGGTATAATCTACTGACCGGTGGCCCCAAGTTGCGGCGGGCCTACCTGGATTGGGGACTGTTTTATTCCAATGCCCGCTTTTTTACCGTCTGGGGGCAGTTTCGCCGGCTGCTCAAACAGCGCAATGCGCTGTTGCGACAGCAACGCCCTTGTCGGGAATTGAGTTACTGGGATCGGCAACTGGCCGGCGTGGGTGAAGAGTTGAGTCTATTCAGGCAGCAATATGCCGAGGCTATCGAGCCGGTGATCCGCTTGATAGCGGCAGATTTTCTGCCTGAATATGATTTTTCGTTCGATTTTTTTCGTGGCTGGGACCGGCAGATGACGTTGGCCCAGGTACTGGAGCAAGGCCTTGAACGGGATCTGGGGCTGGGCTACACCCAGTCCGGACCGCACAAGGCAGAGATCAGGATAAAGGCCCGGGGCATGCCGGTGCAGGATCTGCTGTCACGCGGCCAGCTCAAGTTGCTGGTGTGCGCCATGCGGCTGGCCCAGGGCCTTTATCTGAAAACCCGGTCCGGACAGGACTGCATTTTTCTGATCGACGACTTTGCGTCTGAGCTGGATGAACACAAGCGTGCTTTGCTGGCGCACCGGTTAACCGAACTGGGTGCCCAGGTATTTGTTTCCGCTATCGATGTGGCCCAGCTCAGTCAGATGATCACACGGGATAACAGTAAGCTGTTTCACGTGAAACAGGGTGAAATCACCGAAACCCAGGAGTGCGAGTAAGCCAATGAGTGAACACACTTACGACTCTTCGAGTATTAAGGTATTAAAAGGTCTGGATGCGGTCCGGAAACGTCCGGGCATGTATATCGGCGACACAGACGATGGCACTGGCCTGCACCACATGGTGTTTGAGGTGGTGGATAACTCGATAGATGAGGCCCTGGCCGGGCACTGTAAAGACATCGTCGTGACTATTCACGTGGATGGCTCTGTTTCCGTGTCCGATGATGGCCGGGGTATTCCGGTCGACATGCACGAAGAAGAAGGCCGCTCCGCCGCCGAGGTTATCCTCACCGTGCTGCACGCGGGCGGCAAGTTCGACGACAACTCCTACAAGGTGTCCGGCGGCCTGCACGGCGTGGGGGTATCTGTGGTGAACGCCCTGTCCGAGAAGCTGCAGCTGACCGTATGGCGCAGCGGCAAGGTACACGAGCAGACCTACCGGCACGGTGAGCCCCAGGCGCCGCTGGTGGCCGTGGGTGATACCGTTAAATCGGGTACCCTGATCCGCTTCTGGCCCAGCCATGAAACCTTTACCAATACCGAATTTCATTTCGATATCCTGGCCAAGCGGCTGCGTGAACTGTCGTTCCTGAACTCGGGCGTGTCCATTCGCCTGCTCGACGAGCGGGAGAACAAGGAGGTGCACTTCGAGTATGAAGGCGGCATCCAGGCTTTCGTCGAATACCTCAACCGCAACAAGACCCCGATCCACCCCAAGGCGTTTCATTTCGTCAGCGAGCGTGAAGACGGTATCTCGGTTGAAGTATCGATGCAGTGGAATGACTCCTATCAGGAAAATATCTTCTGCTTTACCAACAACATCCCCCAGCGGGATGGCGGTACCCACCTGGCCGGCTTCCGGGCGGCGCTGACCCGTACCCTGAACACCTTCATGGACAAGGAAGGTTACAGCAAGAAGGCCAAGACGTCGGCCTCCGGTGACGATGCCCGCGAAGGCCTGACCGCCGTCATTTCGGTCAAGGTGCCGGATCCCAAGTTCTCGTCCCAGACCAAAGACAAGCTGGTGTCTTCCGAGGTGAAAACCGCGGTCGAGCAGGCCATGGGCGAGCGCTTGAGCGAATTTCTGCTGGAAAATCCGGGTGACGCCAAAATCGTGGTCAACAAGATCATCGATGCGGCCCGTGCGCGGGAGGCGGCGCGCAAGGCGCGAGACATGACCCGCCGCAAGGGGGCTCTGGACCTGGCCGGCCTGCCCGGCAAACTGGCCGACTGTCAGGAAAAAGATCCGGCGCTGTCCGAACTCTACATAGTGGAGGGTGACTCTGCGGGGGGCTCGGCCAAGCAGGGACGTAACCGCAAGAACCAGGCGATTCTGCCGCTCAAGGGCAAGATCCTGAACGTGGAAAAGGCGCGTTTCGACAAGATGCTGTCTTCTCAGGAGGTGGCCACCCTGATCACCGCCCTGGGCTGTGGCATCGGCCGGGACGAATACAACCCGGACAAATTGCGCTACCACTACATCATCATCATGACCGATGCGGACGTGGATGGTGCTCACATCCGTACCCTGTTGCTGACCTTCTTCTACCGGCAGATGCCGGAAATTGTCGAGCGAGGCTATATCTATATCGCTCAGCCGCCGCTGTACAAGGTGAAAAAAGGCAAGCAGGAGCAATACCTGAAAGACGAAGATGCCATGCTGCAGTATCAGACCAGCCTGGCGCTGGATGGTGCCAGCCTGCACGTGAACGAATCGGCCCCGGCCATCGGTGGCGAGCACCTGGAAAAACTGGTCAATGATTACCGCAAGGTACAGATGCTGATCACCCGGCTGTCCCGTCGGGCGCCGGAGCTGGTGCTCAACGAGCTGATTTACCAGCCCGAGCTGACCCTGGAGGCCCTGACCGATGAAGAGCTGGTCAAGAACTGGGTCGCGGCCGTCAACCTGTCGCTGGAAGGGAGCAATACCAATGGTGCCGAGTATCTGCTGGATTACGACTTCTTCGAAGAGCGCAGTTGCTACCTGCCCAAGGTGAAAGTCCGTCAGCACGGTATCGAGCGGGAATTCCCGATCAGCTACGACTTCTTTGCCTCCGGTGAATACCGCAGCATCGTCTCCCTGGGTAACGGCATTGCCAATCTGATGGAAGAAGGCGGCTATGTGAAGCGGGGCGAGAAGACCAAGACGGTATCCAGCTTCGCCGAAGGCCTGGAGTGGCTGATGCACGAGAGCAAGCGTGGTCTCTACGTACAGCGTTACAAGGGGCTGGGCGAGATGAACCCGGATCAGCTGTGGGAAACCACCATGGATCCCGGCTCCCGTCGTATGCTGCAGGTCACCATCGAAGACGCGGTAGCTGCCGATCAGCTGTTCTCTACTCTGATGGGTGATCATGTTGAGCCGCGTCGCGAGTTTATCGAGACCAACGCGCTGAAAGTCGCGAATCTGGATATCTGATCCGAGTCGCCCCTCATGATGTAATAACATCACTTAATGCCGCCCGTCAGGGCGGCATTTTATTTTTGGGCCTTTCAAATATGCAGGTCTGTGGTGCCAATCTGGCGGTGTCGCATCATATTTCTTCGATCTCGTTTTCCGACTTGGCTGGAAGAAATGAAAAGTAGAGTTTGACACGTCATATTCCCTCCAATACTGGCCCTTTATGAACCCCTTACCCCCTTCGGATGAAAGGCGTGATCAATCATGATCTCTGCCTGCTGCCGTAAACAAGCGCGGTTGATGGAGGGCGAAAGGGTGTGCTACCCGAGTCCTTTCCGAAGGTGGCACCGGCTTTCAGTTTGTAGCGTATTAGCCGGGCGAGTGAACCCGCCATAGTGCTTGTGACTGTCTATTCTTGTTTATTTTTTCCTGTGCTAACAACGATCTGGAGCTAGTATTGGATTACAGCTTACGGCTATCCATGGAGTGTTTTTTCACCAGCGGAAGGTCTGATACCAGGATCTCCATATTCTGGTTCAGTGACAGACAAATACGATGGCGGCAGATACCGGAATGGTTACCGGTCCTGGCAGCCAGTGAGGAAAATCTGGGACAAGAGGTTATTTCTGACGTTACTGCCCGGCGACAACCCAGACTATCTGTTTGCCGGTCTTTCGAGAGGAATAGACATGCAGATGAGCGATATTGTGTGTGTAAGTTTTGTTGTAGGTAGCACTCGTGCTGCCACCGGGTTATTTCCTGTAGGGCAAGTTTTCTCGTCTTCGATGGTGGCGGAGTGTCTTGCGGTTATCAGTGCTCGATTGGAATCCCAAAGGGATACGGCGGCGCGAATCCATTGCTTTTGCAGATACGCGGCATGAATAAAGACATCGACGCTGCCAATCGCTCTTCATCTTCCATGCCCCTGTTGGGGCCGTACTGGCGCGGTCTGGGTGGCTGGAATTATTATTTTCTGCTGAAGTTCGGTTTGCTGTGGCATGGTTACCTGAATTTCCACCCGTTGGCCAACCTGGTGCTGGTGGCATTTTTGTTGTTGCCGATCCCGAATATCAGGCTGCATCGCTTGCGCCATTGGCTGGCGATGCCATTGGGAATAGGGTTGTTTTATCATGACACCTGGCTGCCCGGTGTCGGGAGCCTGTTGAGTCAAGGTGATCAGCTGGCGGGCCTGAGCGGAGTCTATTTACTGGAGTTGATACAGCGCTTTATCAACTGGCAGATGTTGGGGGCGGCCCTGGTGCTGTGGGTCGCCTACCTGTTCCTGGCCCAGTGGCTCCGTTTCACTGTGCTGGTGGTGGCGGCCCTAGGCTGGCTTAATCTACAGGGGTTTTCTGTTCCGGCGGTGAATCTGCTGCCGGTGGGATTCTCGTCGGTGGCCGAACATCAGCTCGTTCAGCCGCAAACCGCCCCGTTTCAGGTGTCATCAGCCGGCGTTCAGGCGACCAATCAGAATCTGAATGCCGCGCTGGATACCTTTTATCAACAGGAACGACAGCGGCAAACCCGCTTCCCCGATTCGTTACCTAGCGACGCCGTGCCCTTCGATTTGCTGGTGATCAATATCTGTTCGCTGTCATGGTCGGATATGGCAGCGGTCAAACTGGCATCGCATCCTTTCTGGCAACGGTTTGACATTCGTTTTCAGAACTTCAATTCGGCAACCTCTTACAGTGGCCCAGCCGGGATCCGCTTGCTACGCGCCAGCTGCGGTCAGCCTGCTCAGGAAAACCTGTATCAAGCGGCCGATCCCCATTGTTATCTGTTCGACAACTTGGCGCAACTGGGTTTCACCACTCGGCTGTCCATGGATCATGATGGTGATTTTGGTGGCTACCTGACCGCTCTGCGCCAGCATGGTCAGCTGCAGGCCCCACTGATGTCCCTGCAGGGTATTGACCGGGCGCTGGTCTCGTTTGACGGCGCGCCTGTGCTGAATGATACACAACTGTTCAGTCGCTGGCTCCAGCAGCGTCAGGTGGATGATGAGACCCGCACAGCGACCTTCTTCAACCTGATCCCGCTGCATGATGGTAATCGCCTGCCCGGTCAAAATATCACCGCTCCCTATCATGATCGTGCCCTTAACCTGCTTGAGCAGCTGGATACCTTCTTCGACACACTGGATCAATCAGGTCGGAAGCTGATGGTAGTAGTGGTTCCCGAACATGGAGCGGCATTGGTCGGCGACAAGGTGCAACTGTCCGGCCTGCGCGATATTCCCAGCCCCTCCATGACCCGGGTTCCGGTCGGCATCAAGTTGTTTGGCATACGGGCGGAGCAGCAGGGATCGCCCCTGGAGATTGAGGCCCCCAGCAGCTATCTGGCGATTTCCGAACTAATTGCCCGGTTGGTGGATGGCCGCCAGTTCGAGGCGGCGGATATCGACTGGCAATCCCTGACCCAGGGACTGCCGCAAACGGTGGCGGTGTCGGAAAATGATAATGCGGTAGTAATGGAATTTCAGGGCGACAGTTACATCCGTCTCAGCGAGGGTGACTGGGTGCCCTACCCCCGATGATATAGCTTGTATATCAAGGAGTAGCATGGATGCATAAAAACAATGAATATGATGGTCTGCTCTGGGTAGAAGAAACCCAGGATGACCTCGGCGCCTTGGACCGGATGGTGTCGTTGCCTGAACTGGGATACCAGGATATCGGCCGGCAGCAGCAACTGGCTGCCATTGTCGAGCGTTGGCCCTTGTTGAGCGAGCTGTCGCTGTCGATGGATGGCGAAAAATCATGCCGGTAATTGCTTTGCAGGGGATTCGCGGTGGTACGGGTACCACCTCAGTGACGGCCGGCCTGGCCTGGGCCTTGCGGCGACAGGGCAAACGGGTGCTGGTCATCGATTTCTCGCCGGATAATCAGCTGCGTCTGCACTTCAACTCTTCGGTGTCGTTGGCGGAGGGTTGGGCCCGGGCTGAACTGGATGCACAACCCTGGCACCAGGCGGCGTTGTGCTATGAAAATGGGTTGGATTTTCTGCCCTTCGGGCAGCTGTCGGTGGCCGAGTATCATCATTGGCTGGCACAACACCAGCAGGCGCCCGAGCGCTGGGTGCAATATCTGTCTCAGTTGCGCGACGGCGGCGATTATGGCTGGCTGCTACTGGATTTTCCTGCTTCCGGACCGGCCTGCACCGAGCAGTGGCGGGAGATAGCCGATGTGGTGTTATGTGTGCTGACGGCGGATGCGAACAGCCATATTCGTCTGTATCAGCAACCGCTGCCGTTGGGGATCCGGCTTTTGCTTAACCAGTTTTCTGCCGATAGCCGCCTGCAGCAGGATTTGCAGCAATACTGGCAGCAACATCTGAATGCCTTGTTGCCGGTGTCGATACACAGAGACGAGGCGATGGCCGAGGCGCTGGCTGCCAAGCAGCCGGTAGGCGCATACGATGCCGCCAGCCTGGCGGCAGATGAGCTCAATATACTGGCCAGCTGGTGCCGGGCTCATGTGAGCGGAGTAAGATCATGAGCTGGCTGATGAGACCACTGTTCAGCCAGGGGCTGCAGGCATTGGGGCATCGGTATCGGGGGTATCGTCATCAGGGTAGCTCGGTACTGGCCGCCAGCCTGTGTTGTTCAGGTCTTATCCTGGCCTGGATCCTGTTCAGGCTGGAATCCCCCGGCTGGCAGGTGCTGCGTAGCCAGGTTCGCTACTGGTTTCCCCATCTGTCGCCGGAACGTCCTCGACTGGGGGATGGTCTGCGTTATTTGCTGCAGAGCGGCTGGTTGCTGCTGACTTATCCTGCTGGGCAACGAACGCCGATATGGGCGCGCTGGTCAGCCCGAGTGCTCAGTAATGATGGCCTGCGGCGACGGCCAGTAAAAATTACGGGCCGGCAGCAACCAGATGCAGCCCCGGCGGCTCCTTCCGGACGACTCCGTCGCGTCGGGCTGATACTGATATTGCTGTTCTCGGCCCTGCTGGCCTTGCTGTGCATATCTCAGCCTTTTGACCTGCAGACGCAGCTGGTGTTTGTGTTGGTGTTGTGGGTGATGGCCATGTTGGTTCGTTGCATACCCGGTCGCTTTGCCGGACTGCTGATGATCATGCTGTCGCTGCTGGTGTCCTGTCGCTATCTCTGGTGGCGCTATACCTCTACCCTGAACTGGGACGATCCGCTCAGCCTGTTTTTCGGTTTGCTGTTGCTGGCGGCAGAGACCTATGCCTGGCTGGTGCTGGTGCTGGGTTACTTTCAATCGCTCTGGCCTCTGCATCGTCAGCCGACGCCGTTGACGATACCGCCGGCCGAGTGGCCGACCATCGATATCATGGTGCCGACCTATAATGAACCGCTGAGCGTGGTCAAGCCGACCATCTATGCGGCTCTGGGCATCGACTGGCCGAAGAACAAGCTCAATATCTACCTGCTTGACGACGGTAACCGGGCGCCATTCCGGGCGTTCGCCGAGGAGGCCGGGGTTCACTATATTGCCCGGCCAACCCATGAACACGCCAAGGCCGGTAACCTGAATTACGCCATGCGGCAGGCCCGTGGTGAATTTGTTGCTATCTTCGACTGTGATCACGTGCCGACCCGCACCTTTCTGCAATTGACGATGGGCTGGTTTTTTAAGGATAAAAAGCTGGCCATGCTGCAGACGCCGCATCACTTTTTCTCGCCGGATCCGTTTGAACGCAATCTGGGCCGCTTCGGTCATACCCCGAATGAGGGTTCTCTGTTCTACGGTTTGCTGCAGGATGGCAATGACATGTGGGACGCGACTTTCTTCTGTGGATCCTGTGCCGTTATTCGCCGCAGTGCGCTGGATGAGGTAGGCGGCATTGCAACCGAAACCGTGACCGAAGATGCTCATACCTCGCTGCGGCTGCATCGCTGCGGTTATACATCGGCCTATATCCGAATTCCTCAGGCCGCCGGCCTGGCGACCGAAAGTCTGTCTGCCCATATCGGTCAGCGGATCCGCTGGGCCAGAGGCATGGTACAGATCTTCCGACTCGATAATCCCTTGCTGGGCAAGGGTTTGAAGCTGCCTCAGCGACTCTGTTATGCCAACGCCATGTTGCACTTTCTGTCCGGCATTCCCCGGCTTATTTTCCTGACCGCACCGATGGCCTTCCTGTTACTGCATGCCTACATCATTCACGCTCCGGCACTGGCCATTGTGCTCTACGTACTGCCGCACATGATCCATGCCAACCTGGCCAACTCCAGAATTCAGGGTAAATACCGTTATTCGTTCTGGAACGAGGTCTACGAAAGCGTGCTGGCCTGGTATATAGCCCGGCCGACTACCATGGCTATTCTCAGTCCTCACAAGGGTACCTTCAACGTGACCGCCAAGGGTGGATTGGTGGACAGGGCCCATTTTGACTGGGTTATCAGCAGGCCTTATCTGGTGTTGGTGCTGCTTAACCTGTGCGGCCTTTTCGCCGGTGGCTGGCGGCTGGCATATGGTGATGCGGCCGAGATGCCGACGGTTATCCTGAGCATTGGCTGGGTACTGTTCAATTTGATGATACTGGGCGGAGCCATCGCCGTAGCGGTGGAGGCCAGACAGGTACGGCTGTCACACCGGGTCGATATTGCTCTGTCTGCCGCCGTCAAGCGGCGGGATGGCCACCTTTTTCCCTGTACGGTGCGTGATTATTCGGACGGCGGCATGGGCATCGAACTGCGCGAGGATGGCCTGCTGCACGAAGGGGACTCGGTTACCCTGTTGCTTCGCAAAGGACGGCGAGAATGTATCTTCCCGGCAACCGTGAAGCGTCGATTGGGTCGCAGTATCGGGCTACAACTGAGTAGCCTGACCCGAGAGCAGCATATCGAGTTTATCCAATGTACTTTTGCCCGGGCCGACACCTGGGCGCGCAGGCAGGATGAATTTGCCCGCGATAAACCGGTAGCCAGCCTGAGCGATGTGCTGATGCTGGGTTGCAGCGGCTTTTACAGCCTGCTCGAGTACCTGCCAAGGCCACTGGCGCACCTATTTGGTAGCGTGGGTTGGCTGTTGTTATGGCTGGCATCCTTTATGCCGCGTATACCAAAAAAAGACACGCCGTTACCCGACCTGAAACGAGCAATGGTTCAACCTTGATGAGGTAATAATGATAAAAAAAATCGCCTTGTTCACTCTGATGCTGGGGAGTTTCAATACCCCGGCCAATACGGAAGATATATCGGTGCAGATGGCTGACCGGCTGGAACCGATTCCGACCCGCGAGGTTACTCTCGATTTTGCGCAGCTCGCGACCGAGTCGAAGGGGAACCTTGTTCTGCGTGGCAGTAGTCCCGAGGGGAAGCTGGAGTTCGGAGTACGCAGTGACGAAATGGTATCAGGCGCTCTTTTGGACCTGGAATTTATTCCGTCACCGGCATTGTTACCGGTCGAGTCCCAAGTGAAGGTGTATCTCAACGATGAAATGATGGGAGTGGTGCCGGTTGCCAGTGGGCAACTGGGTAACCGAAGTCGGGTTCAGGTGCCGCTGGATCCTCGTTATATCGGCGATTTTAACCGGGTAAAGCTGAACTTCATCGGTCATTATCAACGCACCTGTGAAAATCCGGCCCACAGTGCCCTGTGGCTGGATGTCGGTAGTGGCAGCAAGCTGTCGTTACGCTATCAGGCATTGCCGTTGAAGAATGATTTGTCCTATTTTCCAGAGCCGTTTTTCGATAGCCGGGATAATCGACCACTGACCCTGCCGATGGTGTTTTCCGCATCACCGGCGCTGGCTCAGCAAAAGGCGGCGGCAGTACTGGCATCCTGGTTCGGTGCTCGGGCCGCGTGGCGTGGTCAGCAGTTTCCGGTGTTATTCAACCAGTTGCCTACACGGCACGGCATTGTCTTTGCCACTAATGAGCAACGTCCGGATTTTTTGCGGGATTATCCCGCCGTTGATAGGCCGACCGTGGAGATGATTAGTCACCCGGAAACTCCTTACGTCAAGTTGTTGCTGGTACTCGGTCGTGATGATGACGATTTGATCACCGCCGTACGGGGCATAGCCCAGGGCAGTATTCTGTTTCGTGGGCAGAGTGTCACCGTGGCGGATGTCAGTCCGCTAATGCCGCGTCAGCCCTATGATGCTCCCAACTGGGTGCGCACCGACAGGCCGATTACTTTTACCGAACTGCAAAATTATCCCGAGCAACTGCAGACTTCCGGTATCGAGCCTTCGCCAATGGCGCTGACCCTGAACTTGCCGCCCGATCTGTACATGGCGCGTGATCTGGGTATCGATTTGCAGCTGAAATACCGTTATACCTCGCCAAAAAACGATGACGGGTCGCGGTTGACTGTTCATCTCAACGATCAGTTTCTGCGGGCTTATGCACTCAAACCGCGAGAGCAAAGCGGGGAAACGCAGTTGCAGATGCAGCTGTTCAAAGAAGCTGCCGGTGATAATCAGCTGACCATACCGTCCCTCAAGCTGGACACCAGCAACCAACTGCGCTTCAACTTCGACTATGCCAACACCATCCTTGGTGGTACGCCCGAGCATTGCGAGACCTACCGGCCCATCCCCAATCAAGTGGTGATCGATGGTCACTCGACCATCGACTTCTCCGGTTACCGCCACTTCATGGCGATGCCGAACTTGCGCGCCTTTGCCAATGCCGGTTTTCCATTCAGTCGACTGGCAGATCTGTCCCAGACTATGGTCGTGGTTAACGAACACCCGGCTCCGGCGCAGGTGGGTGCCTTGCTCAATACCCTGGGCGCCATTGGCGCACACACCGGCTATCCGGCACTGGGGGTACGGCTCAGTGATGACTGGCAACAGGTGCAAGACCGGGATCTGGACGTACTGCTGATAGGTTCAATACCGGCCAGTCTGCGTGATGATCACAATATTCACCTGCTGTTCGAGGCCACCAAAAGCCGGGTGCAGATGCCTGCCCGCCAGGCGTCACGACCCCATTTGATACCGGACAGACTGGATGACACGCCGGAGAGTGAAACCATAATCGACTCTGATGGCCCCATGGCGGCGGTAATTGGTTTCCAGTCTCCCTTTCATGAGCAACGTAGCGTGGTGGCACTGCTGGCTGACAGCCCTCGGGGTTATCAGCTGCTCAATGAAATGATCAACAGTGGCGATCAGCGTGCCGATCTGTCGGGCACACTGGCGGTGATTCGGGAATCGGGAGTTCAAAGTTTACGGGTGGGTAAGGCCTACCATGTGGGCTATTTGCCCTGGTGGGAACGAGTCTGGTTTATGTTGTCACCGCACCCGCTGGTGTTGGCTGCCCTGGCGGCTTTCAGTGCGCTGCTGATGGCATGGGTATTGTGGTTGTTTTTACGAACGCTGAGTCGCCGTCGGCTGTCGCCGTCGGCTGTCGCCGGATGAGAAGGACTAACCTATGAGCGGCATGATGGCAGGAATGCTGAGCCTGGTACTGCTTTGGTCGGGCAGTACTTTGGCTGCTTGTGACTGGCCAGCCTGGCAACACTTCAGGCAAGCCTATATCAGTGAGCAGGGACGGGTGATTGATCCCGCCGGAGGACGAGATATTACCACTTCGGAAGGGCAGAGCTACGGCATGTTTTTCGCCCTGGTGGCCGATGATCGTGACACTTTCGCGCAGTTGTTGCAGTGGACGCAAAATAACCTGGCGGCAGGAGATATGACGGCACGGCTGCCGGCCTGGCTATGGGGACAGGATCAGCAACAGCAATGGGGCGTGCTGGATCCCAATTCTGCTGCCGACTCGGATTTGTGGCTGGCCTATGATTTGCTGGAAGCCGGTCGGCTGTGGCATAACCGCCGTTACCTGATGCTGGGTACTTTGCTATTGCAGCGCATCGCTCGGGAAGAAGTGGCGAACATTCCCGGCCTGGGCGTGATGTTGCTACCGGGGAAAAACGGTTTTGTCGAAGAGCAGCGCTGGACTCTTAATCCCAGTTACTTGCCGCCCCAGCTATTGGCGCGTTTCGCCGCTTTTGAAGGCCCTTGGCTGGCGATGCGACATAGCAACCAGCGCTTGTTGCTGGAAGCGGCCCCCTCCGGTCTGCTGCCAGATTGGGTCGTCTGGCAGCCAAAGGAAGGCTGGCTACCGGATCCCAAGACCGGCAGTATCGGCAGCTATGATGCCATCCGCAGTTACCTGTGGGTCGGCATGTTGGCCGACGACGCCACCGATAGGGCATCACTGACGGCACACCTGCAACCGATGGTCGAGCTGACCGCGACTTTGGGTGTGCCGCCTGAACGAGTGGATGTATTGACTGGCAAGGCTTTCGGTAGTGGGTCGGTCGGTTTTTCCGCTGCTTTACTGCCTTTGCTGCAGCAAACGAGCGCAGCGGAAGTACAGCGCCGGCGACTGGCCGCGCAGCCAGTCGGTGAGCAATCCTATTACGATGCGGTGTTGACCCTGTTCGGGCAGGGCTGGGATCAACGGCGTTATGCTTTCAATCAAGCGGGTGAATTAGTACCTGGGTGGGGTAATTCATGTTCAAGTTATCGTTAAGCTTACTGAGATGGTCGTTTGCTCTGGTCCTGTTGCCGGTGGCTCTGTTACCGGTTGTGCGGGCAGAGGTAACACCCGAGCCCTGGCTGTTGGAGCAGGTTTGGTTGGGCGAGGCCAGCAACCGGGATAACCTGGTTGAGGAGTCATTGCATCGCCTGGAGCTGGTTGCCCCTGATTACCCTCAGGTAATAGCGGCGCGATTGCGGTTGGCGCTGCGCCAGGACGACGTTCCTCTGGCTCGCCGGCAGCTGGAGCGGCTGGCTTTGTTGGCGCCAGAGTCGGTTGAGTATCGCCAGGCGCAAAATGCCATGCGGCTGGTGACGGGCGCTGGACGGCAACAATTGCAGCAGGCTCGGTTATTGGCGGCAAGCGGCCGTCTTGCAGAGGCCCGGCAAGCCTATCAGGACTTGTTCGGTGAAAATTTTCCCAGTCTGGACCTGGCGGTGGAATACTGGCGGCTGGTAGCCCGACTGCCCGAGCAGCGGTCGCTGGCGATAACCCGCTTACAGACATTGGACCGTCGTTATCCCGGTAACGCTAATCTACGCGGCATACTGGTTGATCTGTTATTCGAAGACGAACGAGCAGAACAGGGTTTTGCCCTGTTGCAACAGATGGCTGCCGATCCTGCCACCCGCAGTCAGGCGCTCAATCTCTGGCTGGCGCAAGTCAAACAGATGCCGGTGAGTGAGCAAAGCCTGGTCCAGTTGCAATTGCTGGTGGCGGCATCCGAGGATAGCGCAGGAGGGCAGGCCGATGAACTGCTGCGCCGGCAGCAGACCTTGCTGGCACAGCCGGCTTTTCGGGATCGGATCCGAGGACTGGCGCTGGTGGATCAGGGCCGGGGCGCGACTGCTATCCCGCTGCTGAAGCGGGCGCTGGTTGCCTATCCAAATGATGCGCGTCTGTTGGGCGCTCTGGCGATAGCCTATGGACGTGAAGGCAATCGCGGCAAGGCCATTTCACTATTCGAGCAAGCACTGCTGCTGGCGGATGCCGACAATGATGAGCTCGGCAAGTGGCAGAGTTTGCTGCAGACCAATCGCTACTGGCTACTGATTGAGCAGGGTGATCGGGCGTTGAAGACGGAAAATGTCGGTCTGGCTCGACAAAAATATCGGCAGGCAAGCGTGCTGGACGACAGTGACAGCTATTCCTGGTTGGGGTTGGGGGAGGTGGCGTTGGCCCTCGGTCAGTCGACACAGGCCGAAGGATATTTTCGACAGGCGCTGCGGCGGGATCCGCTTAATGGTGGTGCCCTGCGGGGCATGCTCGGCCTGTATGAACAGCAATCACCGGCTCAGGCGCTGAATTATCTGCAGCAGCTGTCCCCTCGTCAACGGCAGGCCTTGGGAGACCGTGAGCCTCGGCTGCACAGCGAACTGTTACAGCAGCAGGCGGAACGGCTGGAGCAAGAGCGGCAATGGCAAGCGGCGGCCGAGACGCTGTCCCTTGCCCGCCGGCTGACCCCGGATGATGTCTGGCTGACATACCGGCTGGCGTCGGATTTGCGGCTGGCGGGTCAGCCGGCACGGGCCGATCAGGCCTTTGCCGAACTGGTATCGCGCCAGCCCGATGATCCGGAACAACTGTATGCCTATGCCCTCTATCTTTCATCCAGTGGGCGTGAAGCGGCGGCACTGGCACATCTGGATACCTGGCCGCGAGCTCGATGGAGCACAGATATGACCGAGCTGGCCCGGCGGTTGAAACAGGATCAAGTACTGATCGAGGCCCGTCGCCTGCGAGAGCAGGGAGATGAGACCGGTGCACGGGCTCTGTTGCTGGCACAACCGGCCAGCACTCGTATCGGACTGACGTTGGCCGATTGGGCGCTGGAAGTCGGTGACCATGAGCGAGCCCTGACCGGCTATCGACAGGTGCTGGAACGAGAGCAGAATAATGATGAAGCCCGGCTGGGTGAGGTTGAGGCGCTGATTGCCGGCGGTAATCTGATTCAGGCACGTCGGCAGTTACTCGGGCTGAATACGACGCTGGATCAACCGCCTCCGTCGCTGAACCGCACGCGCCGGATTGCCCAGGCCTGGGCGGCGGTAGGGGAATGGCCGCGAGCAGAGCAGTTATTCCAGGATGCCAAGGCGCAGGCAAGGCAACAGGCGCCATCGCAGGAAAGTGCCTGGCTACTACGTGATGCGGCCAGACTGGCCTGGGATAACGGACAGCCGCAACGGGCCCTGTATGACTACAGCCAGGCGATGGCGGCCGGCAGTCTGGCGGATCAGCCACCGACGGATAATGTCGACTTCACCCGACTGACCCGGGTGAACGCCGATGATGACTGGCTGACCCGCAGCATTCGCGCCGATGCGGCAGATCTGTACCGGCAGCTGGATACCACCATCACACTCGGATATGACTATCAGCGTTCCAGTGGCACCGGAGGGTATTCGGATCTGACGGCCCATACCAGTATGCTGGAGCTGGAAACACCGATGCTGGATGGCCGGGCATTTTTCCGTGCCGACATGGTGCAAATGGATGCGGGCAGATTCGATGATGGCGTTTACGAGGAAACGTTTGGGACCTGTCGGGAAGTGGGTTGCCGTGACGATTATCATCAGAGCACCTCGGGGGGCAGTGTTGGCGTGGGTTGGCGGAATGAGCACTGGCAGGGGGATATCGGCACCACGCCACTCGGTTTCGAAGTGGTGGACTGGGTCGGTGGTCTTGGCTATAGCGGCGACTGGCGTGATATCGGCTGGACCCTGAGTGCGTCCCGGCGGCCCTTGGTCAGTTCATTGCTGGCCTTTGGCGGTACCCGGGATCCCAATACCGGCATCAGCTGGGGTGGAGTGAGAACAACCGGTATCAGCCTGAGCGGTAGTTACGATCAGGGTGGCGACCATGGTGTGTGGGGTGACATCAGTGCCGATTTGCTGACCGGTGAAAATGTTGCGGATAACCGGCGTACCCGATTGATGGGCGGCTATTACTACAGGCTGGTCAATCAGCCTCACCGTCAGGTTCGTATCGGTATGAACAGTATGTGGTGGCAATATCAGAAAGATCTCAGCGGTTATTCGCTGGGCCAGGGCGGTTATTTCAGTCCCCAGCAATATCTGTCTCTGGCACTGCCGGTGAATTATCGCGAGCGTTCCGATAACTGGTCATGGGAACTGGGTGGCTCTGTGTCCTGGTCCCGTTCGGTCACCGAGGATCAGCGGCGTTATCCTCTGGCGGGATTGATACCGACGGGACTGCCCGATGCGAATACCATCGAGCAGGGTGACAGCAGCAGTGGATTTGGCTATACCCTGCGTGCCTTGATGGAACGACGGCTGAATGCGGACTGGCTCCTGGGCGTCGGCATCGATATCCAGCAGGCGAGAGACTACACTCCCAGTCATGGCTTGTTGTATCTTCGTTATTCGCTGGGAGGTTGGCAGGGCGATTTGGATCTGCCGCCACAACCGTTGACCCCTTACGCCGAATTCAAATGATCTTTCTGCTTTGTGGGGCGAGCATATGGTGGCTAGTCCCCATGGACATCTTGATCATTGCAGATATGTTAATTCTAGGCGATTGACTGTTGCACCCAGATAATGGCCCTGGGTTCGACATATTTATGTATCGCCTCTTTTCCCGTTCCCGGCCTGTACCAGCGCGCTATTTTCAGTGCGCTGACCTTGCCTTTGGCATAGACGCCGGATGAAAGCCCAACACTGAGCCATTTACCATAGTGATCGCCTGTTCAATATTGCCTTAGGGCAGCATGCAGAGCTCGGGAGCAGCACTTTTCTCACGGACCATGCTTTGTGCCAGGTTGACTGCGGCTAGGCCATCGTGATGGCGGGAAAATCCGGTGATGCAAGGCAGATAAAAGTTAATACCGGTAAAACCCGTGCCTATTACTTCTTCCGGCAAGGGGGTGTCTATTATCAGGTGCTACCGAAGATGAAGGAAGAACATGCCATCAAGCTGATGGAAGAGCTTTCTGACTACCCGTCTCAGCATTGCTTATACAAGTGGGTCTTCGGGGTTATTTGGGTCATGAAATGAGGTGAACCCTCAGTGAAACATGAGATTTTATCGGTGCGAGCTTTATATTAAGCTGCCGTTTTTGATATGAAAATACCCATGCGGTGAGTGAGAGCCAACAGTTATCATCATGGTTGATCAGAAGGGGAGCATGATGCTCCCCCTTTTTTAATGGCCGTTATGCCTGTGAGGGTAAAAGCTCCCCGTACTCAAAAATCAAAAAGCTTCCGGGCAAAGGCCGCCGGCACTGCCGGTATTAAGCGCCGTACCATTGATGGAAAAGACATCCTCCGGGCCCTGGGTAAAGCTCGGTGCATTCCAGCTGGACCACATACTGCAATTGAGACCGCTGTTGGTGACCCGGAGATCCCCATCTATTTTTTCAAAAGGTCCATTGAGTGAAATACCACTGACAGCAGCATGGTCGATTACCACCTTGTCCAGCGTCATATTCTTCATTACGGATAAGGGGCTGTTATTGGTGATGATGCCGGATTTTGCGGTGTTGCTGATACTAATATCCTTCAGTGTCATGCCGTCCACACCCGCCAGAAACAAGCCGGCATTGCTGACCGAATCTATGGTCAGATTTTCCAGATGGTAATTCGAGTTATAGCCGTCAACATTCGCCACCGAAGGGTCGGCGGTAAAAGTGCTGATGTTGATGCCACTGCGCATGCCGATATTGCCGATCCCTATGTTGTGTATTCGGCTGTTTTCAATTCGGATGTCATCACCTACGACAATGGCAATACCATCGGCGGAGGTGTGACCGACTTCCACCTCGTTTACCCTGACCTGCCTGGCCAGGTGTAGTGCTATTCCTTCCTGGGACGTATCGACGATACGAGTCGTGTCCAGCGCCAGATCCTGGATCCGATTCCCCAGCAGCCCAATACCGACTTTCTCTATGCGGGACTCACTGATATTGACCTGGGTTGCTTCATTCAGACGTATCCCAACCGCCGTCAGCGAACCCAGGGGGTTACCGTTGGAAAAACCATCGGCGCTGGACTGATCCAGGTTGTAGATATGGAGCCGGTGAGCGGTAAGCTGCTCGCCTCTTTCATAGTTGAGACCGGCTTGTGCGGTATCATGGATGGTCAGCGTGTTCAGTGTGATCCGGTTGGCCCCATCACCCTGAATTCCATGTCGACCGCCGGAGAGGGTGAGATCGTGTAAGCCGGTGTCGGAAGCCAAACGGATCACATCCTGATCTGTACGGGGGTTATGAATGCGGGCACCGGTGCCAATCTCAAGGCTGCGGCCCGTGCTGGGGGACTGAACCCGGTAGCGGCCGGCCAGGACCTGACCGCGTTTGAGCGCCAGGGTCTGCTCTGTTTCAAGCCGGGTATCCTGATCGGTATTGAGGAAAATAATCTGGTCGGGGCGAGCACCGTTTACCAGGCTTGTCACCTGATGCTTCTCTGCTTCGGAGATGATCAGCATGTCGTCGAAAGCGCGACCGGTCAGCGGGTCAATCCCCGTTTCCAGTGATCCAAAGGTACCGGCCTGGCTGACGATATCGACGTCTCGTACCGGAGATTCTACCATGCGCTGTTCCAGTGCGGTGAGGGTGGCTCTGTCGCTATCCCGACGCAGCAAGGGGATCCTCAACTTGATACCGAGGAATCCCTGGCTGCCCCGGATATCGTCATGTTGCCATTCCCCGCCAATACTGAATCTGCTCTGACGTCCGAGCAGGGGAAGGCTATTGATACTATATTCCAGCCTGGCTCTGGGCCCTGAAATGTCCGGCGTATTCGACGCGGTAAAATGATATCCCCCACCATACAATCGGAGTTGGTGGGCCTTGGGAATGGCAGCGGGGAGTGGTAGCGCCCGGCCGATTTCCGCATCGAATCCCTTCATGGCTTTTTCTTCGCCGGCGCGGTAGCCGATGCTACTGTTGTGCAAAGACAACTGGTCGTATCCCGGCATCGAATAGGTTGAGCGGCCAACAGGCAAGTAGCCGTTTACCCTTGCATCCCATTGTTCGCTCAGTAATTCGGTGCCTAGTGTGACCTGGTTGAAGTGATTGCCATGGTCGCTGCGGCGGCGATCGAAGAAAGCATAACCACCCCATATCCATTGTTGATTAACCAGCTCTCGGTATCCCAGTCCCAGGTTCATCTCGCGTGATGAGTGGCTATCCAGCTTCCCCCTGAAATCGGCGAATAGCAGGCGGTGTTCGGTTTGATAAAGCGGTAAAAAAACCTGACTGCTGCCCAGGTTGCGTTGCGAGCCGGTTTTTACTTCGACTTCTACATGAGGATCCCATTTTAAAACCTGCGCCTGCAGGGGTTGGTTGATCAAGAGGCAGGAGCCGAGCCAGTAGAGTACTTTTCGATGAGTGAACAATTTCATGAGTGGGGGCTATGGTCTGTGTCGATTAAAAAACACATCATATCAAATAAAAACAAATATCATTTGCATTTGTTTTTATGATTTTCGGTTTGATCTCGGATAATTCAGATCTGAGCTGCCAATCGGGGGCTAGCCCGGTTGGCAGCATGGGGGGAAGCTAACCTTGCGGATCAGCTTCGAGAGTGGGCGACAGGTCAGCCGGGCAGATATTCACGGCCCCAGGCTGTCCCGGCGATCCGCTTGCTCAGCATGGTATCGATTTCCTCTTCGCTGTAACCGACATCGGCCAGAACGACGCGGGTGGAATGTCCAAATTGCTCGGTCGGGGTCAGGGCGACGACCGCTGCTTCGGTGGGACGAATCGAGTAATGATCTATCTGGGTCACACGGTGGCCGCTGGGGTGGTTGTCGTAGACAGAGAAAGCGTAGCTGCCTGACCCCACCTGTCCGTCGGCTGCGCGGCTGTATGCTTCCCGCAGTTCTTCGATACTGAGCGGCCTGGCGGCAGCAATATCGGCGGCATGCAGCACATCAACCCAATAGTCGGAGGTGGCCGTCCTGAAGGTTGCCGTCAGGAATGCGGCCGTATTTTCCGCAGCCTTGATACCTGCCAGACCTTCTACTCCGGCCAATGTATCAAGTTCGGACGGACCGGCATCCAGGAAGACCCAGCCATCACCGGTTTGATAAAAGTGTGACAAGGCATGATTGCCCAACACTTCCCGGCCGGAAGGCTCGCAGAAGGGGCCGCGGCCCTGATAATCGAAGGCAAAGGAAACCTGTGCCAGATTGGTGATGGCCGACAGCGAGGTCCGGGCCCGGGAAACGGCGCCTGTTTTCAGCCGGTGATAGAGCGCGACCACCATGCCCAGGCCGCCGGCAAAGCCGCAGTTCACATCCAGGGTGCCCAGGTGAGCGTGCTCTTCCGGAGTTTGAGGGCCACCGAAACGGCTCATGATACCGCTGTTGGCCTGAATGATATCGTCATAGCCGATGTAGTCTGTCTTGGGACCGCGGCGGGGGCCACCCAGACAGTCCAGGCGACAGAACAGCACGCCAGGATTGATGGCTTGCAGGCTGTCGTGATCGAGCCCCAGCGGTTTCATCTGGCGTTCGGGAGCGTTGATCACCACCATATCGACCGAGCGTACCAGCCGGTGGAAGGCTTCCTTGCCTTCCGGCGAGGTAATGTCCACCAGGGCGCTCTGCTTGCCCATACCGGTCTGGAAACTGAACAGGGTACCGATCAGCGGATCATAAAAGGGAGTGACCGGATCCAGTTTGATGACATCGGCACCGAAGCGACCCAGAAAAGCGGTGGAGTGAGGCCCGGCGATGACGTTGGTCAGATCCAGTACTTTCAGGCCGTCCAGCCAGCCTTCCTGGTCGGCCGGTTTGACGTCTTTGCCCCGGGGGCGGGTAACGACCTCCTGCCTCGCCATCGCAGACAGCTCGGTCAGGGCCTGCTCGAAGCTGACCTTTTTTCTCGGACGTGGAGACAGCATCTGCTCCGCCGACTCTTCCAGCCAGGTGACGGGGCCTGGTTGTTTCATCAGTCCGAATTCGGGATCCTCCACTTCCACTATCAGGCCGGAGGCATTGGTGTGTTCGTCGTTGACCCATTCCCGGGTGGTTCTGTGAGGCGCACCGGGGATCTGGCCTTCACCGAACACCCGGCCCCATTCGGTCGAGGTTTTGGTCAGGAAGACTTCTTTCATCCGGGCGGAGATAATGTCGGCCCACTTCTTCGGCAGAGGATAGACACCGATGGAAGTTTCACCCTTCCACTCGGCAATCGGCAGATACAGATCCTCCACATCCGGCAGACCATCGGCGACCAGCTGATCATACAGGCCCAGAGCCTGCAAGCAGCGTTTGGCATGGTTGCGGTGCGACGGACACACTACATAGAACATGCGGCCGTCTGCACATTCATAGGTACGGTAGAAGGGATCGAGATATTCCTGCAGCTCCTCGTAACTCACATCCATCGGCTGGCAGGTTGCCTTTCTGCGTTCGATTTCTTCTTCACGCATGGTCTTGTAACGTTCCGGCATGCCTTCTATGACGATGGAGTTGTAGGACAGGCCTTCCATCAGTGCGGCGGCGATGGGTACTTCTATGGTATCGCCTCGGCCTGTCTTTTCCCGGGCCAGCAGCGCCATGACGACAGAGCTGGCTGCCAGGGTAGTGGCATAGGCCGAGCCCAGAGGCAGTGGAGAAAAGCTGGGGTTAAGGCCCATCAGAACACGGTTGAAGCCCATGTCGGTAAAGGCGCCCGAGGTCGCGGCCACCACCGCTTCGGTGGCTTTCCATTCGCGACGCAGCTGGTCATTGCTGGCAAACCCGGGGAGCGACAGGGTGATCAGTTCCGGGCGTGTCGTGCGCAGTTGTTCAAAGTCTACCCCCAGTTTCTTCATCACCCCCGGCCGGAAGTTTTCGATCACCACGTCGGCCTGATCGATCAGGGAAAACGCCTGTTCCAGTCCAAAAGCGGTTTTCAGATCCAGGCGCAGGCAGCTCTTGTTCCGGTTGAGAACGGCATTGGCCGGATGATCCCATTGCGGTCCAGCTGGGGGATCGATATGAACAACGGTAGCACCGAGATCGGCAAGTATCATGGCAACAGCCGGACCTGCAATCTGCTGACCGAAGTCAACAACGCGGACACCTGACAAGGGCAATTTATTTTCCTGTTTCATGTTTATCTATCCTTTTTAATTCAACTTGTCTTAAACCCTGCCGCTCATTGGACCTGCCAATGCACCGGAGTCGGCACTGGTGGGTGTATATTTCTTATGCCTGCTTGGCAAGGGAGATACTAGGATTGAAAAAAATCGTAAACCAGCAATAAAAAATAACCCTGAGCCATCATTTTATTTATTGGTCAGCAATCCTGCTTTTTCACTCATCAAGTTCTATTACTTGAAGTAAAGGGGGTGGGTGGATTTCTTGTGCGGAGTAAAGAGCAAAAAGAAAAGGTAATAGCTGCCGAAGCTGTGCAGGCCCAGGTGTTTCTTGCTCGGGCATCATGCCTGGGGCTCGGCAAGCAGGGCTTGAACCATGGCAAGCCGTCTTCGCAGCCGAGATAAAGAGCCGTGTATCATTGGATGGGTATCGTTATCCATCCGGCAGTTACGGCTTGTCAGGCCTTATTTTTCTGGCAGAAAATCGACAAGGACATAAATATTTTATGGCCTCAGGCCATTTTTTTATTGCTTCTCACCTGTTCACATATCGATAACAATCGGTTCGGTATCAGGGCTTCTCTGCAGAACCAGGGCAAACTGGAAAATGGCGGCGAGGCTGATAACGACAGAGTCCATCATCACGGCATCTGAAGTAGCCGGTGATGGCCAGGGTGAATAAATGAGAGGACTTCATTTTGGAAAAAGATAAGGGACTATTATCACAGGGCCATCCGATCATGGTATTTGGGTCGGCGCTACTGGTGATCGCATTTGTATTGTTTACGGTAATCAATCCGGAATATGCCAATACTATTTACACGTCGGCCAAGGATTTTATTGCCGGGGAATTGGCCTGGTATTATATCGGATTGGTCAGTTTCACACTTTTTTTTGCTATCTGGCTGATTTTCAGTCGCTACGGCAGTATCCGGCTGGGAAAGGACGATGAAAGGCCTGAGTTCAGCAATTTTTCCTGGTTTTCCATGTTGTTCGGTGCCGGAATCGGAATAGGAATCCTGTTCTGGAGTATTGCCGAGCCCATCTATCATTTTCAGGGCAACCCGCTGCTTGCCGCAGGTGAACAGATGACGGTGGAGGCGGCTCAGGTTGCCATGCGCATTTCCATATTTCACTGGGGGCTGCATGGCTGGGGTTTGTTTGCGGTAATGGGACTGGTGTTGGCCTATTTTTCCTATCGCAAGGGGCTGCCGCTATCGATCCGCTCGAGTCTTTACCCGATCTTCGGGGAGCGAATCTATGGTCCCATCGGTCATGCGGCCGATCTGCTGGCCGTGTTCGGGACCGTTTTCGGCATCGCGACGTCTCTGGGACTGGGAGCACAGCAGATCAACGCGGGGTTGCAGTATCTGACCGGTATTGAGGTATCGAGTGGCAACCAGGCTATTCTGATCGCCGTTATTTCCATTATTGCCACCATTTCGGCGCTGACAGGCGTCAACAAGGGCATTCGTATTCTCAGCGAACTGAACATGCACCTGACGGTGCTGATTCTGGCCCTGTTTATTGTCTTCGGCCCGACGGCCTATCTGCTGGGGTCCTTCTTTACCAATATGGGTGACTACCTGTTTCATGCGGTGGAACTGGGATTCTGGGTCAACCCGGATCCTGAAAGTCCCTGGCAGGGATGGTGGACTCTCTTTTACTGGGGCTGGTGGATTGCCTGGTCACCCTTCGTCGGTATCTTTATCGCCCGAATTTCCCGGGGGCGTACTATCCGGGAGTTTGTGCTGGGGGTGTTGGTTGCTCCTACCGTGCTCGGTGCCTTCTGGATCACCATCTTTGGCAATACGGCTTTGTTTATGGAGCTGTTCGGCAATGGCGGCGTAACGGCTGCGGTCAATGAAGACATTACCATGGCCTTGTTCAAGACCATCGAACTTCTGGATCTGGGTCAGGCTCTGACCCTGCTGTTTGCCATCGTCTGCACCATCATGTTGGTGACCTATTTCGTGACCTCGGCCGACTCCGCCACCCTGGTTATCTGTACCCTGATTTCCATGGGACACGAAAATCCACCGTCCCGCTATCGGGTGTTCTGGGGTATCGCGATTGGCGGGGTGTCGGCCGTGTTGCTGTTCGCCGGTGGGCTGAAGGCTCTGCAAACCGCCTCCATTGTCGCGGCCCTGCCATTCTCGGTGGTGGTGATCATGGCGATCTACGGCCTGTGCAAGGCACTCAAGCAAGACGTGGCGTCGGCAACAGATCCAACACAGGAGCGGGCAAGTGTGCAGGTTCAAGAGGCTATCGCCAAAGCATCCGGCGGAGTCTGAAATTCACCGGGTATATACCGGACCGGGTGAGGGCTGAAACCATATCGCTCACCGTTTAATGATTGTTCAGCAGGATTGGAGTCCTTTATGTCAAATCAGATCATTCTTCCACGGATCATGCAGGTTGGCGAAGGTGCCAGCAACGAAGTGCCCAATGTACTGGCCAGCCTGGGCTGCAAGCGGCCCTTGATCATTACCGACAACATGATGGTGGAGCTTGGCTATGCCGCTCGTATACAGGAGTGTCTGTCTCGCCACCAGATAGCCTCGGATGTCTTTGCCGATACGGTACCCGAACCCACCGTCAGCTCGATACAGGCCGGGGTCGACAGGGTCCGTGATGGCGACTACGACAGCATCATCGCCCTGGGGGGCGGCAGTCCCATCGACAGTGCCAAGGCCATTGCCATCCTCGGCAAGCACGGCGGCACCATGCGGGATTACAAGTTCCCCCGCATGGTTATCGAAGCCGGGCTGCCAATTGTAGCGGTGCCGACTACCGCAGGCACCGGCTCCGAAGTGACCCGGGTCACCATTATTACCGATGAGACGACCGACGAGAAAATGCTCTGCATGGGCATCGGCTTCATGCCGGTAGCGGCTCTGGTGGATTACAACCTGACCCTGAGCCTGCCATCGCGGATCACCGCCGACACGGGCATCGATGCCCTGACCCACGCCATCGAAGCCTATGTCAGCAAGAAGGCCAATCTCTACAGCGACAGTCAGGCGCTGTCGGCGATGCGGCTGCTGGCCCCCAATCTGCGGCGTGCCTATCATGACGGGGCGGACAAGGAGGCCCGCGAGGCGATGATGCTGGGGTCGACCCTGGCCGGCGTTGCTTTTTCCAACGCCTCGGTTGCGCTGGTTCATGGCATGAGTCGACCCATAGGCGCCGCCTTTCATGTACCTCACGGCCTGTCCAATGCCATGTTGCTGCCGAGCGTCACCCAGTATTCCCTGCCTGCCGCCCCGAAACGCTACGCGGATTGTGCCCGTGCCATGGGGGTGGCGGATGTACAAGACAGTGTCGAGGTAGCCAACGACAAGCTGCTGAAAGAATTACATGCGCTCAACGATGAACTGCAGGTGCCGACGCCGGCACGATTCGGCATAGACCGACAGACGTTCTTCGATCTGATGCCGACCATGGCCGAACAGGCGCTGGCTTCCGGCTCACCCAACAACAACCCCAGAGTGCCGAGCATCGACGACATGATCGCTATCTATCGCCAGCTCTGGTAAGCCAAATTCATTACCCACAACTCAACGGCAGCCGGGCTGTCATGCATGGACACGAGGAAAACAATATGACGACTGTAGGACACCTGATCAACGGCCAGCTGGTTACCGAAGGCACCCGGAGCCAGGATGTATTCAACCCCGCCACCGGCGAAATCAGCAAGCAACTCGACCTGGCCTCGACAAAGACCGTCGAGCAGGCGATTGCCGCCGCCCAGGCCGCCTATCCTGCATGGAGAAATACCCCTCCGCTCAAGCGGGCCCGCGTCATGTTTCGTTTCAAGGAATTGTTGGAACAGAATGCCGACCGGATTTGTCAGTTGGTCGGTGAAGAGCACGGCAAGATCTCCCACGATGCCATGGGTGAGTTGCAGCGTGGTATCGAAAACGTGGAGTATGCCTGCGGTGCTCCCGAGTTGCTCAAGGGTGAACATAGCAAGAACGTGGGTCCCAATATCGACTCCTGGAGCGAATTCCAGCCCCTGGGTGTGGTAGCGGGTATTACCCCGTTCAATTTTCCGGTGATGGTACCGCTGTGGATGTTCCCCATGGCGATTGTGTGTGGCAACTGCTTCGTGCTCAAGCCGTCCGAGCGGGACCCTTCATCCACCCTTTTTATTGCTCAATTGCTGCAAGAGGCCGGGTTGCCTGATGGGGTGATGAATGTGGTCAATGGCGACAAGGAAGCGGTCGATGCCCTGTTGCACGATGATCGCGTCAAGGCGGTGAGCTTTGTTGGCTCGACTCCGATTGCCGAATACATTTACAGCATGGCCAGCGCCAATGGCAAGCGCTGCCAGGCGCTGGGTGGCGCCAAGAATCACGCCATCGTCATGCCTGATGCGGATATAGACAATGCGGTCAACCAGCTGCTCGGCGCCGCCTTTGGTTCTTCCGGCGAGCGTTGTATGGCGTTGTCGGTCGCCGTTGCCGTCGGCGATGCCGCCGGGGACGCGCTGGTAGCCACCATGAAGGAAGCGATGCAGAAGCTGAAAGTGGGTCCTGGTACCGACAGCAGCAATGATTTTGGCCCGGTGATCACTCGCCAGCATCAGGAAAAGGTGGTGGCTTATATCAACAGTGCCGAACAACAGGGTGCCACCATAGTGGTGGATGGACGCAACCCCGAGGTTGCCGGTCATGAAAACGGCTACTTCGTGGGCGGAACCCTGATCGACAATGTCACGCCCGAGATGACGAGTTACCAGGAAGAAATATTCGGACCCGTACTGCAGGTGGTGCGGGTCAAGAGTATGCAACAGGCCATGGATCTGATTGATGCTCACGAATACGGCAACGGTACCTGCATCTTTACCCGCGATGGCGAGGCGGCACGTTATTTCTCCGACAATATCCAGGTGGGCATGGTCGGCATCAATGTGCCCTTGCCGGTACCGGTTGCCTATCACAGCTTTGGTGGCTGGAAGCGTTCCCTGTTCGGTGATCTGCATGCCTATGGTCCGGATGCGGTTCGTTTCTATACCAAACGCAAGACGGTAACCCAGCGCTGGCCTTCGGCCGGAGTCCGTGAGGGGGCCGAGTTTTCGATGCCGACCATGAAATAAAAGATTTCGGCGGTCCTTCGCCGTTCTGCTCTGGCTAATTTGAGCCGCATCTCCTTTGGGGGATGCGGCTCTTTATTTTGATGGCCATAAGGTCGAAGATGGGAGCGCAGATGCAGAAGCTGGTTTATCAGTGTTTCTCGGAAGGAAAAGGAATGTCTGTACCGGGATAGTTCATCGAGGCCGACAATATTTTAAAGAAGGACACCATGAAAAAAAGGCTTCCCCCTCTGAATTGGCTACGTTCATTCGAAGCCGCCGCACGTTATCTGAGCTTTACCCAGGCCGCTGGCGAGCTGAATCTGACTCAGGCGGCGATCAGCCAGCAGGTGAAGGGGTTGGAATCCCAGTTGGGGGCCGCGCTGTTCAAGCGCCTGCCCCGAGGGCTGGAACTGACCGATGCGGGCCTGGCCTATCTGCCTGCTATTCATGAAGCCATCCAGCGGCTGTCGGTGGCTACCGATGAAGTGTTCGGCCAGGGACGCATTCACCAGTTAACGCTCAGGGTCAATCTGGTTTTTCTGACCACCTGGCTGGCTCCTCGCCTCGGCCGTTTCAGGGCCAGGCACCCGGATATCGGATTGCGTTTCACCAGCAATATCTGGTGCGGTGAGAGTGACAAGGAAGCGGACGTGGAAATCCGCTATGGTCAGGGTTCCTGGGCAGGACTGAAGTCCGAACGGTTGACCTGGGACGAACTCTTTCCTGTGTGCAGTCCGGCATTGATCGACGAACCTTTATCATCTAAATCTCTTGATGCGCTGGGGCAGCATCCTCTGCTGCATGTGATCGGTTATGAAGAGGGCTGGGGCTACTGGTTGAACAGGACGGGCTACAGTCATCTCGATACACCTAGCGGGCTGCAATTCGATACTCTGATTTCGGCACTGGAGATGGCGGCACAAGGCCAGGGCTTTGCGCTGGGCAGAAGTTCACTGGTTGAAGGCATGATTGCCGATGGCCGGCTGATTGCGCCCTTCAGCCAGAAGGTGGCGACCTCGGAAGCCTTTCATCTGGTTTATCCCACTCATCAATACATACACCCTCACGCGGAAATTTTTCGCTCCTGGATTGTGGAAGAAGCCACGGCCGGCCGGGAGCGGCAGGAGTAGTCATCGTCATGGGCGTCGTACCACGCCTGAGCAACTACACTGGCTATATCGTTGAACCGAGATAGCAGGACAGCCGTATGACCCAGAGCAAATCCCGTAAATATTCCAGCCAGGTGGTCGACGGGCCCACCAAGGCCCCGGCCCGAGCCATGCTGCGGGCGGTCGGCTTCGAGGACGCCGACTTCAGCAAGCCGCAGGTGGGTATTGCCTCTACCTGGAGCAGTCTCACCCCCTGCAACATGCATATCGACGGCCTGGCCGAAGAGGCCGGCCGTGGCGCTGATGCGGCCGGCGGCAAGAGCATCATTTTCAATACCATCACCATCTCCGATGGCATCGCCAACGGCACCATCGGCATGAAGTACTCGCTGGTGTCCCGGGAAGTGATTGCCGACTCCATCGAAACCGTGGCGGGCTGCGAAGGCTTCGACGGCCTGGTGGCCATCGGCGGCTGCGACAAGAACATGCCCGGCTGTCTGATTGGCCTGGCCCGACTGAACCGGCCGTCGGTCTTTGTTTATGGCGGCACCATAGCGCCGGGAGCCAACCATACCGATATTATCTCGGTGTTCGAGGCGGTCGGCGCCCACGCCAAGGGTGAGAAGTCGCTGATTGAGGTGAAACAGATAGAAGACACCGCCATTCCGGGCCCCGGAGCCTGCGGCGGCATGTACACCGCCAACACCATGGCCTCGGCTATCGAGGCCATGGGGATGAGCCTGCCGGGCAGCTCGGCGCAGAATGCGACGTCGAACAGCAAGCTGACGGACTGCCATGAGGCGGGGGCCGCCGTGCTGAACCTGCTGGCACGGGATATCAAGCCTTCCGACATCATGACCCAGGCGGCGTTCGAGAATGCCATTACTGTGGTGATTGCCCTGGGGGGCTCGACCAATGCGGTGCTGCACCTGCTGGCCATGGCCCATGCGGTTGATGTCGAGCTGAGCCTGGATGATTTTACCCGCATCGGCAAACGGGTGCCGGTGCTGGCCGATCTGCGGCCCAGCGGTCATTACATGATGTCCGAGCTGGTGGCCATCGGCGGCATACTGCCACTGATGAAGACCCTGCTCGAGGCCGGTTTGCTGCACGGCGATTGCCTGACGGTGACCGGCCGGACCCTGGCCGAAAATTTAGGCTCGGTGCTGCCCTATCCGGCGGGGCAACAGATCATCCGGCCGCTGGATAATCCGATCAAGGCCGACAGCCACCTGAGGGTACTGTATGGCAACCTGGCGCCGGAGGGCTCGGTGGCCAAGATCACCGGCAAGGAAGGACTGACTTTCACCGGCCCGGCCCGGGTATTCGGCTCCGAGGAGGAAACCCTGGAGCGGATCCTGGACGGCACGGTCAAAGCAGGCGAGGTGCTGGTGATCCGTTACGAAGGCCCCAGAGGCGGGCCCGGCATGCGCGAAATGCTCAGTCCGACGTCCGCCATCATGGGCAAGGGGCTGGGTCAGGAGGTGGCGCTGATCACCGACGGCCGCTTCTCCGGCGGCAGCCATGGCTTCGTGGTCGGCCATATCACGCCGGAAGCCCAGCAGGGCGGGCCGCTGGCCATCGTCGAAGACGGCGACATCATTACCATCGATGCCGAGCTGAACAAGCTGGAAGTGCAGTTGTCCGAAGCGGACATAGCGGCCCGGCTGGCCAGGTGGCAGGCACCGCCGCCACGGTATCGCCGTGGCGTGCTGGCCAAATACGCACACACGGTCAACTCGGCATCACAGGGTGCCGTGACCGATGCGCTGGATGATATCGACTGATACCCATCGGATTAAACGATCGATACTTTTTGACTGTTATCTCAATCCGGACAAAGGGTCCGCTTCTCCGACCCGCTCAAGCACCTCCTTGTGGCGCTCAGCACATGACATCCGACCGCCAAGGATGGCGGGAGTGTCAGCATTGCAGGAGCCGTTGTTGACCTGTCATGTGATGGTCGGTGAAGCAGATCCCTTTGTCCTCTTTGATGCTCCGGCGTGGCCTGTTGGCGCCGTCTGCGGACCACTCGGTGCTCAAGAAGAGGCAACAGAGAACGACTCCTACGACCGTGAAATGCCATGGATGGCATTTCCGAGCTCCCATGGATGGGTTCATGGCGTGTCGTGGGAGACGGCTGTGTTGCCTCTGGCCTGAGGACTCAATATGAATTGGTATGATATCGGCTGAAAAACATGCAAGCAGGCCCTTGAAAGTGACATTCGAGGGCCTTATATCTTTAAGTGAGGCAAGGGAATCGCTCAGCCGAGGATTCCATGATTGCGCGTCTCGCCCGTCCAAGATGGAGGGCACCTTAACGTTGCTCACAAGAGGATATTATTATGTCACGCTTCGATCTCACTCCCCTGTACCGCTCCGCCATCGGCTTCGATCGCCTGGCATCCCTAATGGAAAACGCCGCCAGCGGCAGCAGCAACACCGGCTATCCACCGTACAACATAGAGCTTATCAGCGAGAACCAGTATCGCATTTCCATGGCGGTGGCTGGCTTTGCCCGTGAGGATCTGGACATCACCAGCCATGAAAACACCCTGATGGTGAAGGGAAGTAAAGAGCAGGACGAATCACAGAAGAATTATCTGTATCAGGGCATCGCCGAACGCGGTTTCGAGCGCCGTTTCCAGTTGGCCGATCATGTCAAGGTGACGGGTGCCGACATGGAAAATGGCCTGCTGCATATCGATCTGGTACGCGAAGTACCGGAAGCCGCCAAGCCGAGAACCATTGCCATCGGCAAGACCGAATAATCGCGGTCAAACAGGCACATCAAAAAACGCCGGCCATTGCCGGCGTTTTTGTCTATTAGGTGTCGTTGTTTATTCGACGACGGGCGCCTGGTAGATCGCCAGCACTTCTTCGGCCAGTATCTTGATGCCGGCCTGTACATCGGCTTCCGACTGGGCGTAGTTGAGGCGAATACATTGTTTGCTGTGAGCCCAGCCGCCGTCTTCGATACCCGGGAAGAAATAATGGCCGGGCACCACCAGCAGGCCTTTCTGTTTCAGGCGCTCATACAGTTCCTGACAGTGAATAGGCAGATCCTCGAACCACAGCCACAGAAACAGTGCGCCTTCCGGCTTGTGAATATGAAACTGGGGCAGGGGGATGGCCTGCTGCAGCCAAGTTACCGCCTGCTGTGCCTTGGCCTGGTAGAAGGGGCGGATCACCTCGTTGCTGAGCTTGATCACGTCACCGTTTTCCATCATCGGCAGCGTCAGGGCCGGGCCCATGCTGCCGGGGGCCAGGTTGATGATGCCGCTGATGTTGGTCATGGCCTGAATAATGGCAGGTGGAGCTACCACTATGCCGCAACGTACGCCCGGCAGCCCCAGCTTGGACAGACTCATGCACAAAATGGTGTTGTCGTTCCAGAACGGCTTGGCATCGGTGAAGATGATGTTGGGGAAGGGCATGCCGTAGGCGTTGTCGATCAGCAGCGGGATGCCTTTCTCGCGCGCGATGTCGTCCAGACGCATGATCTCTTCGTCGGTCAGCACGTTGCCGGTGGGATTGGTGGGCCGGGAGACGCAGATCAGACCGATGTCGTCACCTACTTCCAGCTGGTCGAAATCGACGTGATACTTGAACAGGCCGTTATCCAGCCGGGTGATGGTGGGCTTGCAGGCTTTGAAGTGATCTTCGCTCAGGGCGCCGTCGCCGTAACCTATGTATTCCGGCGCGAGCGGGAACAGCACCTTTTTCTTGCGGCCGTTGCCAAAGTCGCCGGCCAGCAGGTTGAACAGATAGAAGAAGGCGGTCTGGCTGCCGTTGGTCAGGGCGATATGCTCGGGGCCGACCGGCCAGCCCAGTTCCTTGGACAGCAGCTTGGCCAGGGCGCGAATATAGGCATCCTTACCCTGGGGGCCATCGTAGTTGGCCATGGCTTTCAGCAGATCGCCATTTTTCACCAGCTGCTGGGATTGCTGATCCAGATAGGCCAGCACCTCGGGAATCGCGGCCGGGTTGCCGCCGCCCAGCATGATGGTGTTGGGGGTGGTCAGGCCCTGGTTGAGATCGTCCATCAGCTGGGTAATGCCGGCGTGGCGGGTGAACTTCTGACCGAATGCTGAAAATTCCATGAGATAACTACCAAAGAGAAAGCGGTTGTCGAAAGGGTCACGTTATCCGATATCGTCTCTGGTGTCGACCGAGGTGGGGAGCGACGACACCGCCCTGGTGTTAACCGTTATCTGCAACACCAGGGCGATGGGTTCGGGGCTTATGGGGGCTAATAAGGGCTAGTAAGAATAGGTCTGGGTCGGCCGGGCGTACTTGTCCGGCTGGGCTGCGTAGCTGATCTTGAGCGCCAGCACCGTGCATTTTTCTTCGTCTTCCATGAAGGGGCTGAGTTCGCTGAGCATGTTCTGCCGGGCGGAAGAGTCCTGCCAGCGTTCCCAGCATTCGATGTTTTCCCAGTTGGATATGACATAGAAATGATTGGGATGATGTGCGTCCCGGTAGGCATCGCCTTTCAGAAACCCGGGCCTGTCGGTGATTTGCAGCATCAGGCTGCGGACTTTCTCCAGGTAGGCATCTTCCAGCCCTTCGGCGATATGACGTTCGATAATGACTTTAATCATCGGCACTTTCCTTGTTGCATTTCGATACTATTAATTTGTAACACAAATTCCGGGGGATTTGGTAAGACCAGAAAATAAAAAGCCCCGCATCGGCGGGGCTTTCGAGGCTCACAAAGCGAGGACCGTTACTGCAGTAGCGAGATATCCGCGATTTGCAGGAACAGGTTGCGCAGCTGGTTGAGCAGCGCCAGGCGATTCAGTCGCATGGCTTCGTCTTCCGCCATTACCATCACCTGATCGAAGAAGCTGTCCACGCCTTCACGCAGGGCGGCCAGCTCGCTCAGGGCGCTGTCGTAATCGGCGGTGGCGAACAGCGGCGTCAGGCGCTCGGCCAGTTCGGCCAGCTGACTGGCCAGCACCTTCTCGGCTTCGTCCTGCAGCAGGGCCGGGTTGATCTCGCTCGGGATCTCGCCCTCGAACTTGGCCAGAATGTTACCCACCCGTTTGTTGGCGGCAGCCAGGGCGGCGGCGGCGTCCAGCTCGCGGAACTGGCTGACGGCCTTCACTCGGGCATCAAAGTCGGCCGGGCGGGTCGGACGGCGCGCCAGCACCGCCTGAATGACATCCACGCCGTAGCCAAGATCCTGATACCAGGTGCGGAAGCGGCCCAACATGAAGTCCAGGATCTCGTCGGCGGCCTTGGCGTTGCTCAGCTTGTCGCCGTACAGTGCCTTGGCCTGCTCGATAAGAATCGGCAGATCCAGGTCGTAGTCTTTTTCGACGATGATACGCAGGGCACCCAGGGCGGCCCGGCGCAGAGCGAAGGGGTCCTTGTCGCCTTTGGGAGTCTGACCGATGCCGAAAATGCCGACCAGAGTATCCAGCTTGTCGGCCAGCGCCACGGCGGCGGAGATGTCCTGGCTGGGCAGATCGTCACCGGCAAAACGGGGCTGATACTGTTCTTTCAGCGCCAGGGCCACGGCTTCGTCTTCGCCGTCGTGGCGGGCATAGTGCATGCCCATCACGCCCTGGGTGTCGGTGAACTCGAACACCATGTTGGTGACCAGGTCACACTTGGACAGCAGACCGGCACGTTCCGCCTGAGCCTTGTCGGCACCGATGGCGGCGGCGATAAAGCCGGACAGGGCGCTGATGCGCTCGGATTTTTCCTTGACCGTACCCAGCTGTTTCTGGAACAGCACCTTGTCGAGCTGTTCCAGCCGGGATGCCAGCGGTGTCTTGCGGTCGGTATCGAAGAAGAACTCGGCGTCGGCCAGACGCGGACGTACTACTTTTTCGTTACCACCGATGATCTGACTCGGGTCTTTCGACTCGATATTGGTGACGAAAATGAAGGTCGGCAACAGCTTGCCGTCGGCATCGTAGACCGGGAAGTATTTCTGGTCGCCCTTCATGGTATACACCAGCGCTTCGGCCGGTACCTTGAGGTATTTTTCCTCGAAGACGGCGGTCAGCACCACCGGCCATTCCACCAGCGAGGTGACTTCTTCCAGTAGATCCTCGTCGAGGTCGGCAATGCCGCCTGCGGCGGCGGCGGCCTGTTCGACACCGTTCTTGATGATGGTCTTGCGGCTCTCGAAGTCGGCCAGCACCTTACCGGTCTGCTCCAGCGCCTGCAGGTAGTGGTCTGCATGAGCCAGTTCAAATTCCTGCTCACCCATGAAGCGGTGACCGCGCAGGGTGCGGGCCGAGTCGACCCCCAGAATGGTGGCCGGCAGCAGCTGGTCGCCCAGCAGCAGGGTCAGGGTATGCACCGGGCGGATAAACTGGATGCTCTTGCCACCCCAGCGCATGGCCTTGGGGATCGGCAATCGGCTCAGCGCCTGTTCGACCATGGCGGGCAGCAGCTCGGTGGCGGCCTTGCCCTTGATGTCGGCGATGTGTACCAGCCACTCGCCCTTGTCGGTTTTCAGGCGTCCGGCCTGACCGACCTCGATGCCGTTGCCCCGGGCCCAGCCCATGGCGGCCTTGGTGGGGTTGCCGTCGGCGTCGAAGGCGGCCTGTACCGCCGGACCGCGTTTTTCCAGCTGCTTGTCGGGCTGGCCGGCGGCAAGCTCAGTAACATACACCGCCAGGCGGCGGGGAGCGGCATACCAGTGCACCTCGGCAAAGGGCAGATCGGCGTTGGTAAGTTCTTGCTTGAGGTTGTCGGCAAAGGCCTGGCCCAGGCTGCGCAATGCCTTCGGCGGCAGCTCTTCGGTACCGAGTTCAACCAGAAAATTCTGTTCAGCCATGCTGGTCCCTTATCCTTCTTTTTTACACATGGGGAAGCCGAGGGCCTCGCGGGAGGCGTAGTAAGCCTCGGCGACTGCCTTGGTCAGGGTGCGGATACGCAATATGTAACGTTGACGTTCGGTGACCGAAATCGCCTTGCGGGCATCCAGCAGGTTGAAGGCGTGGCCCGCTTTCAAAATACGCTCGTAGGCGGGCAGCGGCAGCGGCGTTTCAAGGGCCAGCAGGTGCCGACATTCTTTCTCGCACTGTTCGAAGAAGCCGAACAGGAAGTCCACGTCTGCATGTTCGAAGTTGTAGGTAGACTGTTCTACCTCGTTCTGATGATAAATATCACCATAGGTGGTCTTGCCCAGCGGACCGTCGCACCACACCAGATCGTAGACCGAGTCCACACCCTGAATGTACATGGCCAGACGTTCCAGGCCGTAGGTGATTTCACCGGTGACCGGCTTGCATTCCAGGCCGCCTACCTGCTGGAAGTAGGTGAACTGGGTCACTTCCATGCCGTTGAGCCAGACTTCCCAGCCCAGCCCCCAGGCACCCAGGGTCGGGTTTTCCCAGTTGTCTTCCACAAAGCGGATATCATGCACCAGCGGATCCAGACCCAGTGCCTGCAGCGAGCCCAGATAGAGTTCCTGCAAGTTGTCCGGTGAGGGCTTTATCATCACCTGGAACTGATAGTAGTGCTGCAATCGGTTGGGGTTTTCGCCGTAGCGACCGTCGGTAGGACGGCGAGAAGGCTGCACATAGGCGGTGGCCATCGGCTCCGGGCCTATGGCGCGCAGACAGGTCATGGGATGAGAGGTGCCGGCACCTACTTCCATATCCAGAGGCTGTACTATGGTGCAGCCTTGCTGGGCCCAATAATCCTGCAATGTCAGGATCAGACCCTGAAAGGTATTGATATCGAATTTTTGCATGATGTTCGCGCCTTGATATAGGTGCATTCGCAGTGTGAAACTAGGCGGATGAGTATACCTTCTGACCCGATGCGAATATAGGCTTAGGGTGTGTCCCGTTCGCATTACAGAATACAAATGGCAAGGAGAGACCATGCTGGCACGCTGTGGCTGGGTGAATGACGACCCGAGATATCAGGCCTATCACGACCGGGAGTGGGGAGTGCCCGAGTACGATGGACGGGCTCTGTTCGAGAAATTGTGTCTGGACGGCCAGCAGGCGGGATTGAGCTGGTTTACCATTCTCTGCAAGATACCGGCGTACCGGGCGGCCTTTGCCGATTTCAACCCGGAGCTCATCGCCACCTTCGGCGAGCAGGATGTCGAGCGGCTGATGCAGGACAAAGGCATAGTGCGCAACCGGCTGAAGATCCGCTCGGTGATCACCAATGCCCGGGCCTATCTGCGGATGCAGGAGCAGGGCATCGATTTCGGCCACTGGCTGTGGGACTTCGTCGGCGGCAAACCGGTGATCAACCGCTGGCCGACCCTGAATGAGGTGCCGACCAGCACGAATGAGTCGGAGGCCATGGCCCGGGCGCTGAAGCGGCGCGGCTTTTCTTTTGTCGGTGGCACCATTTGTTATGCCTTCATGCAGGCGACCGGTATGGTTAATGACCACTTGCTCAGCTGCCCCCGGCATCCGATCCACGACAGCAGCTGACATCCGGGGTGAAATGAGGCTTTGTAGAACCCCGCAAGCGGGGCTATATTGTGGAATACTTGTGCTTGCTACATATGGAACCTATTTTATGAAAAAAATCTGTCTGGCTGTTGCTGCGACCCTGGCTCTTTCTGCCTGTACCACCAACCCTTACACCGGTGAGCGAGAGACTTCCAAAGCCGCCATCGGTGGCGGCCTGGGCGCCCTGGCAGGAGCCGTCATCGGTGGTGCTTCTGCCAGCTCCAGCGATCGCAAGAAAGGCATCCTGATCGGTGCCGCCAGTGGCGCGGCCCTGGGTGGTGGCGTCGGCTACTATATGGACGTACAGGAAGCCAAACTGCGTGACCAGATGCGTGGCACCGGCGTCAGCGTGACTCGTAATGGCGACAACATCATCCTGAACATGCCAAGCTCCATTACCTTTGCGGTAGACAGTGCCGATCTGTCGCCCAGCTTCTATAACACCCTGAGCGGTGTGGCCATGGTGCTGAAAGAGTATGAGAAGACCTACGTCAACGTGGTGGGTCACACCGATAACACCGGCTCTGCCAGTCACAACCAGGCGTTGTCCGAGCGTCGTGCCGCTTCCGTGGGCCAGTTCCTGATCAGCCAGGGCGCCGCCGCCAATCGATTCAACATTCGTGGTGTCGGTTTCAATCAGCCGGTTGCGAGCAACAACACCGCAGACGGCCGGGCCCAGAACCGTCGGGTAGAGATCACCCTGAGCCCTATCTCCTAAGCGCTCCGGTTCTTGGTGACAGAAAAATGCCCGCTCATCAGCGGGCATTTTTTATGGCTGCAAGGCACCCAACAGCGACATCCATAACGGTAACACCGCCATCGCCAGCAGAGTCTGGCCGGTGATCACGGCGGCCATCAGCGGCGCGTTGCCGCCCATCTGCCGCGCCAGTATGTAGGATGAAGTCGCGGTAGGCAGGGCGGTAAAGAGCACCACCACTCCCAGCTCTACCTCTTTTAGCCCCAGTAACCAACCCGCCGTCAGTGCCAGCAGCGGCAGCAGGCCGAACTTGATGACGCAAGCCTGCCAGAACGCGGCTCCGGTACCGCGCAGCGCCTCGAGCTGCAACGCGACCCCCACGGCAATCAATCCCAATGGCAAGGCGGCCTGCCCGGCCAGGGCCAGGGTGTCCCGACTCCAGCCGGGCAGCCCTATACCAGAGACATTGAGGGCTATGCCGATGAGACAGCCGAGCAGCAAGGGATTTTTGGCCAGCGCCCGCAGGGCACCCCAGAGTCCGGATTGGCCACTGCCACCACAGCCGACAAACATCAATACGCAGAGGATATTGACCAGAGGCACCATGATGGCAATGGCCACGGCGGCGGCAGTAATACCGGCCTCACCGTACAGGGCCGCGGCTCCGGCCAGACCCACGTAGGTATTGAAGCGCAGGGCGCCCTGAAATACAGAGCTGAAAGAGGGTAGATCCAGCCCGAGCCGGTTGCGCAGTAGCCAGAGCCCGGCGGCCAGCAGTATGAGCAGGCCGGCCAGCAGGCTGATCATGCCGCCAAAAGCCACCTGACCGAAGTCGGCCGTGGCCAGGGTGCTGATCAGCATGGCCGGAAACAGCAGGAAATAGATAAAGCGCTCGGCGCCATGCCAGAACTGCGGATCGGGAAAGCGCAATCGCCTGAGCACAGCGCCGGTGAGAATCAACAGAAACAGGGGGCCGAGCGCATTGCTGACGGTGAGCATGGGTATCTTTACCAAACGAGACTGGCGGCTAGTATGACTGCCGGGAGGGCCTCATATCTGCGGCCCCATGATTCAGTTGCCTTTCTGGATCAGGAACTGGTAAGGCAGTTGCTCTACCTGGCAGGACAGCAAGGCGTGATCCATGAACTGGCAGAAGCTGGGAATATCCCGGGTGGTGGAGGGATCGTCGGCGGTGATCAGCAGGGTTTCGCCGGCGGCCATGGTGCGCACCTGCTTGCGGACCATCATCACCGGCTCGGGGCAGCGCAGTCCGGTGGCATCGAGGTGATGCTGGGGATCGAGAAGAGACATCGTCATATATTCGCTATCTTGCAATAAACCTGACTATTTTAATGCTGTTTAAATTATGGTCAACCGTTAAGGAAGTTTTAAGCGGTAAGCTGTCAGCTGTAATACCCATCGCATTAAATATTCGATCTTTTTGACTGTCATACCCATCCCGGACAAAGGGCCCGCTCCACCGACCCGCTCAAGCACCTCCTTGTGACGCTCAGCACATGACGTCCCTGTCATGTGATGGTCGGTGGAGCAGATCCCTTTGCCCTCCTTGATGCTCCGGCGTCGCCTGTTAGCACTGCCTGCGGACAACTCGGAGTTCCAGAAGAGGCAACAGAGAACGGCTCCCACGACCGTGAAATGCCAAGGACGGCATTTCCGAGCCCCCACGGAGGGCTTATGGCGTGTCGAGGGAGGCGGCTGTGTTGCCTCTGGTCTGGGGCCTCAATATGACCAGATCATTACTGGGATTGGTATAAGAAGACAAAGGAGGCTGCTCCGCCGACCTTCCGTTTCAGGGATGAAACGGTGAGTGCCATCGCCTACCGCGAGCCGGCGGAGTGGGCCCTTTGTCTGATTGATCTACAAACGACGGTTATACCCGCTCGAACACGGTGGCGATGCCCTGGCCCAGCCCGATGCACATGGTGGCCACGCCGAAGGTGGCGTCTTTACTTTCCATCAGGTTCAGTAGTGTGGTCGAGATGCGGGCGCCGGAACAGCCCAGCGGGTGCCCCAGGGCGATGGCGCCGCCGTTGAGGTTGACCTTGTCGTCCATCATCTCCAGTAGTCCCAGTTCTTTCAGTACCGGTAACGACTGGGCGGCGAAGGCCTCGTTCAGCTCGAACAGGTCGATATCCGCTATCGACAGTCCGGCGCGTTTCAGTGCCTTGTGCACTGCCGGTACCGGTCCGTAGCCCATGATGGCCGGGTCACAGCCGGCCACGGCCATGGCCCTGATGCGGGCGCGGGGCTTCAACCCCAGGGCGGAGGCCTTGTCGGCGGACATCACCAGCATGGCGGCGGCGCCGTCGGACAGCGCCGAGGAAGTGCCGGCGGTCACGGTACCGTTGACCGGATCGAACACCGGGCGCAGCTGGGCGAGGGATTCCAGACTGGTGTCCGGACGAATCACCTCGTCCTGCTCGAACAGGGTCAGGCTGCCGTCGGTTGAGTGGCCGTTGGTAGCCAGTATTTCGTTGGCGAAGCGACCTTCCCGGGTGGCCAGGTGGGCCCTTTGATGAGAGCGTACCGCAAAAGCATCCTGCTGTTCGCGGCTGATGTGGTGCAGCCGGCCCAGCATTTCGGCAGTCAGTCCCATCATGCCGGAGGCCTTGGCTACATTCAGAGCCAGGCCCGGATGGAAGTCCACCCCGTGGTTCATGGGCACGTGACCCATGTGCTCGACACCGCCGACGATAAAGACATCGCCATCGCCGACCATGATGGCGCGACTGGCATCGTGCAGTGCCTGCATCGAGGAGCCGCACAGCCGGTTGACGGTCACGGCGGCCACCTGTTTGGGCAGGCCGGCCAGCAGGGCGGCGTTGCGGGCTATGTTGAAGCCCTGCTCCAGGGTTTGTTGCACGCAGCCCCAGTACACATCTTCGATATCGGAGGCGGCCAGCGCCGGGTTACGGGCCAGCAGGCCGCGCATCAGATGAGCGGATAGATCCTCGGCTCTGACGTTGCGAAAAGCGCCGCCCCTGGAACGACCCATGGGGGTACGAATGCAGTCGACAATGACGACCTCGTTGAGTGCCTTGTTCATGCTGTTGTCTCCTTGCGCCAATCAGTAAAACGTCTTGTTGTCGGCGGCCATTTGGCGCAGACCGGAGCTGACGTGATAGAGGGGGCCCAGATGGGCGAATTTGTCGGCCAGCGCCACGTAGGCGGCGAGTCCCATCTTGTCCAGGTAGCGGAACACGCCACCGTGAAACGGCGGAAAGCCGATGCCGTACACCAGCGCCATGTCCGCCTCGGCGGGGGAGTCGATAATGCCTTCTTCCAGGCAGAGCACCACCTCGTTGATCATGGGAATCATCATGCGGGCTATGATGTCGTCCGGCTCGAAGTCGGAGCGTTCGCCGGCGACGGTGGCCAGTAGCTCATGGCTTTCGGGATCCGCTTCTTTCACCGGCTTGCCTTTCCTGTCCCGGCGGTGGTCATAGAAGCCTTTGCCGTTCTTCTGGCCGAAACGCTGCTGTTCATACATCACATCGATGGCATCCTTGCCGCTCTTGCCCATGCGTTCGGGGAAGCCGTCGGCCATCACCGCCGCTGCATGATGACCGGTGTCGATTCCCACCACGTCCAGCAGCCAGGCCGGACCCATGGGCCAGCCGAATTGCTGCTCCATCACCCGGTCGACCTGTACGAAGTCGGCGCCGTCGGCCACCAGTTGATTGAAGCCGAAGAAGTAGGGGAACAGCACCCGGTTGACGAAGAAACCCGGGCAGTCGTTGACCACTATCGGTGACTTGCCCATGGCCGCGGCATAGGCCACCACCCGGTTGATGGTGTCATCGCTGGTCTGCTCGCCGCGGATGATTTCCACCAGCGGCATCCGGTGTACCGGATTGAAGAAGTGCATGCCGCAGAAGCGCTCCGGCCGCTTGAGGCTTTTGGCCAGAGTCGAGATGGGAATGGTCGAGGTGTTGGACGCAATCACGGTATCGTCTGCCACATGGGCTTCCACCTCGGCCAGCACCTGTGCTTTAACTTTCGGATTTTCGACTACCGCTTCCACCACGGTGTCGACGCCCTGCAGGCCGTCATAGCTTAAGGTAGGGGTGATGCCGGTCAGTACTGTGGCCAGTCTGGTGCCATCAATCTTGCCCCGCTCCAGCTGTTTGTTGAGCAGTTTGCCGGCCTCGTTCATGCCAAGAGTCAGCGCCTGGTCGTTGATGTCTTTCATCACCGCCGGAATCCCCTTTACCGCCGACTGATAGGCGATGCCGCCACCCATGATGCCGGCGCCCAGCACCGCCGCCTTGCGGGCGGGTTCGGCGGCCCTGACCGCCTGTTTGGCTTTACTCTTGATAAACTGATCATTCAGGAAAATGCCGACCAGGGCCCGGGCGACCGAGGTCTGGGTCAGGGTGATGAAATTGCTTTGTTCAATGCGCAGTGCCTGATCCCGGTCCAGTCTGGCGGCGGCTTCGATGGTCGTTACCGCCATCATGGGGGCCGGATAATGGGGGCCGGCCTTGGCGGCCACCATGCCTTTGGCAGTATTGAAGCTCATGGCCGCTTCCAGCTTGTCCAGCGTGAGCGGTGCCGTTTTCTGTGCTCGTTTTGCCTGCCAGTCTTGTTTACCTAAAGCGGCGTCTTTCAGCAGCTGTATGGCAGAAGCCTGCAGCTTGTCGGTGTCGACCACCGCATCCAGCACACCCAGGGCGAGGCAGACATCTGCTTTATTGTCCTGACCTGTGGTGATCCACTCCATGGCGTTGTCGGCCCCGATCAGCCGGGGCAGCCGTACCGTGCCGCCAAAGCCGGGCATGAGGCCAAGTTTGGTTTCCGGCAGGCCGATGCGGGCGCTGACGTCGCCGATACGAAAATCGGTAGCCAGGATGCACTCGCAACCGCCACCCAGGGCGTAGCCACGCACCAGGCTCACGGTCGGGAAGGGCAAATCTTCGATGCGGTTGAAAATGCGGTTGGCCTGAGACAGCCAGTCGTCGAGTCTGGCTTGTGGTAGGTCAAACATGTCCAGAAACTCGGTGATATCGGCACCGACAATAAAGGCGTCTTTGCGGCTGGTCAGCATCAGGCCGTTCAGATCCGGGGTTTGCTCGAGTGCGGTAACGGCCTGCTCCAGCGACAGCAGGGTGGCTCTGTCCAGCTTGTTGATGCTGCCCTTGCCGTCAAAGCTCAGTTCAGCAATACCGTCTTGCAGTAATTGTACAGAGAGGGCTTCGCCTTGGTAGATCATCCTAATGTCTCCTTAGATTCCCTTGGGCTGCTCCGATACTCCCGGGCAGGGATGAAGTCACTATGAACAGAAAAACAGCAGAGTTCAATATCAAATTAAAACAATTGTTTTAATTTTGTCTGGTTATTTTCAAGGGGTTAAAACCCGGCTGTAAACGAGCAAAAGATGACTTCCCCTGCCGATTCGGCAACAATGTCGCGCTATTTTTCGCCGGCTTATAGGAGCTGTTGACCTTTCGGGATGATTTTTGCCGCAGTGTGTGGGTTCGGCTAAACGCGTTTGTCTAGAACAGAATTCAACCTCGAAAGGTATGTAGACCCTAATGGGGCCTAATCATCAATATCGGGCGACTTTGCCTTGCCTGGGAGTGAGAGTCATGAATATGTCTCCCTATCTGGTACCGGCTACTTCGGTGGTGTGGGAGCAGGAGATTAAAAAAAGCCGCTTTATCGCCTATCTGGCCCATACTCCGGACTCTGCAGCAGCCAGGGCTTTTATCGAGGCGGTGCGCACCCGGGAGCCTTCGGCGGGCCATCACTGCTGGGCCTTTGTTGCCGGCATGCCGACCGACTCCCGGGTGCTGGGCTTCAGTGATGATGGTGAGCCTTCGGGCACAGCCGGTAAACCCATGCTGGCCCAGCTGCAGGGTTCGGGAATTGGCGAAATTACCGCGGTCATTGCCCGTTATTTCGGGGGCATCAAGCTGGGTACCGGGGGGCTGGTGCGGGCCTATGGTGGCACCCTGGCGTCGGCATTGACGCAACTGAAGACCGTTGAGCGGCGCATCATGGCCTCGCTCGACGTCAGAGCCGATTACGGCGATATGGCGTTGCTGGAGTTTTTGCTTGGTGAATATCAGGGGCAGTGGCTACAAGTGGATTACGGTGCCGAGGTAACCGGTGTGCTATCGGTTGAGGCGCGAGCCGTACCGGAGTTTTGTCGTCAACTGCTGGATCGTAGCCAGGGACGAGTGGTGGCCAGACCGGTGGAACCGGATGCTGGCTGAGTTTGGGGTCTGTTGAGCTTTCGAGGTGATTTTGCTGCTCGAACAAAATTTAACCGCGAAAGATCAGCAGACCCTTGTATATTGGAAGTACCATGCATATACGCACAATTATCCGCATCGTGGGCATTCTGGTCGCCCTGTTCAGCGTCACCATGCTGGCCCCGGCTCTGGTGGCCTACATCTATCGGGACGGTGCCGGACTCGATTTTTTCAGTGCCTTCGTTATCTGTCTTATCCTGGGCTTGGCGCTGTGGTTTCCCAATCGCACCCACAATAAAGAGCTGAGAGCCAAAGAAGGCTTCCTGATCGTGGTGCTGTTCTGGACCGTGCTGGGCAGTGTGGGGGCCATTCCCTTCATGCTCAGTACCGAGCCGGATATGACGGTGGCCGAGGCTTTCTTCGAATCTTTCTCTGGCCTCACTACCACCGGCGCTACCGTGATTAGCGGCCTCGATACCTTGCCCAAGGCTATTCTGTTTTACCGGCAGATGCTGCAGTGGCTGGGTGGCATGGGGATCATAGTGCTGGCGGTGGCCATACTGCCCATTCTCGGCATCGGTGGCATGCAGCTGTTTCGTGCCGAAATACCGGGCCCGGTCAAAGACAACAAGGTGGCGCCCCGCATTGCCGAAACCGCCAAAACCCTGTGGTACATTTATCTGGTGTTGACCATTGCCTGTGCCCTGCTGCTCTGGCTGGCGGGCATGAACCTGTTCGATGCCATCTGTCATTCCTTTTCTACCGTGGCCATCGGCGGCTTTTCGACTTACGACGCCAGCGTGGGCCATTTCAACAGCCCCATGATCAACCTGATTATCGTGGTGTTCCTGCTGATTGCCGGGGTCAACTTCAGCCTGCACTTTGCCGCCTTCGCCAACCGGGGATTGCGGTTGTCGGTGTACCGCCTCGATCCGGAAGTAAAAGTCTTTATCGGGATACAGCTGATACTGACACTCATCTGTCTGTCGGCCCTGTGGGCGCATCGGGTATATACGGATCCTTGGCAGGCACTGGACCAGTCGCTGTTTCAGGCGGTATCCATTTCCACCACCGCCGGTTTCAGTACCACCGGCTTTGCCGATTGGCCGTTGTTTCTGCCGTTACTGCTGATGTTTTCCTCCTTTATCGGTGGTTGTGCCGGCAGTACCGGCGGCGGTATCAAGGTGGTGCGTATCATGTTGCTGAACCTGCAGGGAATGCGTGAGCTGAAGCGGCTGATCCACCCAAGAGCCGTCTATCGTATTAAACTTGGCAATAAGGCATTAGCTGATAAAGTGGTGGAAGCGGTGTGGGGCTTCTTTGCCGCTTATGCTCTGGTCTTCGTGCTCTGTATGCTGGCGCTGCTGGCAACCGGCATGGAAGAACTGACGGCCTTTACCGCCGTGGTGGCTACGCTGAATAATCTCGGTCCGGGCCTGGGTGATGTGGCTGCCAATTTCGGCACCACCACCGACGGCGCTAAATGGATCATGGTCCTGGCCATGCTGTTCGGCCGTCTTGAAATATTTACCTTGCTGGTACTGTTTACGCCTGCCTTCTGGCGTAGCTAAGAGGAGTCTATGGAAAAACTGTTGGTACTTTATTCATCTCGCAATGGTCAGACGAGAAAAATCATCGAGGCGATGCAGGATGAATTTAGCGGTTACGATGTGGAAGTATCAGACTTGCATGGCTCCACCCGGAAAAACCTCAGCAAGTATGACAAGGTGCTTATTGGCGCTTCTGTTCGCTATGGTCATTTCCATCGGGACCTCTATAACTTTATTCATATCCACAGTGAGCAGTTGGCCGCAGCCGATGCGAGTTTCTTCTGTGTCTGCCTTACCGCACGCAAGCCGGAAAAGGCCGATCCCAAGAACAACGCCTATATAAAAAAGTTTCTGGCCAAGTCACCCTGGCGGCCGCGAGCCATAGGCGTGTTTGCCGGCGCGCTGAAATACAGCGAATACAATTGGTGGCAGACCCGCATTATCCAGCTGATCATGAAGATAACCGGCGGCAGCACCGATACCAGCCGGGATCTCGAGTTTACCGATTGGGATAAAGTCAGGGATTTTGCCCGACAACTGGCTGGTAAAAGATAACGGGAAGTTAACAAAACATGAATAAAAAGCGGTTTAAGATTATTTTATGTACAAAGCCGCCTTTTTTCATAAAAATGTCAAAAAAGCCCTTGCGCAAAATCGGCCGCTCCCTATAATGCGCATCCACTGACA
>NZ_JBKGFN010000008.1:0-177716 GCF_046521305.1 Oceanisphaera submarina | reverse complement strand
CACCAACGGGCGGAAAACTCTAATTTTCTGTGTAACTAGAACAGGGATGTTTACAAGTTCACGTGACCATTTCGTGACTCAGACGCTGTTTACTGGTGTCCAAACCACACTATCTGCGCTATCCATCTGCTGATAAAGATTCAAGTCGAAATAATGAGCCTGCTTTTTGAATTCGAGTACAAAGTACTTCTTAAATTCGTGGAGTCATGAGTTTTTCGTATCCCTCTGTGTGAAAGTGTCACTGGTGCTTTGTCAGCTCTTTGGTTCTGATCACTCCTATCTTGTAAGTACTGGTAAACGGAGGAGTTCATCACAATGAAGCAGCGACAATACCGCATTGAAGAAGATCTGATAGGGGCGCTCGAAGTGCCGGCACAGGCACTTTTCGGGGTGCAAACGCAAAGGGCAATCAACTTGTATCCGCTGAATGGTGAAAAGCCCTTGTCTGCGTACCCGGAGCTGCTGCGCGGCTTGCTGCTGGTGAAAAAGCTGGCGGCCCAGACCAATATCGATACCGGGGAGCTGCTCCCCGAACTCGGCCAGGCCATTGTTTCGGCGGTGGACCAGCTGCTTGAAGAGATGCCGGCCGAGGCGTTTCCGGTGCATGCCTTTCACGGCGGCGGAGGGATCTCCAGCAACATGAATGTGAATGAGGTGGTGGCCAACCTGGCCAACCACAACGCCTTTGGTAGTCCGCTGGGAAGCTACCAGCCGGTGCATCCCAATGATCACGTCAACCTGAACAACTCGACCAGTGATGCCCTGAACACGGCCTGCCACCTGGCGGTGATCGACAAGATTAAGCAACTGGATAGCGAGCTGGCCGCCTTGATCGCCACCTTCGATGCCCAGGGGCAACAGTGGCGGCATGTGCTGAAGATTTCCCGCACCTGCCTGCAGGACGCGGTCGAAATCAGCTTTGCCGATCTGTTTGGGGGCTATTCATCTCAGCTTGAACGGCACCGTCAACGACTGGATACAGACACCGGTGAGCTGTACAGGGTCAACCTGGGCGGCAATATTATCGGACGCAGGGGAGACTGCTCAGAGGCCTTCTTCAACCAGGTTATCGACGGGCTGAACCGGATAACGGGAGAGACAGGGTTTGAGCACAGCGACAACCTGTTTGATGCCTCCCAGAGCCATGACGATCTGGCCAGGGTGGCTGCCGGACTGGACCAGCTGGCGAGGGCCCTGCTGCGCATTGCCAAGGATTTTCGCCTGATGGCCTCGGGCCCGGCAACGGGCTTGGGGGAAATTCGCCTGCCTGCGGTGCAACCCGGCTCCTCGGCCATGCCGGGCAAGGTCAACCCGACCATTCCCGAATACCTGATCCAGTGCTGCATGCAGGCCTGCGGGCGCTGTTACTCCGTGCAGATGACCCAGGACCATGGTGAGCTCGACTACACCCCCTGGCAGTCTGTGGTGATCAGTAATCTGCTCGACACCATCTCGGTACTGAGCAGCGGCATGGAGGCATTTAGGCAGCACTGCCTGGCCGGTATGGAGCCGGATCTGGCGCGTAACGCCGACAATGTTAATACATTGATTCCCACACTCATTCGGCTTAAACAGCAACGCGGCTACTCGTTTGCTGCTCGTATCTACAAAGAAAGCGGCGGTGACCTGGAGCAAATCCGGCGTTACCTGGAGGAATAAGCATCAGGGAAGAAGGATGAGTTTTTTGCAGGGCGCCATACCCTAATGTCAATTGTGCTCGAATAGCCATCCTTCTACTCTCGTCGAGAACCGTTACAGCAAACGTCCTCACAGGATGTCACCGTCGTCGCAACAGAAATGGAGTATCAAATGGATTCTGTAAAAAACATTCCCCTGTCCTGGGCCCACGACTGGCTTCAGCAACTCAAGCGGCAGTATATCGATGGCCAATGGGTAGACGGCGCCGGCCAGGACAAGTGGGTAGTGACCAACCCGGCTAACCGCGAAGCGCTGTGCGAATTCGTGATGGCCGATGCGGAGCAGGTGGAATACGCTGCTCAAATTGCCAACCAGCGGCACGAAACCGGGGTTTGGTCCAAGGTCAGCCGCACCCAGCGGGCAGACATGCTGCGCCAGATCGCCCGGCTGATCCGCGAGCACACCGAAGAGTTGGCAGTGCTCGAGTCCCTGCCTAATGGCAAGCTGTACGCCGAGTCCATGGCCGACGACATTCCCACCTGTGCCGATATTTTTGAATACTACGCCGGCTGGACCGACAAGTTCTATGGTGAAACCTCGCCGGTAGAAGACGGTTTTCTGAACTACACGCTCAAGGAGCCCATTGGCGTCTGCGCGCTGATTGCCCCTTGGAATTTCCCCCTGTACCAGACCAGCCTCAAGGTGGCGGCGGCGCTGGCCATGGGTAATACCGTGATCATCAAGCCGTCGGAATACACGCCGCTGACCACCATCTACCTGATGGAGCTTATCGACAGCGAGCTTGAGTTTCCGAAGGGCGTGATCAACATGCTGTTGACCAACGGCGAAATGGCCAACCAGCTGACCCTGAGCAACAATGTGCACAAGGTGTCCTTTACCGGCAGCACCGGGGTAGGACGCAAAATAGTGCAAAATTCCGGCCTGTCCAACCTCAAGGCGGCCACCCTGGAGCTGGGCGGCAAGTCTCCCTGTATCTTCTTTGAAGACACGCCGGATCTGGACGGCGCCATCGATCGGGCCTTTACCGTAATGTTCTCCCACAAGGGTGAGAAGTGCTCGGAGCCGACCCGCTTCCTGATCCACGATAGCATCTATGATCAGGTGCTCGAAAAGCTGATTGCCAAGGCCAACGCGGTGAAGTGTGGCAATCCGTTCGATGAAAACGCCGACCAGGGACCCCAGTGCAACGAGGCCCAGTTCAACAAGATCCTGGAGTACATTGAGATCGGCAAGGGCGAGGCCAAACTGGTGGCCGGCGGCTGTGCCGATACCGAGGGTGACAATGCCAACGGTTATTTCATTCGCCCCACCATCTTTTCCGAGGTGGACCAGAATGCTCGCATCGCCCAGGAAGAGATTTTTGGCCCCGTGCTGTGCTGCACCCGTTTCCACACCACGGAAGAAGCCGTGCAAATGGCCAATGCCACCGCCTACGGCCTGGCGGCCGGCATTTATACTGCAGATGTGTCCCGTGCCCATCGGGTAGCGGAACAAATCGATGCCGGTATGCTATTTATCAACCGCTACGGTTGCTACGGCCTGGCGGCCCCCTTCGGCGGCTTCCGCCAGAGCGGCTGGGGCAAGGAGATGGCGATTCACTCCCTGTCTTCCTACACCAAAACCAAAGGCGTCTGGGTTTACTACGGCGACGCCTGATACTTGGGCGGTTTGATCGCTAATTTACTTCTTTGAGCCTGGCCCGTACCGAATTCATATCGGTACGGGCTTTTTAGTCCGCGCTAAAAAAGCTCATACATTACGAGTCACATGTTTATTTAGTGTTATTACATTTTTTCATGGTTGTTGGATTTTATGTCATTTTGAGTTTTTCGATGTCTGAGGCAATCTTGGCGTCGATTAAATAGTTGAAGGAACATTCGCCATACCGGCGAGTAATTGCAGAGGGATTTATATGAAAAGCATCAGACCGGTAACATTCTGGCCGGCATTTGTCTGTCTCGCGCTGACGGTCATCTATACCATCATCGACAAGCAGAACTTCATTGCCGGTACCTCGACACTGAACAACTTGATCATGGCCAACCTCTCCTGGCTGTTCAATCTCAGTGCCCTGCTTATGGTGTTTATCGCCGCGTATGCGTTTTTCGCTCCCATTGGGAGAGTGCGTATCGGTGGCCAAGAAGCGACACCGATGCTGACCCCGTTCCGCTGGTTTGCGGTTTCCTTGACGACCGTTATCGCCATGGGGATTCTGTTCTGGTCGGTGGCGGAGCCGGTTCTACATTACCATGAGCCACCGCAGTCTCTTGGAATTACGCCCGAAAGTGCCGAGTCGATGCGTTTTTCGATGTCCACCATCTTTGTGCACTGGACGATAACGCCTTACGCCATCTATACCGTCGCGGCCCTGGCTTTTGCACTGGCGTTTCACAATCTCAAGCTGCCGTTTTCCATCGGTTCCATGCTGCGTCCGTTGCTGGGGCGCTGGGTTGATGGCATCGGCGGCCAGGTGGTCGATGGACTGGCGCTGTTCTCTGTGGTGCTGGGCATGTCGGCCACGCTGACCTCGGGTTTACTGGTGATCGGCGACGGCATGGAGTCGGTGCTGGGTATCGAAAAAAGTGTGGCCGGCTATGCGATGATTGCGATCGCCATTATCGGCTCTGCCATCATATCGGCCGCGTCCGGCCTTTATCGCGGTATTCAGACCCTGGCTCGCATCAATACCTGGCTCTACTTTGCCGGTGCTCTGTTTATCTTCATCGTAGGGCCAACCGCTTTCATCCTGTCGCTGGGTGTCGAGTCACTCGGGGTTTACCTGTCCGACTTCTTTGCACGCAATCTGGTGACTGGTGCTTCTGGTAACGACCAGTGGCCGGGGTGGTGGACGGTCGCCTTTTTTGCCAGCTGGTTTGCCTGGGCGCCGCTCAGCTGCCTGTTCCTTGGCAAGATTGCTCGTGGCTATACGGTGCGTCAGTTCATCATCGTCAACCTGCTACTGCCGTCATTATTCGGGTTTCTTTGGTTCAGTATCTTCAGCGGTTCCTCGCTGTATTTCGATACAACCCTGGGCGGGATTATGTATCAGGCCTATCAGGATAAGGGCTTTGCCTCGGTGATTTATGTGCTGTTCGATCAACTGCCCGGTAGCACTCTGCTCAGTGCGTTGTTCATCTTCGCCTGCTTCATCACTTTTATTACTGCTGCCGACTCCAATACCGATGCTATCGGTGGTCTTTGCATCAAGGGTGTTGATGCTGAAAATCTTAAGTCTCCACTATGGGTCAAGGCGACCTGGGGCTGCGCTGTTGCATTTGTTGCCTGGATCAGTGCGAGTTATATCGGTGTTGATGCGATCAAGATGCTGTTCAATCTGTCGGGTGTACCGGGCATGTTGATTGTGCTCGGGGCGGGATTCTCCTTCTTGAAGCTGGCGCGCAGGGTGCAGATCGACGGACAGGTTGTCGAGCTGAAGCCAGCTGCACTGGCCGAGATGGAAAAAGATGGCAAGTCCGTAAGCGCAATGCCGGTGGCGGGGTTGCGACAGGAGTAAGCAAGCAAAACTTATGACAAATGGAGCCGGGCAGGCCGGCTCTCCTACTATTTTTGAGGATAAAACATGCAATATGTAAGACTCGGTCGGTCCGGCTTGAAGGTATCCCGCCTCTGTCTCGGCACCATGAATATGGGTTCGAAGGAATGGAAACCCTGGATCTTTGATGAAAAAGAGAGTGAGCCGGTTATCGCGCACGCGCTCGACATGGGGGTCAATTTTATCGATTTGGCGGATTTCTATTCCATCGGTGCCGGTGAAGAAGTGGTGTGCAACGTGTTGCGCCGCATCGCGCGCCGTGACGAGCTGGTTATCACCACCAAGGTGGGCTATGCCATGAGCAATGACATTAATGCGCAGGGCCACTCGCGTAAGCATATTTTCGATGCGATTGACGGCTCACTCAAACGCATGGGGATGGATTATGTCGATATCTACATGCTGCATTATTTTGATACCGAGACCCCGGTCGAGGAAACCATGGGAGCCCTCAATGATATAGTGCTTGCCGGTAAAGCTCGCTATATCGGGGTGTCCACCATGTACACCTGGCAGCTGGCGAAGATCCTGCAGGTGTGTGACAAGAATGGCTGGGCACGACCGATCAACATGCAACTGCAGCTGAACTGTGCCTACCGGGAAGAAGAACGCGAGATGATCCCGTTTTGCATGGATCAGGGGATCGGTGTATCGGTGTTCAGTCCACTTGCCCGCGGTATCCTGACCAGTGATCTGCAGTCTACCCGCAACCAGACCGACTTCTTTACCGCCGAGATGTACAACGATCAAGCATCGAAGAGTATTGCCCACTCCGTGGCCAAGGTGGCCGATGCCCGCGGTTGCCTGCCGGCGCAGGTGGCACAGGCCTGGGTGCTGCAGAAGCCGGAAGTGTCTTCAATGCTGGTAGGAGCTGACAGCCCGGCGCAGTTCGATAGTGCCTTGGCGGCGCTTGAAATGACCCTGACCGCTGACGAGATTTATGAAATTGAGCGCAATTATACCCCCTGCGATATGATTAACGATTATACTGCCGGCAAGCGTATTGCACGCACCGCACGTCCGGCACGGGCACCTTTTGCCGACTGAGCATCAGTCATATTTTTAGTGTACGGTAATTTTTGGTCACTATTTTGCCCCGCTCTGTCGGGGCTTTTTTACTCTGAAAAAAGACGATCAATCCGGGCTGATTTCCCGCAACCACTCGGTAAAACGCAATACCTTGGCAAGACCCTGGCGTTCGGCTTTGATATCGAGCCAATAGCCGTAAGGGCCATTGACTTCAATCTGGCTGAAGGGTACCAGGGCGCCGGTTTTCAGCTCTTGGCTGATCATGCGTTTGTCTACTATCGCAAAGCCGGCGCCGTTAACGGCCGCATTGGTCACCTGATCCAGAGTGCTGAACTCCATACCTCTGCTGGCGTCTACCTGGCCTGTCAGTCCGGCAGCCTGCAGCCAGTTTTCCCATATCGGAAGCCGTTCTCCCTTGTGGAGTATGTGCAACAGGGTACCGTTTAGTTGCTTGGCCTGTTCTAACAGCTCGGGTGTGCATACCGCGACATGCTGCTCGAGCATGACCAGCTCGCTGTAGTGGCTGGGTCTGGCGGTACGTCCAAAACGAATGCTGCAATCGAAGAGGTTATGTTCGCTGTCATTGTTGTGAATGGACAGCTCCAACTCGGGCGAATGGGCATGAAAGTTGGCCAATCGAGGTGCAAGCCAGCGGGTAGCAAAGGTCGGAGGAATGAGTAGTGTCAATTTTTGCCGTTGCTTGGGATCTCTCAATTCTTGAACGGCGGTTTCCATCAGGTTGAAAGACTGCTCCAGCTTGGTTAGCAGCTGATTACCGGCCTCCGTCAGTTCCAGCTGGTGATGGCGGCGGATGAACAGCGGAACACCGAGGTAATCTTCAAGTTGTTTGATCTGTCTGCTTACCGCGCTCTGGGTGACGTGCAGTTGGGTTGCCGCCTGAGTGAAGCTCAGGCATTTTCCTGTGGTTTCGAAAACACGTAGCGAGGTCAGTGCCGGTAATGAGCGCATAAGGTTAACCTTAGGTAAAGCTGTCTTGAGAGAGGGAGTATACTTCAGCGTACTCGACTGGTCGTCTTGTCCAATCTTTCCTGTCGTATCGAGATCCGATCAAATTACTTCAGTTTCTTCAAAAATACACCCACTAGACTAACACTCGGTGCGCTATTTTATCTTTCTCGATATGGCTCCATGTCAACTTGATGTTGATGCATATCTGACGGCCTTGTTGAGCAAATCAAAGCCGAGACAGCCTGTCCATACGGGACTTTCCGCCCTTAACTAACCGCTTGACGAACAGACATACCAAGTCCTGTGACCGTGTTAATGACCTTAACTCCGGGCTGGATCTCACCGACTTGAGCGTTGTATGTATGCAAGTTCAACCTGGGGCTCTTCGCTGCGAGCGCTGATGGCAGCCAGGCGTGGTTTTCCCGTCGGACAGGTGATTTGATTTCGGCGCGGCAGCGGCCTAGTTCCTCGGATGCCCTTCGTCCCAATGACCAGCATTCTTGCGGGATGGGATGGTCATTTTACTTCCTTTCCTCCGCGTAGCAGGAGAGCTTTTTTCTCCTGTGACCTGATGGCCGGTGAAGCAGCTGGGCTGCCTCTGGTCTGGGGCATCAATATGGACCCGTTCATTAGCGGGACTGGTCTTAGCCAAATTGACTCAGAAGCTGCTGTATTTCGCCAAAGCGTTGCTGCTCCAGCTGACCGAAGCCGGGCCTTTTTCTGGCTTTCAGTCGGTTGAGCAAGGGAGTGCTAATGCCACACAAGAAACAGGACAAGGTGTGCTTGCTCAGAGGCTGCTGGCTGTCGCTCTGCAAGCCTTGGCACCAGTGCTGCAATTGCTCGGCGGCAGGGAGAGGGGGGCGTTTGGGAACGGGCAGTTGCGCCGGCTGACCGGTACAGACCGAGCAATGGCCACAGCGCTCTGGCGCCTGGTGATCGGCAAAGTAGCCGGCGAGTCGATGGCTCAGGCAGCGGTCGCTTTCAAAGAAACCGATCATGTCGCTCAGGCGGGTGATTTCACTCCGCTCCTTCTGTTGGAACAGCTCATGGAGCCGGCGGGTTTCGGCCTGCTGATCCATGTCTTTCTGAAGCACCCGATAAACCTCGACCATCTGCTTGCTTTCCAAGCTGATCAGACCCTGTTGGTGCAGGTAGTCGAGTGCGCTGATCACCCGTTTTCGTTCACCGCCATCTTGCTGCCAGATGGCATCGAAATTGACCTGGCACCAGCTTCTGGCCAGAGGGGAGCCGTTGAATACGGCGGTGAGAAACGTCTGACGTTCGGGATTGAACGCATTCAGTATCTCCTCGCGAGACTCGATAAACTTGAAGCGGTAATCGGCAAAGTAGCTGTATTGGGGCTCGATAATTCGATTCAGCTCCAGGTAGACCAACAGGGTCTTCAGCGGTAGCAGGCGGATGTTGGTACTGTTGGATAGCCGCAGCGGCATCAGCTCCCACTGGTCGCCGGCTTGCTGCAGTTCATGCAGTAAGGCCTTGATGGCATCCGGCTCCGGCGTATCACCGTAGACGAAATTTTCCAGTACATTGAGCCCGGCCTGGTTGCCGAGCAGGATACAATGTGATGGCTGGCCGTCACGGCCGGCCCGGCCTATTTCCTGACTGTAGTTTTCGATGGATTTGGGCAGATCGTAATGGATCACCCGGCGGATATCGGCCTTGTCGACGCCCATGCCAAAGGCGATGGTGGCGACGATACAGGGTACACTGCCAGCCATAAACGCCTGCTGCAGCTGTTTACGCCGTTCCTGATCCATGCCTGCATGGTACGCCTGGGCCTGAATGCCGGCTGCCGCCAGCCGTTCGGCGACACGCTCGGCGGTGTGCTGCAGGGTGACATAAACGATGGTGGGCAGGGCCGGATCCATGAGCAGCTGCTCGATCAGAGCCGGCATTTTCTCCGCTTCGGTAACCGGTATGACATCAAGGTGCAGGTTGGGCCGATAAAATCCGGTGATCACCACGTTTTCCCGAGACAAGCCGAATTTTTGCTGCATATCATCGATAACATTCGGGGTGGCGGTGGCGGTCAGCAGCAGCACCTGGGGGATGTTGAGGCTCCGGCAATAGTAGGGCAGCTTGAGATAGTCGGGGCGAAAGTTGTGACCCCATTCGGAAATACAGTGAGCTTCATCCACCACCAGCAGAGAAATTGGTATCTGTCCGATAAACTGGCGAAAGCGCTCGTTCTTCAGACGCTCTACCGAAATCATCAGTATCTTGATGCGGCCCTCGCGTACATCCTGCATGATCTGGCGGCTTTCTTCCCAGCTCTGGGTGGAGTCGATGCTGGCGGCGGGAATATTCATTCGCCGTAGAAAGGCCAGTTGATCCTGCATCAGTGCCAGCAGGGGAGAAATGACCAGGGTCAGTTGCGGCAACAGCAGCGCGGGTAGCTGGTAACAGAGTGACTTGCCCGAGCCGGTGGGGAAAATCGCCGCCGCCGAGTGTCCGGCCATCAGGGTATCGATCACCTGTTGCTGGCCGGGGCGCAGTGAAGAAAAGCCGAAGTGTTGTTGCAGAGTCTGGAGCAGAGTCATGGCGTTGATGTCTTGAAATAGCGATGTGCACAGCTTGGCGTGCGCTATCGGCTTTGGCAACTTAATCGTCGTGAAGCGGCGCAATCAACAGTCCTCAGGGGCTGTTGACTGTTTATCGCTGGCGGCCTGTCTTTTGGTCACAAATCAACTTGTGGAATAAAGAGGCAACAGGGTTGCCTCCTCCGGCCTGGTTCAAAGAATGCCACTCAGCTGTAAAGCCTGACCGAACATCCGGTGAATGTTCGCAGCAGCTAGTGGCAAGTCCCGAGGAGAGTCGGCGGAGCAGGCCCCTTGTCCGATGTGCAAACATTGAGCTAAAAAACAAGCCGTTCTTTTACTCTGGACTTGTGGCTAGGAGACTGCTTGCTGGCTTTCGGCTGTTATATGGTCATGAAATCCTGATGGAAGGATTTTTCACAGTAGTTGCAGCGAAAACGGACCTGGCCCGCCACCGCTCGTACCTTGAACTTGCTGGTCACCGGTTCGTTGTGGCTGATGCAGTTCGAATTGGGGCAGGAAAACACCCCTTCCACTCGCTCGGGCAGTTGCAGTTGCAACTTCTTCACTACTTCGAAGTCTTCGATCAGGTTAACGGTGGCATCCGGTGCAAACAGCGCCAGCTGGTTGGCCTGAGCGGGAGTCAGACGGGTGTTTTCCACCTTGATGATGTCCTTGGTTCCCAGCTCCTTCGAAGGCAGGTTCAGGCCTACAGTGATCTTCTCGTGAGTCTGCACCAGGCCGAACAGCTGCAGGATCTTGATGCCTTGGCCGGCGGGAATATGATCGATCACGGTACCGTTGTGAATGGCTTCGACTTGCAGTTGGCTCTTGTTCATCATGTCTCTCACAGGTTCTCGTTCAGCACCAGGGCAAGCAAGGCCTGGCGGGCATAAACGCCATTTTCTGCCTGCTCGAAGTAATAGGCATAAGGGGTGTCATCCACTTCGGCAGAGATTTCGTCGATACGGGGCAGGGGATGTAGCACCTTGAGGCTGTCTTTGGCGCCGTCCAGCACCTCGGGGGTGAGCACGTATTTCGAGGCTACATGTACATATTCGGTTTCGTCGAAGCGCTCTTTCTGCACCCGGGTCATGTACAGAATGTCCAGTTCGTCCATCACCTCTTCCATGTTGTCACGGAACTCGAAGTTGATGCCCTTTTCGGTCAGTTCGTCACACAGGTAATCGGGCATGGCCAGGGCTTGGGGGGCGATAAAGTAGAACTTGCAACCAAACAGGCTCAGCGCCTGCGTCAGAGAGTGTACGGTGCGGCCGTACTTGAGGTCACCGACAAAGGCGACCGTCAGCCCCTGCAGCGTGCCCTGGGTTTCGTAGATGGTAAACAGATCCAGTAGCGTCTGGGTAGGATGCTGGTTGGAGCCGTCACCGGCGTTGATCACCGGCACCGAAGAAAATTCGGCGGCGAGCCGGGCCGCACCTTCCTGTGGATGGCGCATCACAAAGGCGTCACTATAGGAGCTGATGATCTTCACCGAGTCGGCCAGGGTTTCCCCTTTCTTGGCTAGTGAGGTGCTGCCGCTGTCGGAAAAGCCGATTACGCCGCCACCCAGGCGATGGATGGCAGTTTCAAATGACAGTCGGGTTCGGGTGGAAGCTTCGAAAAAACAGCTGGCCACGACCTTATGCTTGAGCAAATCGGGACGGGGATGGGTCTTGATCATCACGGCGGTGTCGATGATTAACTCGAGCTCGGCGCGGGTGAAGTCGGATATGGAGATTACATGCTTTTGATATAGGGGGTTTGCCATCAGCAACGCTCTTTAAGGTGTAAAGTGAAGACCATAAAAAAGCCCCTGAAGGGGGCCATTAGAGCTAAATCATTGCAAGCACCACCGTTTTCACGGCGTACGGGCGTAAAACCAGCCTGATGTTCGGGTACAGACGTGAGCATTTATTCCATTCACTCCGGGCGCTTGCAAATCAGGCAGATTATAGAGAAATGTGTGCTCAAAGCAAAATCTGACGACAGAAGGAGTCAATGCGGCGAAAAGATAAGCGAACGAAGCGGCGTCTGCGAAAAAGCGCTTTACCTTTAAAGGGCTATCGTTATAATTCGCCTCGTATTGCAGGGGCGTAGTTCCAATTGGTAGAACAGCGGTCTCCAAAACCGACGGTTGGGGGTTCGAATCCCTCCGCCCCTGCCAACTTCTTCTCGAAAAGCCAGCCTAACAGCTGGCTTTTTGCGTTATGGAGTATCTATGACGCCGTTACAATCGCAACTATGGCAATTGTTGAAACTGCCTAGCTGGCGCTGTGCTCATCCCGAGCGACTTCCTCATGCGCCAGCTCCCCCTCTGGAGATGGCAGAAGTGCTGGTCATAACCGGTCAGGGTAAACTGCTGCCGCCTTTATTACGCACCGATCTGATGCAGGCGCTGTCGCTGGATGAAACACAGCTGCAGGTGATGGATGAAGGAACCTGGCTGGCCGCCGGCATGCCGGCGGCGAAGACGATGCTGGGATTGAATCTGACCGGTGATATTACCGCTTTCAGCTGGCATGATTGCCTGCCACTGACACCGGCCAAAAAACGAGAACTCTGGGGTCGGTTATGTCACCTCTGTTTCGCCCACTGAGTACCGCCGATCTGGACGCCATGCAGCTGGTGGAGCAGGCGGCTCATGCTCATCCCTGGAGCCGCAGTCTGCTGGCCGACAGCTTCGGCGAGCGCTACTTTACCGGCTCGCTCTGGCTTCAGGAGCAGGGGGGGCAGGAGCTGCTGCTGGGCTACTTTATTGCCGACCGCATCCTCGATGAAAGCACCCTGATGAACATCTGCGTGTCACCAGACCAACAGGGGCAGGGGCTGGGCCGTCAGCTGATGGAACATTATCTGTGCCTCTGTAAAGATCAGGGTCTTACGCAGCTCTGGCTGGAAGTGAGGGCGTCCAATACCTCGGCTCAGGCGCTGTATCTTTCCTGCGGCTATACGGAAAACGGTCGTCGTCGGCATTATTACCAGAACGCTTCCGGCCTGGAAGATGCGATATTAATGAAAAAATACTGATGAAGAAGTAAACAAACCCTTCCTATACTCATAGGCAAACACTCTTTCTACAAGGATGAAGAATGAGAGGCTTATGGATTTGCCTGTTGAGTACCTTGTTGCCGTGGTCACCGTTCTCTCACGCCAGCATCTACCGTTATCAGGACGCCAACGGTACCGTGCACTACACCGACAATAAACTGCGTGTCGTCAACCATTCTAATGTTCATCAGGATGCGGTCAACCGCGACGGCGTGCTGGTGCGTGTGGTCGAGAAAAAAGACGGCCACTATTTTTTCGCACTGAATCGGCTGCCCACCAAAGCCGAGCTGACTTTTCGCTTCACTCAGGAAAAAAACGTCAGTATTCCCGATCAGATGCAACAGGTGATCGGTCTGCCCCCACGGGAAGAAAAATTTATCGGAAAACTGGCAGCCAGAGAAGCCGGTGACTGGCGCTACGACTACGGCTTTGCCTACAGCAAGCATGAACTACGACCTGCCGTCAGTGCCCGCAAGGTGCAAAAAATCGCCGGCTCTGTCCTGATACCACCCAAGACCGTCTTTAACCGTTCATTACCGTCAGCTCTTTTGCCTGAAGCGATAGATCTTGTTTCGCCGGTAGCCGGCCGCTACCGGGTTACTCAGGGCTTTAACGGTGAGTTCAGTCATAACAAGCCGTCCAATCGCTACGCCCTGGATATTGCCCTGCCGATAGGCACCCCACTTTATGCCACCAGGGACGGCGTGGTGATGGCCGCGGTGGATCATCATATGGGAGGAGGTCTGAAGGCAAAATACCGGGGCAAGGCCAACCATTTACGGCTGCGACATGCGGACGGCACCATGACCCTCTATGCCCATCTGCAAACCGGCTCGTTGCAGGTGAAAGAAGGCGATAGGGTAAGAGCCGGGCAGCGGGTGGCGGCGTCCGGCCATACCGGTTACAGCTCTGGTCCTCATTTGCATCTGGCATTACAGATCGACAACAAGGGGCGCAGAGAGTCGATTCCCTTTACCCTGCAAGGCCGTTACCCTATTGCCGGTCGCTGGCTGCTGGCCGGTGAATGGGGCGATGAGTAGAGTAATATGCTGAAAATGTTATTTGGCGTTATATATGGTATTTTTATGACATTAAAACAACATGCAGGGATTGTGGTTTTGTTTTTGAAATTAAAAACTTAGTTTATGTTTTATTTTGGTTTTTAGTTTTATCGTGTGTGCCGGGTGATTCTATAAAGCAGTTGATTTATCCTTTTTGCTGTGGCCTTTTACTTTCTTTTTAGCTTTTAAATCAAAGTAAAAGGGTAGGAAAGCAGGATGGCAGAGTTAGTTGATGTGGCAAATGGCGCTCCTCGTAGCATAAGTCACTATATGAGAGTGCTGGGGCCGGGGATCCTGGGGGCTGCGGCTGCCATCGGTGGCTCTCACCTGGTGGCGTCCACCCAGGCCGGTGCCATTTACGGCTGGCAGCTGGTGGGCTTGATCCTGCTGGTCAACCTGCTCAAGTATCCTTTCTTTCAAATCGGTGCCCGCTACACCATGGCGGCAGACGAGACCCTGATCCAGGGCTATGATCGCATCGGCCGAGGCTATCTCTATTTGTTTACCGCACTCAATCTCTTCGCCTCCGTGGTCAGTACCGCCGGAGTGGCCATGTTGTGTGGCAGCATACTGGGGCTATTTATCGGTGACAGCCTCAACGTGACCCAACTCAGCATGATAGTGCTGGCGGGCTCGCTGGCGTTCCTGATCACCGGTCACTACAAGACGCTGGATCGGGTGACCAAGTGGATTATCGTGGGGTTGGCGGTCGCCACTATCACAGCGGTGTTTATCGCCTTGAATCAAGGTGGTGTGGCGCCGCCCGACTTTGTCTCTCCCAGCCCCTGGAACCTGGCTTCTGTGGGATTTCTGGTCGCGCTGATGGGCTGGATGCCGGCGCCTATAGAGCTGTCGTCCTGGAACAGCGTCTGGTTGCGCCAGAAGAAAAAAGCGCTGGGCGGCGCACTGGATTACAAGGATGCCCTGGTCGACTTTAACGTGGGCTATGTTACCTCTACCCTGCTGGCGCTCGCCTTTGTTGCGCTGGGTACCCTGGTGCTGCATGGCAGCGGTGAAAGCCTGGCGACCTCGGGCATTGCCTTCGCGCATCAGCTGGTGAACGTTTATGCCAGCGTGATGGGGGAGTGGAGCCGCTGGTTGATTGCGCTGATTGCCTTCCTGTGCATGTTTTCCACTACCGTGACGGTGCTTGACGGTTACAGCAGGGCGCTGAGCGAATGCTGTGTACAGCTTGGTCAGTCGCAAGGCAGTGGCCCCACCGGTAACGGCAGTCGCTATACCTATCCCTTGATGGTGGTGATGGGCATGGTTGGCGCCCTGATCATCATGTTCTTCAAGGGTGCCCTGTTGGCGATGCTGGAGTTCGCCATGATCTCCGCCTTTGTCAGTGCCCTGGTCTTTTCCTGGTTGAACTACCGCCTGATGACGTTGCCGCAGGTGCCGGAGCAGTACCGTCTGGGCCGTGGCATGAAGGTCCTGAGCTGGGTAGGCATTCTGTTCTTTGCCGGGTTCAACCTGCTGTTCGGTTACTGGTATCTGTTTGTGAAATAACATTCGAGCGGGGGTCTCTGGCCCCTGTTTGTTTTTCCGCTGTTATGCCAGTGATCCCCTCGATCAACCCCGCTATCTCGGCTATCAATCGATGATATGTCAGCGATTGAAAGCCATAGCCTATTAAGCCTCGAGGAAAGATCGATTAATCTTTTTATGAAAGAGGCAGTATAGTGCTTGTGGTGTTGTCTTCTTCTTGTGCTATCTCCTTATCTTGTCACGCTTTTTGGCAATAAATATCGAGATTTCGATGTTTTCAGCATTAAAAAATATCAATGCGTCGTTTTGGTATAGCCAGATAAGGCATCCCCAGGCTGGACTGCGTTATTCAGCCTGAAATAATCAATGGCAAGGCTGCCTGAAAGTTGAAGGAACAGCTTGTCCCAAACCGGATACGCCTCGGTTATCCGGTGCGATATCAACATTAATCAGGGATTTATTATGTTAATCGGGATTCCAAGGGAAACGCTTAGCGGCGAGACTCGGGTAGCAGCGACCCCCAAGTCGGTCGAACAGTTACGTAAACTGGGTTTTGAGGTCAGTATCGAACAGGGCGCGGGCAGCAAGGCCAGCTTTGACGATGCGGCCTATGAAGCGGCAGGGGCCACACTGGTCGCGGCCGAACAGGTCTGGCAAGCCGCCATTATCTACAAGGTGAATGCCCCTACCGCCGACGAAATAGAGCGGCTGCAGGCCGGCACCACCCTGGTCAGCTTCATCTGGCCGGCGCAAAACCCCGAGCTGGTAGAGCAGCTCAAGAACAAGGGTGTCACCGTGATGGCCATGGATATGGTGCCGCGTATTTCCCGTGCCCAGTCGCTGGATGCCCTGTCTTCCATGGCCAACATCGCCGGTTATCGTGCCGTGGTGGAAGCCGCCCACGAATTCGGTCGCTTCTTTACCGGCCAGATCACCGCCGCCGGCAAGGTTCCGCCAGCCAAGGTACTGGTCATTGGTGCCGGTGTGGCCGGTCTGGCCGCCATCGGTGCCGCCGGTTCGTTGGGTGCCATAGTGCGCGCCTTCGATACCCGCCCCGAGGTAAAGGAACAGATTAACTCCATGGGTGGCGAGTTCCTGGAGCTTGACTACGAAGAAGACGCAGACTCTTCCGACGGTTATGCCAAGGAAATGAGCCAGGCCTTCATCGATGCCGAAATGGCGCTGTTCATGGCCCAGGCCAAGGAAGTCGACATTATCATTACCACGGCACTTATCCCCGGCAAACCGGCGCCCAAGCTGATTACCGCCGAAATGGTGGCAAACATGCATCCGGGCTCGGTGATCGTGGATCTGGCGGCCCAGAACGGCGGCAACTGTGAGTTGACCAAGCCCGGCGAGCTGTTCGTGTCCGATAACGGCGTCAAGATCATCGGTTATACCGATCTCAACGGTCGTCTGCCGACCCAGTCTTCTACTCTGTATGCCACCAACCTGGTCAACCTGGCCAAGCTGCTGAGCAAGGAAAAAGACGGCAATATCAAGGTCGACTTCGACGACGTGGTACTGCGTAACATGACGGTGGTCAAAGACGGTGAAGTGACCTTCCCGCCGCCGGCCATCAGCGTGTCTGCCGCCCCCAAGGCGGCTGCTCAGACCCAGCCGAAAGCCGAACCTCACGCCAGGCAACCGAGCAACCTCAAGTACTACCTGGGTGGTGTGGGCGTCTTGCTGTTCGCCTGGCTGTCAGCGGTGGCACCGGCGGAGTTTCTGTCTCACTTCACCGTGTTCGTGCTGGCCTGTATCGTGGGTTATTACGTCGTGTGGAACGTCTCTCACTCGCTGCATACGCCGTTGATGTCGGTGACCAACGCCATCTCGGGAATTATCGTCGTGGGCGCCTTGTCTCAGGTAGGGGCCGGTGGCTTCGTCAGTTTTCTGGCCTTTGTGGCAATACTGATAGCGTCAATTAACGTGTTTGGCGGTTTTACCGTGACACACCGTATGCTGAAGATGTTTAGGAAGGGTTAATAGAAATGTCACAAGGACTTGTAACTGCGTCTTATATTGTTGCCGCCGTGCTCTTTATTTTGAGCCTGGCCGGCCTGTCCAAACAGGAGTCGGCCAAGGCCGGTAACTGGTACGGTGTTGCGGGCATGGCGATTGCCCTGCTGGCCACCGTCTTCAACCCCGAGGTCACCGGCCTGGGCTGGATCATCGTGGCCATGGGTATCGGTGCCGCCATCGGTATTCGTCTGGCGTTAAGGGTCGAAATGACCGAAATGCCGGAACTTATTGCCATCCTGCACAGTTTTGTCGGTCTGGCGGCGGTATTTGTGGGTATCAACACCTACATCAGCCACGGCGAAATGTCCGGTGCCATGCTCAACATTCACAACACCGAAGTCTTTCTCGGCGTTTTCATCGGTGCCGTCACCTTCACCGGCTCCATCGTCGCCTTCTGCAAGCTGCGTGGCCTGGTATCGTCCAAGCCGCTGATGCTGCCACACCGCCACAAGCTGAACCTGCTGGCGGTGGTGGTGTCTGCCCTGCTGCTGATCTGGTTTGTACAGGTGGAAGGCTCTACCTTCGCGCTACTGGTGATGACCCTGATTGCCCTGGCCTTTGGCTGGCATCTGGTGGCCAGCATCGGCGGTGCCGACATGCCGGTGGTGATCTCCATGCTGAACTCCTACTCGGGCTGGGCGGCGGCGGCGGCGGGCTTCATGCTCTCCAACGATCTGTTGATCGTTATCGGTGCCCTGGTGGGTTCCAGCGGTGCCATTCTGTCCTACATCATGTGCAAGGCGATGAACCGCTCCTTCGTATCCGTTATCGCCGGTGGCTTCGGCTCCGACGGCGCCGTGAGCAGCGGTGGTGAGGAAGAGGAAGGTGAGTACACCGAAATGAACGCCGAAGATGTGGCCGAGATGCTGAAGAATTCCAGCTCTGTCATCATCACCCCCGGCTACGGCATGGCGGTGGCTCAGGCCCAGTATCCGGTGGCGGAGCTGGTATCCAAGCTGCGCGCGGCCGGTGTGACGGTACGCTTTGGCATTCACCCGGTGGCGGGTCGTCTGCCCGGGCATATGAACGTGCTGTTGGCGGAAGCCAAGGTGCCTTACGACATAGTGCTGGAAATGGACGAGATCAACGACGATTTCAATGATACCGATACGGTATTGGTGATCGGCGCCAACGACACGGTCAACCCGTCTGCGGCAGAAGATCCGGCCAGCCCCATCGCCGGCATGCCGGTGCTGGAAGTGTGGAAAGCCCAGCAGGTGGTGGTGTTCAAGCGCTCCATGAACACCGGCTATGCCGGGGTGCAGAACCCGCTGTTCTTCCGCGAAAACAGCGTCATGCTGTTTGGTGACGCCAAAGACAGCGTGGACAATATCCTCAAGGCGCTGTAACTCTTGGCTGAGTAGCAATGATAAACAAAGGGAGCTTCGGCTCCCTTTTTGTTTTATGACACTCCCAGTACCAAAAGCCACTATCGATAGACTCGTGCTCTGCCTATTACATTAAACAATCGATCTTTTCGACTGTGATATCAATCCCGGACAAAGGGCCTGCTTCTCCGACTCACTCAAGCGCCTCCCTGTGGCGCTCATCAGATGACATTCGACCGCCATGGCGTGTCGAGGGGGGGGCGGCTGCGCTGCCTCTGGTCTGAGGCCTCAGTATGACCAAATCATTACCGGGGTGGGTATTATTAGGCCTTAGCGCCTTGCCACTCGCGGGCTAATCCCTTATTTTCTAATGTCTTATGGATGTGGGAGCTTAAGGTGATGACAAGCTGGCGCGGCATATTGCCGCTGACCCTGCCGGTGATGATGGGCTATTTGCCACTGGGCGCCGTGTTTGGCGTGCTGTGGATCGATGCGGGGCTCAGCTGGTATTGGGCGCCCCTGATGAGCATTATCGTCTATGCGGGCGCCCTGCAGTATCTGGCGGTGGGCATGCTGGCGGCGGGGATTGGCTGGATCGATCTGGCGGTGGCCTCGTTGCTGGTCAATTTTCGCCATCTGTTTTATGGCCTGTCGCTCTATCACCTGTTGCCAAAGGGTGTGCTTGGCCGCCCGTATTTCATCTTCGGTATTACCGATGAAACCTACTCCCTGCTCAGTGCACCCGGTCAGGTGAACGACAGTAAAACCGCACTGCTGGTGGTGCTGTTCAACCAGGGGTACTGGGTACTCGGAACCCTGGCCGGCATGGTGCTGGCGCGAGGACTGCCCCCGGGGCTGCAGGGACTGGACTTTGCCCTGACCGCACTTTTTACCGTGCTGGCGGTGGAGCAGATCCGCGTGCGTAGAGACTGGGGAGCGATGGCCCTGGGACTGGTGGCCGCGGCCGTTGCCGGTATCTGGATAAGTGAGTACTTCCTGCTGGCGGCATCCATGATGCTGGTACTGGTGTTGCTGGCCTGGCCGCCATCGCAACCGGAGCTGGCTCATGACTGAACTGGACTACCTGCTGGCGGTGCTGATCATGGCGGCAGTCACCTTCGGGTTGCGCGCCTTTCCCTTCGTGGCGCGGGGATTTCTTGCCCATCACCGCCGCATTCAGACTCTGGGGCGGCGCTTGCCGGTGGCCATGATGGTGTTGCTGACCCTCTATGCCATGGGCGTGCACCACTGGAGCACCCCGGCCGATGGCCAGGCCCAGATAGTGGCGGTGATGGTGGTGGCGGTGCTGCAACTGTGGCGGCGGCAGGCGTTGCTCAGCATTCTGGCGGGAACCCTGGTGTATATGAGTTTGATGAACGGCTGGCTCTGATCCGGGCCCGTCATCGGTTATAATGCGAGTCCCGTATTTTTGGATCCGTGAACCATGACTCTTTCTGTTGCTTTTCGTGCCCGGCTGCTTGGCCTGGCGACTCTGTGCCTGAGCGCCGTGATGCCGGCTCAGGCCGTGCCCTTCGTGTTTACCGCCATTCCCGATCAGGACGAGCGCCACCTGACCGAGCGCTTCGGCAAAATTGCCGATTACCTGACCGACAAGCTGGGCGTGGAAGTGCAGTACATACCGGTAAAAAGCTACCCGGCGGCGGTCAGCGCCTTTCGTAACGATCAGGTGCAGTTGGCCTGGTTTGGCGGCCTGACCGGCGTGCAGGCACGCGAGCTGGTACCCGGCAGCGAGGCCATCGCCCAGGGCAAGGAAGACACCACCTTCGTCAGCTACATCATCGCCCACAGCAGCACGGGTCTGATCGAGAGTGAGCATTTACCTGCCGCCCTGGCCGGCAAGCGCTTTACCTTCGGCGACAAGGGGTCGACCTCTGGCCGCCTGATGCCCGAGTTCTTTCTGCGTCAGCACTTCGGCCAGGCGCCGGAGCAGCTGTTTTCCCGGGTCGGTTTTTCCGGTGACCACAACCGCACCATCAGCCTGGTACAGTCCGGTGCCTTCGAAGTGGGCGCGGTGAACTACGCGGTGTGGGATGCGGAAAAAGCCAAGGGCAACATCGACGACAGCAAGGTCAGCGTGATCTGGTCCACGCCAAGCTACCCGGATTACCAGTGGAGTATTCGCGGCGATGTGAATGCTCGCTTCGGTGACGGCTTCAAAGAGAAAGTACAGCAGGCGCTGCTGGAGATGGCCGACCCTGCCCTGTTGGCGGCCTTTCCCCGTTCCGGCTTCGTAAAAGCCACCAACGACGATTACGCTCCCATTCGTGACACCGCCGTGGCCATCGGCATCATGGATCCCGCCCAGTAAATGAGCGCCGACAGTTGTCTGTTCCGGTTTCGGCAAGCGTCCCTCGGCTATGCGGGCAGTCCGGTGTTGCGCGAGCTGTCGTTCGAGTTGCGTCGGGGTGAAAAAGTGGCCCTGCTGGGGGAGTCCGGCACCGGCAAGAGCACCCTGCTGCGCCGGTTGCGCGAGCTGCGTCCGACCGAGGTGGCCTGGTGCCCGCAACAGCCCGGGCTGGTGCCCATGCTGTCGGCTTTTCACAACATCTACATGGGACAGCTGAATCGGCATCCGTTCTGGTACAACCTGGCCAATCTGGTGCGGCCACTGGCGGGGCCAAAGGCGAAAATTACCGAGCTGGCGGTAAAGCTGGGCTTGCAGCATCAGCTCTGGACTGCCGCCGAACGGCTGTCGGGCGGTCAGCAAAGCCGGGTCAGTCTGGGTCGGGCCCTGTATCAGCAAAAGCCCATCTTCATCGGGGACGAACCGGTGTCGGCGCTGGACGAACGCCAGGCCGACGAGTTGCTGCGGCTGATCTGCGGTCAACACGATACCGTGGTGCTGGCGCTGCATAACGTGGAGCAGGCACTTACTCACTGTACGCGTGTGGTGGGGCTGCGCGAGGGGAGGGTGGTGCTGGATGCAGACAGTCAGACACTGACGTCGGCGCAGCTGCACACCCTGTACCAGCGGCGTTGATGGCCAGGACATGCTGAAGGCTCAGCCTGAGCCGGCTCGCGCCATGGTGCACGGCAGTCTGCTGTTTGTGGTGCTGGCCTTGTTGTGTCTGCCCTGGGCCGATCTGTCCGTCACCGCCGTGGAGCCCTGGACCGAGCTCACACGGCTGGGGGGCGGCCTGCTCACACCGACACCGCCGGAGCTGACTACTCTGGTGTCGGCCGTGGCTAACACCCTGGCCTTTGCCTTGCAGGGAGTGGCGCTGGGTGCTGTGCTGGGACTCTTGCTGGCGGCCGGTTATCGCCGTGGCGGAATTCGCCGGCTGGCGGCGGGGATGCGTGCGGTGCATGAACTGTTTTGGGCGCTGTTGTTCATTCAGTTGCTGGGGCTGTCGGCCCTGGCCGGAGTGCTGGCCATAGCGCTGCCCTATGCGGGCACCTTCGCCAAGATTTTTGGTGAGCTGTTCGAAGAGGCAGATCCGGCCCCGGAGCAGGCGCTGCAGCCCGGATTGGGCTGGCTGTCCCGCCTCTGGTATCTGCAACTGCCGTTATGCTGGCGGCAGATGGCCACCTATACCGGTTATCGGCTGGAATGCGGCATTCGCAGCTCGGCGGTACTCGGCTTTATCGGCCTGCCGACCCTGGGTTATCACCTGGAGTCCTTGCTGCGTCAGGGCTACTACGATGAGGCGGCGAGCTTTTTCTATGCCCTGGTGCTGATTATCGCCACCCTCAAGTGGTGGCTCAGGGCCCGGCTGGTGCCGCTGTATCTGCTGGCGGCCCTGTGGTGGTTACCGCCTCTGGCCAGCCTGAACTGGGCATTGATGGGGCGCTTCTTCACCGAAGACATAGTCCCAGCACCCTTGCACAGCGGCAACTGGGCCGGTCTCTGGCCCTGGTTACAGGGACTCTGGGTACAGCAAATCGGCCCCGGTCTGTTCAATACCCTGGTGCTGGCCTTACTTGCGCTGGTGGTGACGGCGCTGCTGGCGCTGCTGTGGTTTCCATTGATTTCACGGCGTTTCGGCAATGGCCTGACCCGCACCGGCAGTCACGGTTGGCTGGTGCTGATGCGCTCCTTACCGGAATATCTGCTGGCCTTTATCGGCATGCTGCTGCTCGGACCCGGCATGCTGCCCGCCATTGCTGCTCTCAGCCTGCACAACGGCGCCATCATCGCGCACCTGCTCGGCCATCATCTCAATACCCTGAGCTTGCGTGAAGACGCGCCCAAGGGGCTGAACTTGTATTGCTTCGAGGTGTTGCCCCGACTGTACCGGGCTTTTATGGCTTACAGCCTGTATCGATTCGAAAATCTGATCCGGGAAACGGCGATTCTGGGCATGCTTGGTATTCCCACCCTCGGCTTTTTCATCGACTCGGCGTTCAGCGAGTTTCGCTTCGATCGGGCCATGCTGCTGCTGCTGGTGTGCGCCGGGCTTAATATGTTGGTGGACTCTCTGGCCCGACGCCTGCGTCGTCGCCTGCATCTGAGCAGCCGGGCCGAAATGCTGTGAAGGACATTGCCATTTTTCTGTGTTTTGAGTGTGCAGGCGATGCACAGAAGTGGTTGGACTATGAGAGCCAGACGGAAGGGCTTCGCTCAGAACATCAGTAACATACAGGTGGTAATGGATACAGAGCCTATTGAACCCGGGTGTGCTCGGCGTGATGGCGTTGCTGGCCAAGGATGATCGCCGGGTCGAAGAAGGTAAAAGTAACATCAAGGATGGGCAGTGCATGATCAAGAAAGGTCAGCGACTGATGGAGAAAAGCGAAGCTCAGGGGCGCGAGGGTTTTCCCGGCGAATCACTGTAAACAGATTAAACAGCGAGATGATATGTGCTCGTCTCGCTGTCCCCCAACGCGGCGGCCTCCGGTCGCTGGTTTTGTTTGTACATCAATCCCGGACAAAGGACCCGCTCCACCGACCCGCTCACACATACCCATGTGTCCGAGCTAACATGGATGTACTCGTAGCGTGTCGAGGGAGGTGCCTGTGTTGCCTCCGGAGCGGTGAGCAGAGCCTTACCGGGGCAAGAATTACAGCACCAGGCCGCCATCTATCTTCAGAACCTGGCCGGTAATATAGCGGGACCGGTCACTGGCCAGAAACAAGACTCCTTCGGCTATATCCTGCGGCTCGCCCAGCGCCGCCAGCGGAATGCGGGCACACATCTTGGACAGTACCTTCTCCGGCACCGCCTGGGTCATTTCGGTATTGATAAAGCCGGGAGCGATGCAGTTGGCACGGATCTGGGCGCCACCGTAGACGAATTCCTTTGCCCAGCCTTTGGTCATGCTGATGATGCCGCCCTTGCTCGCCGCGTAGTTGCTCTGGCCTATGTTGCCGTCGGTACCCACCACCGACGAGATGCTGACGATACTGCCTCTGTCCTGCAGCTTCATCAAGGGCAGCATGGCTCGGGTCATCATGAAGATTCCCTTGAGATTGACGTCCAGCACCCGATCCCAGTCGGATTCGGTCATTTTTTCGAGCAAGGCGTCGCGGGTAATGCCGGCGTTGTTCACCAGTACGTCGAGCCGGCCCTGCTCGGTCATGATGCGGCCACTCAGGGCGCTCAATGCATGGTGGTCGCAGACATCCAGGGGGATGGCGGTAATATTGCTGTAGTTACCGATCCAGTCTTCTGCGGGGGCCATGTTGATGTCGCAGGCATAAACCCGGGTGGCACCGGCCAGGGCCAGGGTTTCGCTGATGGCCCTGCCCAGGCCTCTGGCGGCACCGGTGACAACGCAGATTTTTTCATTCATATCATGGTTTGGCGTCTTCATGCTCGGGTATCCTTAAATGAGTGAGATGGTCCCGTTCAGCACTGTAGCGGACCACGACATCGATTCTAGCTCTTTTTTGTGCGGTGCATTGTTGTATTATTATTAAGTGATCTTAAGTTATTACTGAATATAAAGATTTTAATTCATCACGCGAGCTGTTTGTTTTGCTTTGCAATATTGGTTGGTGCCTGGTGGGAGCGTCAAAGCCGGGAGTGAGGATGAATGGCTGGCGGGGCCGGATTTCGGCGGAATGATCGAACAATCGCTACCGAAAGAAGTGGTCGACAGAGAAATACAGGAACCATAAAAAAGGCCCGCATGATGCGGGCCTTTTGACGTTAGCGGATGGCTACGTTGTTTTGTTTACTGACCGTTCCAGGCGGCGATCATGTCGCGCTCTTCGTCGGTCATCTGGGTCATGTTACCCAGCGGCATGTACTTGCTGGCAACCACTTGTTTAATGTGATCGGCTTGCAGCAATATTTCCTGTTGTGAATCCAGCACTATACCCAGCGGTGCAGCAGCAAACATTTCACTAGTCGGAGCTTGTGCATGACACTCTACGCAGCGGCTGTTCATGATGGTTTCTACTTGCGCCAGCGTCACTTCACCGGAAGCTGCTGGCTCAGCAGCTTCAACGGTACCTGCAGCTTCAACGGCGGTGCCGTCGGTGCTATCGGTCGCAACAGCACTGCTTTGAGTTTGAGCAGGTGCCTGTACCGCTTTCTTGGCAGAAGGAGCGCCAATCCAGACGGCAACCAGAATCAGTGCCACACCGGCAATCGGGTAGCCTGGGCGGATCTTGCCGCCGTGCATCAATACAAAGTACTGACGGATCAGAGCACCGGCAAAGATAAACAGCACCATGATCACCCAAGACAGCGAATGGGTAAAGGTGAAGGCGTAGTGGTTACTCAGCATCAACAATACTACTGGCAGGGTGAAGTAGGTGTTGTGTACCGAGCGTTGCTTACCACGCAAACCATCGATTGGATTTGGTTTTTCACCGGCTTTCATGGCATTAACCATGCGGCGCTGGCCTGGAATGATCCAGAAGAACACGTTGGCAGACATGGCGGTAGCCATCACGGCGCCGGTCAGCAAGAAGGCGGCACGGCCAGAGAAGATGTGCGTGCTTAAATAAGCAACCACGACCATCATCACGGCAACGGCAACACTCAGGATACCATCGCGGGTCATGTTGGGGCTGATGCGCTTACACAGCTCGTTATAGATAACCCAGCCCAGCAGCAGGAAGGCCAGGGCGGCAATGTTGGCCTGGGTGCCGGTCATGTTGGCGGCCCATTCCCACGGGCTGTTACGGTTGACCAGATAGAAGCTGGGTTTGGTCAGGTATAACAGGGTGAACAGACCAAAGCCGGACAACCAGGTGGTGTAGGCCTTCCAGAATGACCAATGCAGATCTTCTGGCAGGTCTTCCGGGCTGCTTGCGTATTTTTGGTTGTGGTAGAAACCACCACCGTGTACGGCCCACATCTCGCCAAATACACCTTTTTTCTTGCACCCTTCGCCCTTGGGTGGCTTGAGGCCGTTATCCAGCATAACGAAGTAAATCGACTCACCCAGCCATGCGATGGCAGCGATGACATGCAGCCATCTTATTAATAAGTTACCAAAATCCAGCAGATACGCTTCCATGGTCTTACCTTCTCTGTTTCATATTTTTTAGTTGGGACCCTAGCGCATCGAAACAGATGCCCAGCTTGCGTTGAGCCGGGTGCTGAGACCACATGCGCTGCCTTCTTGTGTTCAAATTGTATACGGTTTTAAAATTGATATGTTGACAATTTGTACGTAGATTTTTTTCAATTACGTGATGAATGTCAATGCTATTTAACAGTGAAATCATATTAATACTATTGCAAATCCTGATTTCTCGTTTTCATCAAATGTAAAAGCTATATATATCAAAGCCTTGGTGATTACCTTCGATGGAAGCATTCAGACATCGTTTTCAGGTCAAAAAATATCCACCTGAAGCCGAGCGGCATAATAATAGCGGATATTGTGATCAAATGAGCAGTTAAATTCTGAAAAAAATGTATTGGGGGTGATAGCTGGTTGCATCAAATTGTGTCGGCATTGCCGAGCAACACGGAGGTATCGTTGATACGTTAGCTATCGTCTTTTCGAGAGGCTCGATGTGCCTGGAACTGAGCGACCCTGACCTTGAGCAACCGATGCAGCGGCGCCGGTGCAAAACCGGGATCCAGGCGGTTCAGTACATGGGCCAGACTCTCCAGCGTCGACAGTGCCTGACCGCCGGGCCCTTTGCGGATGGAATAATCGCTGGCGGGCGCTCGGCTAAAGCTCAGCGTCGGTAGCTCTCGTAGCCAGGGGTTGAGGTGCAGTAACCGGCGGGTCTTGCGCCAGGTGCCGTCCAGTACCACCAGACCGCCGATGTCGGCCGTCGGCAGTGTAGTTTCCCCGACATCCACGTCCAGCGCCTGTGTGTCCGGATACAGCAGCCACCAGCGTCCCCTGGCCGGTTGGGGCAGGGGATCCAGGTGTTCGGTTATTTCCAGCCGAATGTCGGGTAGAGCCAGCCGAAGCAGCGGTACCGTACTCTTGGCATGCCTGGCCTCCAGTGGATGCTGCAGTATCAGCACCGGAAAGGGGCAGCACTGGGGAGCAACGTGCGCGCACAGGCAGGCACTTTGGGGAAGCTGGCAGGCGTGGCAGTAAGATCGAGACATGAGAGACGGGCTTCATGGATGAAAAAGCGCATGATAACGGCAAGCCGCCGCAGGATGAAGAGCGGTGGAAAAATCGTCTTTTCAGGGGGGAAGAGGGCAACTGTCGATTGAGGATCCGGCGCAGATCGGGGACAATGGCCGCCGTTTTATCTGTCGTTCCCCGAGTGAAGCGCCGACCCCTGCCCTTTGCTCCTTCATCAAAGTAGAAGAAAGCCGACCATGTCATCACCGCAATTCCAGCAGGAAGTCGCCAAGCGCCGCACTTTCGCCATTATCTCGCACCCGGATGCGGGTAAGACCACGATCACCGAAAAGGTACTGTTGCACGGACATGCGATTCAGACCGCGGGTACCGTCAAGGGCCGGGGTTCCAATCAGCATGCCAAGTCCGACTGGATGGAAATGGAAAAGGAGCGGGGCATCTCGGTCACCACTTCGGTGATGCAGTTTCCTTACAACGGTTGCCTGATCAACCTGCTCGATACTCCTGGGCACGAAGACTTCTCGGAAGATACCTACCGCACCCTGACGGCGGTGGATTCCTGTCTGATGGTGATCGACGGTGGTAAGGGCGTAGAAGACAGAACCCGCAAGCTGATGGAAGTAACCCGGCTGCGCGACACCCCCATCGTTACCTTCGTCAACAAGCTGGATCGGGACATTCGCGATCCCATGGAGTTGCTCGACGAAGTCGAAACCGAACTGAACATGATGTGCGCGCCCATCACCTGGCCCATTGGCAGCGGCAAGTGGTTCAAGGGGGTGTATCACCTGCATCGTGACGAAGTGATCCTCTACCAGCCGGGTCAGGGCCACACCATTCAGGATGTGAAGATCATCAAGGGGCTGGACAATCCGGCGCTGGATGAGGTGATGGATGCAAACGAGATCGCCGACTTGCGCGAAGAGCTGGAGCTGGTGCTGGGTGCCGCCACCGAATTCGACCAGGACCTGTTTCTCAGCGGTGAGCTGACGCCGGTATACTTTGGTACTGCCCTGGGCAACTTCGGGGTGGACCATGTGCTGGACGGCCTCAGTACCTGGGCGCCGGCGCCGATGCCGCGGCCCACTCAGGAGCGCGAAGTGGAAGCCAGTGAAGACAAGTTCACCGGCTTCGTGTTCAAAATCCAGGCCAACATGGATCCCCGCCATCGTGACCGAATTGCCTTCATGCGGATCGTGTCCGGCAAATACAACCAGGGCATGAAGATGAAGCACGTGCGTCTGGGCAAGACGGTCAATATTTCCGATGCGGTGACCTTCATGGCCGGCGATCGGGAGCGGGCAGAAGAAGCCTTCGCCGGCGATATCATCGGCCTGCACAATCACGGCACCATTCAGATTGGCGACACCTTTACCCAGGGGGAAGACATCAAGTTTTCCGGTATCCCCAACTTCGCCCCCGAGCTGTTCCGCCGCATCCGGCTGCGGGATCCGCTCAAACAGAAGCAGTTGCTCAAGGGGCTGGTTCAGCTGTCGGAAGAAGGTGCCGTGCAGCTATTCCGCCCGCTCGACAACAACGATCTGATCGTTGGCGCCGTGGGCGTGCTGCAGTTTGACGTGGTGGTGGCGCGATTGAAGTCCGAATACAACGTGGACGCCATCTATGAGGCGGTCAACGTTTCTACCGCCCGCTGGGTCTACTGCGATGACGCCAGGAAGCTGGACGAATTCCAGCGTAAAATGTCGAACAACCTGGCGCTGGACGGCGGTGACAACCTGAGTTACATAGCGCCCACCATGGTCAACCTGAACCTGACCCAGGAGCGCTACCCGGATATTCAGTTCAGCAAGACCCGCGAGCACTGATTATTCTGCACCGATAAAAGCCCCGGCCTTTGTGCCGGGGCTTTTTTATGTCCGCACGCTACAACAGCCACCAGCCTGTCATGCCATCATGCAATGATGCGGTCGAATAGATTCAACCCCACGGGACGCCACTATATTTGATGCTGTTGGTGGCTGATCTCTCTGATATTTCATCGGATTGCGCTTAAACTGAGACGAAATATCCAAGGACTCGCCCCATGCATCTCACCGACAGCCATTGCCATTTCGACTTTGCCGCCTTCGATGACGACAGACCCGCTCACTGGCATCGGGCACAGGCCGTTGGTGTACGCCGGCTGGTGATACCGGGGGTAGAGGAGGCCCAGTGGCCGGCATTACCGAGGCTGTGTGCCTCGCTGCCCGGCACCTACTATGCGCTGGGGCTGCATCCCTGGTGGGTTGCCGATGCCTCTGCCGGCTGGCTGCAAAAACTGGAGCTGGCGCTCGACCGGGCCGACGAGCGTTGTGTGGCTCTGGGCGAAATGGGGCTGGATGGCCATATCGACCTGACGCCGGCCGGGCAGGGGGCGGCACTGAATGCCCAGCTCCGGCTGGCCCGGGAGAGATCGCTGCCGGTGATATTGCATAGTCACAAAACCCACGATCAACTGTTGAAGTGGCTGCGTCGCACCCCGCCGGTGGGGGGCGTGCTACACGGATTTTCCGGATCCTTGCAGCAGGCCGAGGCGTTCTGGAAGCTGGGTATTCATCTCGGCGTCGGCGGCACCATCACCTATCCAAGAGCCAATAAAACCCGCCAGACTATCGCGGCCATGCCGGTGGAGGCTCTGGTGCTGGAAACTGATGCTCCGGACATGCCCTTGTGTGGCTTTCAGGGCCAGCCCAATCATCCGACGCAACTGCCGCAGGTCTTGATCACCCTGGCCGAATTGCGAGGACAGGATCCCATCACCCTGGCTGCGCAACTCGAACACAACGTATCCCGGCTGTTTGGCTGGGACTGAACCTGTCCTGCAAGCCGTTGTAGTGCAGAACATTCTAATTTTATTGGCTTTTTTCTCGATTATTCTCTCCGGTTACCTATTCTGTGAGCAACGAACTCGTATAAGCTGATCTGGATGACAGTGGCGGTCGGCCCAAGGCTCCTGTATTGGCTGCCACGGAAAGGATAGAGATATGACCCTGTTCATGAGTCTGGTCGGGATGGTGACGCTGGTGCTTATCGCCATCCTGTTTTCGAACAACAGGGCGGCCATTCGGCTGCGAACCGTGGGCGGTGCCTTCGCCCTTCAGGCCGGGCTGGGTGCCCTGGTGTTGTACGTGCCGATAGGCAAAGAGATGCTGCAGTCTCTGTCGGCCGGAGTGAGTCAGGTGATTTCCTACGCCAACGACGGCATGGGCTTCCTGTTCGGTGGTCTGGTGGGGGAGGCTGCCTTCACCAGCGGCCTGGGCTTTATCTTCGCGTTGCGGGTGCTGCCGGTCATTATCTTCTTTTCTTCGCTGATCGCGGTGCTCTACTACCTTGGCGTCATGCAGTGGGTGATCCGCCTTCTGGGCGGAGCCTTGCAGCGGCTGCTCGGCACCTCGCGCACCGAATCCCTGTCGGCCACCGCCAATATCATCGATGCCGCCGCCACCGGTGCCAGCTCCGGACTGCGGCTGGCGATGAACGTGGGGGCCATGCTGCTCGCCTTCATCGGACTCATCGCCCTGTTCAACGGCATGCTGGGCGGTATCGGCAGTTGGGTGGGTATGGAGAGCCTGAGCCTGGAGCTGCTACTGGGCTGGTTGTTCGCGCCGCTGGCCTTTCTGCTCGGCGTCCCCTGGGAAGAAGCGATTATTGCCGGCTCTTTTATCGGCCAGAAACTGGTTCTTAACGAATTCGTCGCCTATATCAACTTCGCCCCCTACCTCGGCAACGAACTGCTGGTGGAAGGCACAGGCCAGATGATGACCGAACACACCAAGGCCATTATTTCTTTCGCCCTGTGCGGCTTTGCCAACCTGGCTTCAGTCGCCATTCTGCTGGGAGGGCTGGGTGGCATGGCCCCGAGTCGCCGACACGATATCGCCCGTTTCGGCCTCAGGGCGGTGCTGGCCGGTACCCTGTCCAACCTGATGTCTGCCACCATCGCCGGTTTTTTTCTGTCGCTAGCGGGAATGTAATGCTTAAACTGTGCATACACCGTGTTTGAATGCCGGCTGGAGAAAAGATGACAGACACAGCACTACAGGCTGCCGCCCGTCAGGCCCTGAGCCTGATGGACCTGACCAGCCTCAACGATGACGACAGCGATGAAAAGGTGGTCGCCCTGTGCCGGCAGGCGGTGACCCCCTTCGGCACCCCCGCCGCCCTCTGTATCTATCCGCGCTTTATCGGTGTTGTACGCCAGACCCTGAATGAACTGGGCGTAGAGGATCAGATAAAGATTGCCACCGTCATCAACTTTCCTCTGGGTGATGACGATATCGTAGGTGCCTTGCGGGAAACCCGTGTTGCGGTGGCCGCCGGTGCCGACGAGCTGGATCTGGTGTTTCCCTGGCGCGCCCTGCTGGCGGGTAACGAGCAGGCGGGGCTGGCGCTGGTACGGGCCTGCAAGCTCGCCTGCGGCAGGACCACACTCAAGGTGATTATCGAAAGCGGGGAGCTGAACGTTTCTGGTTTGATCCGGCAAGCCACCAGGCTTGCCATCGAAGGGGGCGCCGACTTTATCAAGACCTCCACCGGCAAGGTGGCGATCAATGCGACCCTGGCGGCCGCCGAAGTGATGCTGGAAACCATCCGTGATTCAGGCAAGGATGTTGGCTTCAAGGCCGCCGGTGGTGTGCGTACCACCGAAGAGGCGCAAGACTATTTACGGCTGGCCGCCCATATCATGGGGCCCGACTGGATCAGCCCCCGGCACTTTCGCTTTGGCGCCTCCGGCTTGCTGAATAACCTGCTGCGGACCCTGGGCGTCGGCGATGTAAACACGCAAGCAACCGGCTATTGAGCCGGTCTCGATAACAACAGCTTACAGGGAGGCTCCATGAAACGTGCAATAGTGCTGGTACTCGATTCCTTCGGCATAGGCGCGTCCGCCGACGCCGCCGCGTTCGGTGACGAAGGCGCCGACACCCTGGGCCATATCGCCGACGCCTGTGCCGGTGGAAAGGCCAATCAGGGCAGGCAGGGACCGCTAAGCCTGCCCAATCTGGCTCGGCTGGGCCTTTTTCACGCCCATGCGGACAGCACCGGCCGGGTGGCCGAGGGCGTGACTTTACCGGCCGAGGTTGTCGGTAGCTACGGCTACGCGCAAGAGTTGTCATCCGGCAAGGATACCCCGTCCGGCCACTGGGAAATGGCCGGGGTGCCGGTGCTGTTCGACTGGGGCTACTTCCTCGATACCGACAGCAGTTTTCCTGTGTCTCTGACTGAGGCGCTGATCGAGCAGGCACGGTTGCCGGGCATTCTGGGCAACTGCCATGCCTCGGGTACCACCATCCTCGAACAATTGGGCGAGGAACACACCAGGAGCGGCAAGCCCATCTGCTACACCTCGGCCGACTCCGTGTTTCAGATTGCCGCTCACGAAGAGCATTTCGGCCTGGAGCGGCTCTATCGGGTATGCGAGATTGCCCGCGAGTTGTTGATGCCCTACAACATAGGCCGGGTCATCGCTCGCCCCTTCACCGGTAACAGCACCGTCGACTTCTCCCGTACCGGCAACCGGCGGGATTACAGCATAGCGCCGCCGGCACCGACGGTGCTGCAGAAGCTGGTGGAGGAAAAACGCGGCGAGGTGGTCTCCATCGGCAAGATAGCCGACATCTACGCCCACTGCGGTATCACCCGCAAGGTCAAGGCCACCGGCCTGGATGCGTTATTCGATGCCACCCTGGACGCGCTGGAAGGGGCCGGGGACCGGAGCCTGATCATGACCAACTTCGTCGACTTCGACTCGAGTTTTGGTCATCGCCGCGATGTCTCCGGCTATGCCGCCGAGCTGGAAGCCTTCGACCGCCGTTTGCCCGAGCTGCTGGCGCGACTACAGCCGGAGGATTTGCTGATCATGACGGCGGATCACGGCTGTGACCCCACCTGGCACGGCACCGAACATACCCGCGAGTATGTTCCAGTGATCTGCCTCGGAGGAGGGCTCAGCCCGGGAACGCTCGGCAGGCGAGACACCTTCGCCGACATCGGCCAGAGCCTGGCCCGGTATTTCGGCACCAGCCCGATGGATTACGGCACCTCGTTTTTGTAATGCCTATCAGATAAGGTTTCTGATCTCGGTTTTATCTGGAGAACTCAGAGCAACAGGGGCCTCTTCTTGAACACCGAATTGCCGGCAGACAATATCAGCAGATGACTCCGCAGCATCAAGCAATGGGCTTTACTCACCAGGCAGAAACTGAAAAGGCGCCCGTGGGCGCCTTTGTCATTTCATGGCAGAAACGCTTACGCATTGTCTTCCAGACCGACGATCAACCAGGGCGCATTGTCCTTGGTCAGATCGCGCTCCAGGTGCCATACCTCGCGGATGTCCTGTTCGACGCCTTCGCTGCTGTCGCGGTAGCGACCGCTGAACTGGATGCTGACCTGGGCCTGATAAGAGGTGTGGTCGGCGCGTACCAGCTCGGCATCCACAAACATCACCTCGGTGTGCTGATCGCCGCTCAGCTTGGCGCGTTCCTGGCTCAGTTCGGCAAATAGCTCGGGGGTGACGTATTCGCGGATCTTCTCCAGATCGTTCTGGTTCCAGGCTTGCTGCAGGGTGCGATAGTGCTCGCGAGAGCCTTGCAGAAACGCCTGCATGTCGAAGCCCTGGGGCAGGTCGAAGGGCACATCGCTGGCAGCAAAGCCGGAAGCGGCGTTGCCACCGGCAGCGGACTGACCGGGCGCATTAAACGGCTTGGGTGCTTCAAACTGCTGGGGGCCGTTGTAGGCCGCTCTGGGGGCCGGCGCCTTGTTCTTGCGCAGGGCTTTGAACACCATGAAGCCGGCAAAGGCCAGGCCCGCTATCATCAGGAAGTCCATGATCTGGAAACCTTCGAAGGCGCCGGAGCCCATCAGCCAGGCCAGCATACCACCGGCCAGCAGACCGCCGAGCAGGCCACCCATCAGGCCCGATTTTTTCGGTTGCTGGGTTTGCCCCGCATTGGCTTTACCGGCGGTTTGTTGCTGTGCTGCCGGCTGGCTGGGAGCGGTTTTGTAGGACTTGCCGACAGAGCGGCTGCCGCCACCCATTTTACGGGCCTCGGCATCAAAGGCGGTGGCAGTGATGCCAACGGCGAAAATCAGGGTAAACAGGGCAAGAAGTTTACGCATTGTAGTTTCCTTGAGTGACAGACAGGCAACATCCTAAAGCAGCGACATGTTATGTCAACTGGTGATTAAGAAAGCCGCAGTCCGCCCGACCCGGGCGCACCGTAACAACGGAGATAGCGCCGGTCATTTCGGTGTTATCGAGTAGCGGGGCAGAGACGCAACATCGACATTTCATCGGCATGGCATCAACATTGTATAGGGCCGGGATAAGAATGGACCTTTCGGAGCCGGTGGAAAATCCTGATAATAGTCGTTTGCTAAACCAGAGAGAGAACCGATGAGCGAAAAAACCGTCACCAAAGCCGATCAGGCCGTGGCCCAGCTGAAGATGCCACCTCATTCCTTTGAGGCGGAACAGTCCGTATTGGGTGGACTGCTGCTGGATAACAATGCCTGGGATCGGGTGGCGGAAAAGGTCTCGGAGCCGGACTTCTACAGTCGGCCGCATCGTCTTATTTTTCAGGCCATGCAGCGACTGAGTCAGCTCAGCAGCCCCATCGATCTGATCACGGTGCAGGAAGAGCTGGAACGGCACGAGTCGCTGGACACGGTGGGTGGTTTCTCTTATCTGGTGGAAATTGCCAAGAATACGCCCAGCGCGGCCAATATCGGCGCCTATGCCGACATAGTGCGCGAGCGGGCCGTGGTGCGGGAAATGATCTCGGTGGCCAACGAGATAGCCGAGGCCGGTTTCGACCCTCAGGGGCGTAATTCCACCGCGCTGCTGGATCTGGCCGAAACCAAGGTGTTCAAGATTGCCGAAAGCCGAACTAACGCCAATGAGGGGCCGCAACCGCTGCGGGTGTTGCTCGAGAAGACCATAGATCGGATCGAAGAGCTGTATAAAAATCCTCATCAGGGCATTACCGGTGTGTCTTCCGGATACTCGGATTTGGATAAAAAAACTGCGGGCTTCCAGTCTTCGGACCTGATTATAGTGGCAGCTCGACCTTCTATGGGTAAAACGACTTTTGCAATGAACCTTTGTGAGCATGCCGCACTGACAAGTGATAAACCAGTGCTCATATTCTCCTTGGAAATGCCATCTGAGCAGATTATTATGCGGATGCTTGCTTCCCTGGGACGTATCGATCAAACCCGTATACGGACCGGGCAGCTGGATGATGAAGACTGGGCCCGATTGTCCTCGACCATGGGCATGCTGCTGGAAAAAGGTCAGCTCTATATCGATGATTCTTCCGGCCTGACGCCGACCGAAGTTCGTTCCCGCGCCCGGCGCGTGGCACGAGAACACGGGGGTATCAGCATGATCATGATCGACTATCTGCAATTGATGACGGTGCCCAGCTTGTCCGATAACCGGACGCTGGAAATTGCCGAGATCTCCCGTTCGCTCAAGTCGCTGGCCAAAGAGCTGAAGGTGCCGGTGATTGCGCTGTCCCAGCTTAACCGAAGCCTGGAACAGCGGGCCGACAAGCGGCCGGTTAACTCGGATCTGCGGGAGTCAGGCTCCATAGAGCAGGATGCCGACTTGATCATGTTTATCTACCGGGACGAGGTCTATCACGATGACAGCCCGGAGAAAGGCATCGCCGAAATCATCATCGGCAAGCAACGGAACGGACCCATAGGCAGGGTTCGGCTGACGTTTCAGGGGCAGTTTTCCCGCTTCGATAACTATGCCGGGCCGGATTTCGATGATGACTATTAAGGAGTAGAGATGGATGCACACGGGGCGGTGGCCCGCATCAGTCTGGAAGCAGTTCGACATAACCTGCAAGTAGCCAGGCAACTGGCCCCCACGGCCATGGCGATGGCCGTAGTGAAAGCCAATGCGTATGGCCACGGCGATCTGACGGTGGCGGCGGCCCTCAAAGACGACGCCGACATGTTTGCGGTTGCCCGCTTTGAAGAAGCACAAAAATTGCGTGCCGGCGGTATTCAGCAGCCGATTCTGCTGCTGGAAGGATTTTTCAACCGAGACCAGCTCGAGTTCTCCGCGCTTAACGACTTCCATCTCTGTATTCACGACTTTGCCCAGCTCGACGAGCTGGAACAGACCCCGCTGGCCGCGCCGGTAACGGTATGGGTGAAAATAGACTCGGGTATGCACAGGGTCGGTTTTGCCCCGGAGCAGGCCGACGAGATTTTTTCCCGCCTGGCCGCCATCGCCCAGGTGGTAAAACCGGTCAATGCCATGACCCACTTCGCCCGGGCCGACGAGCCCGAACAGCAGGCGGTGACCGAGGCGCAGATTGCCCGCTTCAAGCAGGTGACCACCGGCAAGGTCAAGCACAGGGCCCTGTGTAACTCCGCCGGTGTTATCGCTTTTCCCGATGCCCATGCCGACTATATCCGCCCCGGTATCATGTTGTATGGCATCACTCCGTTTGGCGACCGGCAGGGCACCGACTTCGGCCTTCGTCCGGCGATGAATTTTACCACCAGCCTGATTGCAGTACGCGAACACAAGGCCGGCGAGCCGGTGGGTTATGCCGGCTCCTGGGTGAGCCCGCGTGATACCCGCATCGGCGTCATTGCCGTCGGTTACGGCGACGGCTATCCACGTATGGCGCCTCCCGGCACTCCGGTGCTGATCAACGGTCGTCGGGTAACCCTGGCGGGTCGGGTATCGATGGACATGGCCACCGTCGATCTGGGCCCTGAGGCTACCGATCGGGTTGGTGACGAGGTGCTGCTGTGGGGTGAAGGTCTGGCGGCGGAAGAAGTCGCCCGTCATGTGGGCACCATTGCCTATGAGCTGGTTACCCGCATGACGGCGCGACCCCGACTCGAATACATCGACTGACCGACGCCAGACGTAGCAAGGCCGGGCCCGGGAGTGATACCACTCCGGGGCCCGGCCTTTTTTGTATCTATTCGGTTTTGTTACCAGTTCTACTTGGGGCCTTGGCGCCGCGGTGATGAATAAACTCCTCCCTGGCCGGATTCCATTTCATGTAATACCAGGGAGTATCGGTCTGCCAGACCGGAAAGGTAATTTCGATCTGATTGTCTTCGTAGCGGTAGAGCGAGGTGTTCAGGTTGACCTTGCTCGCCAGCAAGAAGGCGACCAGCAGCAGTAACAGTCCTTTGATCAGTGTGCCCATCGTGCATCCTTGTCGAGATGGAGTAAATTAACTATATCAGCAGTTTGCAGGTTTTTCCGCCTGACATTGGCGGCAGTGGCCGTGGGCCTCGATAGACTGGCTGGTGATGGCGAAGCCGTGTAGCTGTGCCTGTTGCTCGAATGCATTATTGATGGCCTCGTCGTGCAGCTCGATCACCTGGCCGCACTGGGTGCAGATCAGCAACTGCATGGGGTGATGCTCGGCAAAGTGATCACAGAACAGAAAGGCGTTGAGCGACTCCACCTTGTGTACAAACCCCTGAGTCAGCAAAAAATCCAGCGCCCGATACACGGTCGGCGGCTTGGCGTTTGGTTCCAGCTCCTTGAGCCGGTCCAGCAGATCATAGGCGCTGACCGCGCCTTTGTGCCCGGCCATCAGGGTAAACACATGGCGGCGTGTGGGGGTAAAACGCACGCCGCGCTGCTGGCATAACTGCTCGGCACGCTCAAGCTGATGTTGGATGGACATAAATGATGATGTTCCTCAATGGCTTCTGGCCGCATATTAACACAGCCGGATCCTCCTTCCTCCGATCAAGGTTGGGTCTGTGAACCACCTTGGGTATAATGCGCGGCCCTGTGTTCAAAAAGCCATCACTTACATGAGTTATTATCCCAGCGCCCGCTTTTCCGTTGCCCCGATGCTCGATTGGACGGATCGTCATTGCCGTTATTTTCATCGACTGCTCAGCCGTCATGCCCAGCTATATACCGAAATGGTGACCACGGGCGCCATATTGCACGGTAAGGGAGATTATCTGGCCTTCAGTCAGCAGGAGCACCCGTTGGTGTTACAACTGGGTGGTAGCGATCCGGTAGCGCTGGCGCGCTGTGCGGAGCTTGCCGAGCAGCGCGGTTATGACGAAATCAACCTCAATGTGGGCTGCCCCTCGGATCGGGTGCAAAACGGCATGTTTGGCGCCTGCCTGATGGCGGAGCCCCGGCGTGTGGCAGACAGCGTGGCGGCCATGAAAGCGGCGGCGGCGATACCGGTAACGGTAAAAACCCGCATCGGTATCGACGAGCAGGACAGCTACCAGTTTCTTTGCACCCTGGTCGACGGGCTGGTGGACGTCGGGGTTGATGCGCTGGTGGTACATGCCCGCAAGGCCTGGCTCAAGGGCCTGAGCCCGAAGGAAAACCGCGAAATCCCGCCGCTCGACTATGAGCGGGTATACCAGCTCAAGCGCGATTATCCCGCGCTGACCATCGCCGTGAACGGTGGCATCAAGACCCTGGACGAGGCGAAACGGCATCTGACGCAGCTGGATGGGGTTATGCTGGGACGCGAGGCCTATCAGAATCCCTATCTGCTGGCGCAGGTAGATGCCGAGCTGTTTGGTGATCAATATGAAGTGCCCAGCCGCCATCAAATCGTGCGTAACCTATTGCCCTACATAGAGCAGGAGCTGAGCCAGGGCACCTATCTTGGCAGCATTACTCGTCATACTCTGGGTATCTTTCAGGGACTGCCAGGCGCCAGGGCCTGGCGGCGTCACCTGAGTGAGAACGCCCACAAGGCCGGTGCCGGCATCGAGGTGATGGAGGCGGCCATGGCCAAAGTGCCGGAATCGGTACCCGAGACGGTGCTTGACTGTAGCTAAGCTGTTCCTTGGCTAAGCATCATATCTACCAGCGTCAGCACAAGGGGCGTGGGGAATCTGAACGGGAGCTGTGGAGCATCGCAGTTGCCGTTTTCAGTGGTTAATGCCCATAGTTTTTGACTATCAATTTCTTTGATTGTAACGATTTCAACAATAGAACGATTCTTGGCATACTGAGTCTACTCAATCGGAACCTCACTAGATAAGGATCACCATATGTTGACTGATAAAACCGGCCAGGCCGTTCCCCTGGTTACCTTCAGAACCCGTCAGGGCGAGCAATGGGTCGATGTGACCACCGACGAACTCTTCAAAGGCAAGACGGTCGTAGTGTTTTCTTTGCCCGGTGCCTTTACCCCGACCTGCTCTTCCACTCATTTACCGCGTTACAACGAGCTGGCGCCGGTGTTGTTTGAAAATGGCGTGGATGACATCGTCTGCATGAGCGTCAATGATACCTTCGTGATGAACGCCTGGCTCAAGGATCAGGAAGCGGAGCACATCCGGGTTATCCCCGATGGCAACGGCGAATTCACCGATGGCATGGGCATGCTGGTTGACAAGCAGGATCTGGGCTTCGGCAAGCGTTCCTGGCGTTATGCGATGCTGGTGAAGGACGGCATCATCGAGAAGATGTTTATCGAACCCAACAAGCCGGGTGATCCCTTCGAGGTGTCCGACGCCGATACCATGCTGGCTTACATCAACCCGCAGGCGGCCAAGCCATCTTCCATTACCGTGTTCAGCAAGCCGGGCTGTCCCTTCTGTGTCCGTGCCAAGCAGATGCTGCTGGATCAGGGCATGCGCTACGAGGAAGTGGTGCTGGGTCAGGATGCCACCAGCATTACCCTGAAAGCGGTGTCCGGCCGGGCCACGGTGCCGCAGATCTTCATCGATGGCCGCCATATCGGCGGCAGCGAAGAGTTGGCCGAGTATCTGGCATAAAGGAATGCAAAACAGAGAAAAGGGGCGAAAGCCCCTTTTCTCGTTCTGTAATACCGGAGTTGGTAACGCCTTGAACGCGGCTTTCCATTTACCGTCAAATCGGTAATGATGGCCGTAGAAGTGGCATAAAACAATGGTGAAGACGTGAACTTACGGGATCTGGAATATCTGGTGGCGCTGGCCGAGGAGCGTCATTTTCGCAAGGCGGCGGAAAAATGTTTTGTCAGCCAGCCGACGCTGAGTGGGCAACTGCGCAAGCTGGAAGACGAGCTGGGGGTGGTGCTGATGGAGCGTACTTCCCGCAAGGTGCTTTTTACTCCGGCGGGAGATGCCATTACCGCCCAGGCCCGGCGGGTATTGGCGGAAACCAAGGAACTGCGTGATATCGCCCGCACCTTTACCGAACCTATGTCGGGTGAACTGCACATCGGCCTGATCCCGACCGTCGGCCCTTACCTGTTGCCCCATATCATTCCGGTGCTGAAGCAGCATTTTCCCGAGTTGCATATCTATCTGTACGAAGCCCAGACTCATACATTGCTCAAACAACTGGCGGATGGAGATCTGGACTGCCTGATCCTGGCGCAGCTTGAACACATGGATAACTTCGGTTCATTGCCCTTGTATGACGAACCCATGATGCTGGCGTTGCCGACAGAGCATGCCTGGGCCGAACGTGAACTGGTTGCATTGAGCGAGCTGCAGGGAGAGAAACTACTGATGCTGGAAGACGGCCATTGCCTGCGGGATCAGGCGATGGGCTTCTGTTTTGCCGCCGGCATCGGCGAAGACAATCACTTTCAGGCCACCAGCCTCGAAACCCTGCGCAACATGGTGGCCGCAGGATCGGGGCTGACCCTGATCCCGAAGCTGGCCGTGGGCCAGCACAATGGTAACCTGGGGGTAAGTTACATACCTGTAACGGCTCCCGAGCCCCACAGGACCATAGCCCTGCTGTATCGCATTCATTCGGTGCGTCGACCCTGTTTCAACGAAATGGCCAAGGTCATCAGTCAGCTGATCAAGGAGCGGTTGTAATATCTGTATGATCGGATGTCATTGCCTTAAAACAGCTCGTCGGTAATGCTGGTGCCGCCAAACTGCGGCTGACTCTCCGGGCGACCGTAGCGTCTGGGCTGGGTGCCTTTTATAAAATACTCGCTCATGCCCTTGCCATGACTGAGCAAACCGCTGCCGGTGTCTATGGTCGTGGTGACCAAATTGTCGGGCACCGGACGTTGTTGCTCCGGATAGTCTTTCAGCACGGCTTTCATGTAGTCGATCCAGATTGGCATCGCTGTGCTACCACCGAATTCGCCACCGGCAACCTGGTTCGAGCCCAGGTTGGGGTTATAAGCCGTGCGGCCCAGCGGACGACCGAAATCGTCGAACCCGACCCAGGCGGTCGCTACTCTGTCGGGAGTAAAGCCGGAAAACCAGGCGTCGCGAGAGTCGTTGGTGGTGCCTGTCTTACCGGCGATGTCCCGTCGCTGCAAGGCCCGTCCGGCGCGCCAGCCGGTGCCGTTCCAGCGACGGCCGTTACTTTCTCCACCCAGGATGGCGGAGTTCAACGCCTGGCTTATCAGGAAGGCATTTTCTTCGCTGATCACCGGCACCCTGCTGGGTTCAGTTTCATATAATACGACCCCCTGCGCATCTTCGATGCGTTGAACCACGAAGGGAGTCACCCGGGCTCCTCCGTTGGCCAGGGCCGCGTAGCCGGTCACCATCTGCAACGGCGTGGCGGAAGGAGAGCCCAGCGCCAGGCTTTCCGTGGCGGGAATATTGGCGGTGTCGAAGCCGAAGTCGTTCAGTCGCTGCATGGCCACCGGAATACCGGTGTCACGCAGCAGACGAATGGAGACGACGTTCTTGGAGCGGGCCAGTGCTTCACGTATCCGGATAGGACCATCATAGACATTGGGTGAGTTGCGGGGCTTCCAGGCGTTGCCGCTACCGGCATCCCAGTGGTTGATGGGCGCATCATTGATCATGCTGGCCAGAGTGAAGCCGTTATCCAGTGCCGCCGAATAGATAAAGGGCTTGATATTGGAGCCCATCTGCCGCTCTGCTTGCTGGGCGCGGTTGAATTTGTTGAGGGAGAAGTTGAAGCCGCCGACCAGTGCCGTTACCGCTCCGCTTGACGGTTCCAGCGCCACCAGAGCACCGTTGACCTCCGGCAGTTGGCTCAGCATCCAGTGCTCGCCCTGAGGCCGAACCCAGATCTGATCGCCCGGGCTCAGGGCCTCCCTTGCCTGACGCAGGGCATTGCCCTGACGTTTGTCGGAGATATAACGGCGAGCCCATTTAATGCCATCCCATTCGAGTTGCACTTCGCCCCTGTTCTTTATTATCAGGGTGGCGCTGCGCTCGGCCACGGCAGTTACCACCGCAGCTTCCAGCGGCCAGTAGCTTGGTTGTTGCTCTAGATGCTGTTCAATCTGCTCCGGACTCCAGGGGCTGTTCTGCCACAGACTGGCTGCCGGGCCACGATAACCATGACGCAGATCATACGCCAGCAGACCATCGACCAGCGCGGTATTGGCGGCTTGCTGTTCGTCTGACTGAACTGTGGTGTAAACGCTCAGCCCACGGGTATAGGCCTCCTTGCCGAACATCGTCAAGGCAAACTGGTGCGCCATTTCTGCCAGGTAGGGAGCATCTAGGGTGATTTCGGCACCGTGGTAGCGGGCCGCCACCGGCTCTGCCATCGCTTCATCATATTGAACTCGGGTGATCTTGCCGGTGTCCAGCATACGACCGAGTACGATGGCTCGGCGTTCGGCGGCTCGACGCGGATTGCTGATGGGGTTAAATATGGAAGGCCCCTTGGGCAGACCGGCGATTGTCGCCACTTCTGCCAGGGTCAGGTCGCCGATTTCTTTGCCGTAATACACCTGGGCGGCGGCACCGACACCATGAGAACGGTGTCCGAGCGGTATTTTATTGAGATAAAGCTCGAGAATTTCATCTTTACTGAGCAGAGATTCGATATGCAGGGCAATGAAAATTTCCTTGATCTTGCGGATCACGGTTTTTTCCCGAGAGAGGAAGAAATTTCTCGCCACCTGCTGGGTAATGGTACTGGCGCCCTGGCGTTTTTCACCGGTGGTTAGCCAGACAAATGCAGCCCGGCTGATGCCAATGGGGTCTATGCCCGGATGTTCATAGAAGCGGTCGTCTTCGGTAGCTAGAAAAGCGTCGATCAGCAGCGGTGGCATCTGCGCCACGGTAATGGGATATCGGCGTTGTTCGCCGTATTGGGAGATGAGCTCGCCGTCCTGACTGAAGATACGCATCGGCGTTTCCAGGCGAATGTCCTTGAGCGCAGACACATCCGGCAGCTCGGGTTTTATCTGTTGATAGAGTACAAAGACGGCACCCACGCCGCTCAGAGCCAGAAAGAGACCGAATAAAAACAGGCGAATGAGCCATTTGAGCATGAGAATAACACCCGATAAATCATTTTTTAAGCAAATAGCGAGCAAGTATATCCTGTGTCGGCGGTGTTATTCGAGCGCTTTGTTTTTATACTGCGATAACCTTAGCGATTTACTTGAGTCTGTATATTATTATCAAGATCAATCATAGCAAGCACATGGATGACTATGTTGAACCTGAATAGGTGCAAGGATTTCCAGGGGATGATTGGAATTGATTTCGGAATGGGCAGTATCAAGGCCGTGGCACTGACCGGAAAACCGGGTCAGTATGAGCTAGAAGCCATGGCCTGCGTCCCTACGCCCAAAGGCAGCATTGTCGATCACCAGTTGCAGGATGTAGATCAGGTGGTACTGGCGCTCAAGCTGTTGCGGCGTCAGCTGAACAGTCGATGTGACAGCGTGGCAACCGCGGTAAGCGGCAGCAGTGTGACGACCAGGACGATACTGGTGCCGCGAAGTTTGTCGCATGATGAACTGGAAACCCAGATCTTACTGGAGGCGGAGCAGCATATTCCCTTTCCTCTCGATGAAATCAGCCTGGATTACGAGGTCCAGGGCGTCAATGTCAACCATTCGGATCGAAATAATGTCCTGTTGAGCGCCGCTCGTACCGAAAGTATTAACAGCCGCGTCAGCGCTCTGGAGCAGGCGGGCTGGAAGACCCGGGTAGTGGATATCGGCGTTCATGCACTGGCGCGGGGGGTTGGTGCCTGCCTGACGGCGGAAAAGACCGAAGCTTGCCTGCTGGCGGTGGTGGATATCGGTGCCGAATGTCTGACTTTCACGGTGATGGATGAGGGGGAGGTTATATACACTCGGTTGCAGAATTTCGGAGGTGCTCAACTGAGTCAGGAGTTGGCCAGTCTCAGCGATATGCCGGCGGACCGGGTGGAACAGGCCAAGGTAGACAATACTTTTCCCGCCGAAGTCAGAGAGGATATCGAGCAACTGCATATCAATACTTTGTTGCAGCATATTCGTCGTAATATCCAGCTGTTTTGCAGCAGCTCCGGTAATAAGCCCCCCCCGGCTCTGTTTCTCAGTGGCGGTGGTAGTCAGCTACCGAGCCTGGCGCAGATTCTGCAGCAGGAGCTGAGTCTGCCGGTGCTGCAGCCGGATTTTGGTCGACTGTTCAACGGTGTCTCTAAGCATACTTCCGATTCGGCGGCCTTTACCACGGCGCTGGGGCTGGCCTTGAGGAGTTTTACCTCATGTCCAATATAAACCTGTTACCTTGGCGCGAAAACGAGCGGGCAGCCAGGAAAAAACAATTCATGGTGATATTGGCGGTTGCCTCGCTGATTACGGTGGCGGTGATGTTGGCGGGGAACATGTGGATTCATCAGCAGATAACCCGACAGCAGCAGCGAAATCAGTTTTTGCAGAATGAAACGGTCAAGCTCGATGTGATTTTGGGAGAGATGCGTAACATCAAGGAACAACGGCACAAGTTGCTGGAACGAGTCGCGCTGATCGATAGCTTTCAGCAGCGGCGTAACCTGTCGGTGCGGTTGTTCAATCAGTTGCCCGAGCTGGTACCGCCCGGGGTTTATCTGAGTTCGCTTAATGTGGTCGGAAATCAAATCGATATCGTCGGTAAAACCGAAGCCTATCCACGGGTAGCCAACATGATCCGAGATGTGGAGAGCCGCGACTGGCTGTATGAACCTCGTATCAGCTCCATTTTTACCAGTGACACGGATCCTATCGCGTTGAGTCAGTTCTCCATGCGGCTCAATGTTCGTGAACAGATACCGGGATCGGTCCAATGAACTGGCAAGAGTTGAACGAACTGGACTTCGAGAATATAGGTCAGTGGCCGAAGCCGGCCAAGGCCGGAGTGGTTGTTCTGGTGTGTGCCTTGCTGGCCGGAGCCGTAAGTTATTTTCTGATTACAGACAGTCTCACCCGGCTGGACAGAAGTAAGGCGCAGGAGAAGCAGCTGAAAATCACCTTCGAGGAAAAAGCGCGATTGGCGGGCGGCTTACCTGGTTCCAAACTGCAATTGGCGAAGCTGCAGGCAGAGTTGAACGCCCAGTTGCGCAAGCTGCCCAATACGTTGGAAATAGCCGGTTTGCTCGACGACATCAGTTTTATGGCGACCAATAATGGGTTGCGTCTGGAGCGTATTAACTGGGAGGTGGAAAAGCAGCATGAATTTTACACCGAATTGCCCATGCGCATCATAGTCCGCGGCGATTATCATCAGCTCGGACGTTTTGTCGCCGACGTGGCGGCCTTGCCCCGCATCGTGATCATCGACAGCTTCAGCCTGTCTCGGGACGGAAATGATCAGTTGAGCATGTCTATGCTGGCCAAGACCTACAAATATAACGAGCAGGAGTCAAAATGAGAGTTTTGTGCCTGTTGACGGGGCTGCTGTTGTTGACGGCATGTATTGATGACAAGGATCTGAGCCATTATGTGGCGGAAGTGAAAGCTCGCCCCGTCGCATCACCCGAATCGCACCTCGTTACCAAGGAGTTTGTACCAGAACGCTATCATCCGGACGCGAAGCGTAGTCCCTTCGTATCCCCTCAGCCGGAAAATACCAGGAAGCAGGACGATTCGGCGGCAGCCTGTGAGTTGCCGGCCGGTGAACGAGCGGCAGAGGATCTTGAACGTTATTCGCTCGATAACCTGTCACTGCGCGGAACCCTAGGCGATCGGCGAGGCCTGACAGCACTCATTCACGCCCAGGACGGAGTGACACACCTCGTGGAGATCGGACAGCGGATGGGACTGAATTTCGGTGAAGTGGTGGGCATTACAGCCAACGAGTTAACCCTTAAAGAATATATTCCGGATGGCAGGGGCTGCTGGGAAACAAGGAAAACCCAGCTGGTGTTATCCGAAACAAAATAAAAACAATAGGCATGGAGTGCGCTATGACAAGGAAGATGGTGATAAAGCTGATGTGTTGCCTGGCACTCAGCATGGCTCCGCTTGGTCAGCTATTGGCCGCCGTTAGCCTGGAAAGCCTGCGGGTCAATCCTCTGGCGGGAGACCAGTTGATGCTGGAGCTGGAGTTTGACGCGTTTCCGTCGCAGGTAACCGATGTTGTTCGCCAAAACCCGGATCGGCTGGTACTGCAAATTCCCGATGGTTTCTCTGCATTGCAGGAAAATCTGATCCCCATCGAGCGACAGGGCGTCAGTTCCGTTGATGTGCGCCGGGTCGGCGCCAACCTGGAAGTGGCATTGATAATGGAGTCCATGCAGGCATATCGGTTACAACGCGAGGGCAATCGCCTGACGTTGCTGCTGGGAGACAGCGTCAGTGGGGTGGATGGCAAGGGTTCTGTATTGCCGCCGGGGGCGATCAATGCCGTCACCGACATCGACTTTCGTCGTGGACGCGATGGTCAGGGTCAAGTGCTGGTGCAGCTGGACAAATCCACTGCTGCGGTCGACATGCAGGTCAAGGGTAACCGGCTGACCGCCAAGTTCCACAATACCCATATCGACGATGCCCTGCTGCAGGTGCTGGATGTCAACGATTTTGGCACCCTGGTCAACCGTGTCAGCAGCCGTCGCGAGGGAGGCGATGTGCTGCTGATGGTCGACACCAGCGGATCTTTCGATTATCGCTACGATCAAGCTGCGCGCTTGTTTGTGCTGGAGCTGGCCAAACCGGTGGCAGCAAAGGCGACTTCACCAAATAACGCGAGAAAACAATACACCGGCAAGCCCATCTCGATGAATTTCCAGGATATCCCGGTGCGTACCGTGCTGCAGCTGATCGCGGACTTCAACAACTTCAACCTGGTCACCACCGATTCGGTACAGGGCAACCTCACCCTGCGCCTCGATGGCGTCCCCTGGGAGCAGGCACTGGACACCATACTGCAGGTACGGGGGCTCGATAAGCGGCTGGATGGCAATATCCTGCTGGTGGCGCCGGCGGCGGAGCTGGCTCGGCAAGAGCAGCAACTGCTGGAAAATCATCAGGCCAAGGAAGTGCTGGCACCCCTGGTCACCGAATTTTTGCAGGTGAATTATGCCAAGGCGGTGGATGTGGTGGCGCTGCTGACCAATGAAAGCACCGGTTTGCTGACAGAGCGGGGGGCCATCGCGGTGGATGACAGAACCAATACCCTGGTCATCAAGGATACCCGGCAAAGCATAGGTCACATCAAGCGCATGCTGTCTTTGCTCGATATTCCCATCAAGCAGGTGGTGATCGAGGCACGCATGGTGACCATAGACGACGGCTTCGAAGAGGCATTCGGGGTACGCTGGGGCTACAGCAACGACAGCAGCAGTGGCCGCAACCAGCAGTCGGTGAGCGGTACTCTGGAGGGCATTCGTGCCGGTGATGATGACAGCTCGCTGAACGTCAATCTGCCGGCGGCGGGGGCGGCGGGTAACATCGCCTTTCAGGTAGCCAGGCTCGGTGGCGGCCGCCTGCTCGATCTGGAGCTGTCGGCGCTGGAGCGGGAAAACAGGGCCGAGATTATTGCAAGCCCCAGGGTAACCACGTCCAATCAGAAGCCGGCGTTGATCGAACAGGGTACCCAGGTGCCGTTTTCTACAGCCAGCGACAGCGGCACCCAGGTTGAGTTTAAAGATGCGGTACTCAGTCTGAAGGTTACACCGCAAATCACCCCCGATAACCGGGTGGTACTGGATTTGACCATTAGTCAGGATTCTATTGGTGCTTCAATTCCCCAGGCGACCGGTGGGGAGGCGGTGGCGATCAATACCCAGTCCATTACCACTCAGGTGCTGGTGAACGACGGCGAAACCCTGGTGCTGGGGGGGATTTTTCAACAGAATGTCCTGCGTAGTATCACCAAGGTGCCCTTGCTGGGCGATATCCCCGTGGTGGGCCGGCTGTTTAAAACCACCAGTGACAGCAATAAGAAACGCGAGTTGATTATCTTCGTCACCCCCCGTATTGTGCACGACAGTATTTGAACTCCAGGACGCTTTGTCTCTGCCTAAAGGGACAAAGCCGTCATCAAACAGACCAAAAACGGGAAGATGGGCGCGAGCGCGACATGACAATATGCGGTCTCGTACCGGGCTTCTTTGGCCCCATGGCGGGTGTTACCCTTGCCAGCGACCGGCGCAGTTGCGATAATCCGGCGTCCAATTTCAGAAAGTTAAGGTTAGGTTCATCGTCGACCCTGCGGTGTTCGTGGGGCGCATTCGTTTGTGAGAATTTCGTGTAACATGGCTGAGAAACGCAATATCTTCCTTGTAGGGCCTATGGGTGCGGGCAAGAGCACCATTGGTAAATACCTGGCGCAGCAACTGCATATGGAGTTTTATGACTCCGATCATGAAATCGAGCATCGCACCGGTGCCGATATCAGCTGGGTGTTTGATGTCGAAGGCGAAGAAGGCTTCCGCCAACGCGAAGAAAAGGTGATCAACGACCTGAGTGAACTGCAGGGCATAGTGCTGGCCACCGGCGGTGGTTCCATCAAGAGCAAAGAGAGTCGTAACCGGCTGTCGGCCCGCGGCATCGTCGTATACCTGGAAACGCCGGTAGAGAAGCAACTGGCCCGGGTACAGAAAGACAAGCGTCGTCCGCTGCTGCAAACCGAAGAGCCGCCGCAAGAAGTGCTGGAGCGGTTGGCTGCCGAGCGTAACGCCTTGTATCTGGAAATTGCCGATTATGTGGTGCGCACCGACGAACAGGGCGCTAAGCTGGTCGCGAATCAGATAGCCGAACTGATCGGCCTGTAACGGACAGGAGCTCCATGGAAAGGTTAACCGTCAATCTGGGGGAGCGCAGCTACCCCATTATTATTGCCGAAGGGAGTCTGTCACAGGGCTCGCTATTACGGGATATGGTCAAGGGCAACAAGGTACTGGTCGTCACCAATGACGTGGTCGCGCCCCTGTACCTCGATACCCTGCTGGCGGCGCTGGCACCGCTGCAGGTCGAATCACTGGTGCTGCCCGACGGCGAACAGTTCAAGACCCTGGACACCTTCAATCAGGTGATGGGTTCCTTGCTGGCCGGCAATCACGGGCGGGATACCACCCTGGTTGCCCTCGGTGGCGGCGTGATTGGGGATCTGACCGGCTTTGCGGCCGCCTGTTATCAGCGTGGCGTCCCCTTTATTCAGGTGCCCACTACCCTGCTGGCGCAGGTTGACTCTTCCGTGGGCGGCAAAACAGCGGTCAACCATCCTCTCGGCAAAAATATGATAGGTGCCTTCTATCAACCCCAGCTGGTGTTGATCGATACCCTCTGCCTGCAAACGCTGCCGGAGCGGGAATTTGCTGCCGGCCTGGCCGAAGTGATCAAGTACGGTATCATCTGGGACGCCGACTTTTTCTGTTGGCTGGAGCTGAATCTCCAGCGGCTGCAACGGCTCGAGGCGGATGCGCTGGGCTATGCCATTCGTCGTTGCTGTGAAATCAAGGCGGAAATGGTGGCCAGCGACGAGCGGGAACACGGAGTACGTGCCCTGCTCAATCTGGGCCATACCTTCGGTCATGCCATCGAAGCGGAAATGGGCTACGGTAACTGGCTGCATGGTGAGGCGGTGGCCGCGGGAACCATGCAGGCCTGTCATACTGCTTGCCTGCGTGGTGAAATGAGTGCCGCCGAGGTATCACGGGTGGAAGCCCTGTTGATCAAGGCGCACCTGCCGGTGCAGGGGCCCGCCGAGATGACACTAGCGCATTATCTGCCGCATATGCTGCGTGACAAGAAAGTGCTGGCCGGCAAGTTACGGCTGGTGTTGCCGGTGGGCATTGGCCGTGCTCAGGTCGTAGACGATGTCACCGGGCAGTTGCTGGCGCAGGTGGTGGTGTCGGAAAGGAAGCCGTGACCGACGCGGTTAGCCTTCCTTTTTCCTCTCAGCAGCAGCTGTTGGCGCGGCTGCTGCATCTTTCCCGCCTCGATACCGATTTTATCCTGCTCACCGGCCCCGAAGGGGCTGGCAAGTCTCACCTGGCCGACAGGCTGACCGAAGAAACGACCTTGATGTTACCCACGCTGCTCGATGCAGAAGCGCTCGACAGTCATGCCCGTTTTCGTGATGCATTGCTTGGCAGCTGGTTTCCGGGAACCGTGTTCGACTCCGAAGATACACTGCCGGATTCCATGGCCAGACTGTTGCCGACCAGCCTGCACAAGCGACTGCTGGTGGTGGATAATGCCGAGTGGCTGACCGATATTCTTCTGCAGGAGCTGGTACAGCTGTATCTGGCGTTGCCTGCTGCGGTCAGGCCCTTCATGGTCCTGCTGGGCTCGGCTGACTGGGCCGGGCTGGTGCGTCGACGGCTCGATGATGTAATGAAACCCCGGGTGCTTGAAGTGGAAGTACCGCCGTTGACTGAGGCGGACAAGAAGGATTTATGGCAAGCTCTGGGATATCAGTCCCCCCCCGCCGCATCGCATGATATTCAGTATCCCGGCGATGTGATTGACACCATGGAGCCGCAGATGAAAACACAAGGTTATCGCCAGTTGATGGAACAGAAGTCCGTCAAAATCCTGCTCACTGCCCTGATCGTGGTGGTGCTGTTGATTATTATCGTCCGCTTGCTGGGGGGAGCAGAAGCACCGGCTCCCGAGCTGGCTCGCCCCTTCGAGCAGGAAAGCGAGTTGGCGTTGCCGCCGCCGGTACCGGCGGAGGCAGGGGCTTTCGATGCCGGGGCGTCGGCGTCATCGGGCGATAGCCTGGTACGAGAGTGGCCGGTCGAATCCCTGCCTGAAACGCCAGCCATCAATACCCGTGTTGCCGAGACCCCGGACGACAGCGACAAGGAGCGGGTGGTGATCGAAGACAAGGTGGTCAGCAAACTGATGCAGCGCAAGGCGGCCCCCGAGCCCTCGGCAAAAGCAGCTGCATCGGCAAAACCGGCCTCGGCTAAAAACGGGGAGCTGAGCCCGCTGTCGGCACTGATGCAAAAGCCGGGCGGACGCTATACCCTGCAGCTGATGGCCGGGCGGGACCGGGCCGGACTGGAAAAGCTGGCATTTCGTCATACCCTGACGCCCGCCTGGGTTTATCCACGCAGTATCAACGGGCAACCCTGGTTTGTGCTGGTATTTGGTGATTTCGACTCGCCTGTGCAGGCTCGCGGCGCCATCGGCATGCTGTCATCCGATTTGCAGTCGGCCAAACCCTGGCCCAAACCCTTCGCTCAGGTGCAAAAAGAAGTCAAACCATAGTCATGAAGGTGGCTTGCGGTTACAATGCGCGCCCCTTACCGGTTAGGCTTTGATGACGACAATGACTAAAACTCGGGCATTCCTGAAATGGGCCGGCGGTAAATACGGCCTGGTAGACAGCATTAATCGGCGTCTACCTGAAGGCCGAGTGCTGGTGGAACCCTTTGTAGGCGCAGGTTCGGTATTTCTTAATTCCGAGTTTGAAGCCTATGTGCTGGCTGACATCAATACGGATCTGATCCATCTTTATCAGCTGCTTAAAAAACGGCCGGATGCCTTTATCCGTGATGCCGCCGCCCTGTTTACCGCCGCCAACAATGATAAAACCACCTATTACGACTTTCGCGTCGATTTTAATCAGGAGCGGGATCGTTACCGGCGTGCGCTCTTGTTCCTGTATCTGAACAGGCATGGTTATAACGGCCTTTGCCGCTATAACAAAAAGGGCGGTTTCAATGTGCCATTCGGCGCCTATAAAAAGCCTTATTTTCCCGAGCGGGAGCTGTGGTTCTTTGCCGAAAAGGCCCAGAAAGCCACCTTCGTCTGCAAGAGTTACACCGAGGTATTTGCCCAGGCGAGTGCGGATCAGGTGTTTTACTGCGACCCGCCTTATGCGCCGCTGTCGTCCACCGCCAGCTTTACCACTTATGCCGCCAATGGTTTTACGCTGGATGATCAGGCTATTCTGGCTCGACTGGCACGGGAAACCGCGGCCCGTGGTGTGCCTGTGCTGATCAGCAACCATGATATTCCGCTGACCCGAGAGTTGTATCGAGATGCCGATCTGGATGTGGTGGCGGTCAAACGCACCATCAGCCGGCATGCGCACAATCGCAAGAAAGTGGATGAGCTGCTGGCGCTGTTTACCCACGAGAGTCTGACCGAGAATCAGCCAGAGCAACCCTGACTCACGTCAGCACCAGCCGTACCACCAACAGCAGGAACACCACCAGCCCGACAATAGCAAGCGCTCCCAGGCCCAGGTAGGGCCAGGGACTGCCGCTGAACTGCTGTTGCCGGTTTTTCTGTGATTGTACGCCAAACAGTGCGGCCGCTACTGCCTGTAGCCTGTGTTTCCAGCTCATGATGCCCTCGCTCGGCCTGGTTCAGCCAAGCATAGACGGCTAGCTAGAGAATCGCCGGGCACTGGGGTAGAATCGGACGGTTTTTTGCGCTCAAGGGATCCCTAATGAAAGACTATCTGATTGCACCGTCCATCCTGTCCGCCGACTTCGCCCGTTTGGGTGAAGAAGTGGATCGGGTACTGGACGCCGGTGCCGATGTGGTGCACTTCGATGTGATGGACAACCACTATGTGCCCAACCTGACCATAGGTCCCATGGTCTGCAAGGCGTTGCGGGATTATGGGGTGAAGGCGCCGATCGACGTGCATCTGATGGTCAAGCCGGTGGACAGCCTGGTGCCCGAGTTCGCCAAGGCCGGTGCCTCCATCATTACCTTCCATCCCGAAGCGTCCGATCACATCGACCGGACCCTGAGCCTGATCAAGGAACAGGGTTGTCAGGCGGGGCTGGTGCTGAACCCGGCCACTTCCCTGCGCTACCTGGATTATGTGATGGACAAGGTGGATGTGATCCTGCTGATGTCGGTCAATCCCGGCTTCGGCGGTCAGTCCTTCATTCCTGCTACCCTGAACAAGCTGCGGGAGGTGCGCCGTCGTATCGATGACAGCGGCCACGATATCCGCCTGGAAATCGACGGAGGTGTCAAGGTCGACAATATCCGCGAGATAGCCGAAGCCGGTGCCGACATGTTCGTGGCCGGCTCCGCCATCTTCAGCCAGCCCGATTACAAGACTGTCATCGACCAGATGCGCGGCGAACTGGCCAAAGCAGGTGGATAAGATTGAGCTGATCCAGTTTGATCTGGACGGCACCCTGATCGACAGCGTGCCTCAGCTGGCCCTGGCGGTAAACCTGATGCTGAACCAGCTGGGGCATAATCCGGCGGACGAGCTGGCGGTACGTCACTGGGTGGGCAACGGTGCCGACATGCTGGTACGGCGGGCCCTGATCGCGGCGCTCGGGTGCGAGCCGGATGCCATACAGCAGCAAGAGGCGCGAATGGCTTTCGACACCGCCTATGAAGGGGTAGCCGAGCACGAACTGGTGTTTTATCCCGGCGTGCTGGATACCCTGAAACAGCTGCACCGGGCAGGCAAGACACTGGCTATCGTCACCAATAAGCCTTACCGTTTTGTTCCGGCAATATTGGCGGCGGCGGGGTTGGACGATTACTTCTCACTGGTGCTGGGCGGTGACAGCCTGGCGCAGAAAAAACCCGATCCGGCCCCGCTGTTGCATGTGTGCCGTGAACTGAATATCGAGCCGGTGCGCTCCTTGATGATCGGTGATTCCGAAAACGATGTGCTGGCGGCCAAGGCGGCGGGTATGGCGGTGGTGGGGCTGACTTATGGCTACAACTACGGCCGGGATATTGCCGAAAGCCATCCCGATTGGGTGATGAGTGATATTCGCGGGCTGGTCGACCTATTGCTAAAAAATGAACACAGAAAGGATAATCATGGCTAAACCAATTGTTTTCAGCGGTGCCCAGCCTTCCGGGCAGCTGACCATAGGCAACTATATGGGTGCCCTGCGCCAGTGGGTGAAGATGCAGCAGGACTACGACTGTCTGTATTGCATAGTGGACATGCACGCGATTACCGTGCGCCAGGACCCGAAAGCACTGCGCGCCGCCTGTCTGGATGCCGCAGCCCTTTATCTGGCCATCGGCCTGGATCCGGATCAGAGTACCATCTTCCTCCAGTCCCATGTGCCCGAGCATGCGGAGCTGAGCTGGGTGTTGAACTGCTATACCCAGTTCGGCGAGCTGTCGCGCATGACCCAGTTCAAGGATAAATCCAGCCGTTATGCGGAGAACATCAACGCCGGTCTGTTTACCTATCCGGCACTGATGGCGGCGGACATTCTGTTGTATCAGACCAGCCAGGTGCCGGTAGGTAACGATCAGAAGCAGCATCTGGAGCTGACCCGGGACGTGGCCTATCGTTTCAATCAGCTCTATGGCGAAGTGTTCACGGTGCCCGAACCTTTTATTCCTGCAGATGGTGCCCGCATCATGAGCCTGCAGGAGCCGGCCAAAAAGATGTCCAAGTCCGACGACAACGTCAATAACTTCATCGGATTGCTGGAAGACCCCAAGGTCATTGCCAAGAAGCTCAAGCGGGCGGTGACCGATTCGCAGGATCCGCCCACTGTGCGTTTCGATGTGGAAAACAAGGCCGGTGTATCCAACCTGCTGACGTTGATGGCCGGTGCCAGCGGTCGCTCCATTCCCGAACTGGAGCAGCACTTCGAAGGCAAGATGTACGGTCACCTCAAGACAGAGACTGCCGAGGCGGTACTGGCCATGCTGGAACCGATTCAGCGTCGTTTCCATGAGCTGAGAGAAGACGAGGCAGAGCTGTGCAGAGTCCTGACGCTGGGTGCCGGCAAGGCCCGGTTGAAGGCTGTACAGACCCTGGAAAAGGTATATGATGTGATTGGCTTTGTGCCCAAAAGCCGTTAATACTTAAGGGAGCCGTCAAGGCTCCTTTTTCGACTGTTTCACCGGTTCGGTAATGTCACCGATTCGATAATTTCACTGGATTACTTCCCATCTATGATAGAAGAAAACACCCTTGATCGGGAATTGACCGACAAACTGTATTGGCTGCGCAAGTTTCGCATGGCCAAAAATGACAAGACACTGGAATTAATGGTATCCAAAGCCGTTGATGATTATCACACTCACTCTGCCGTTGTCGCCGCCATCTACCTGGCCGAATGTCAGCGTGAACGTGAAATGCTGCAGGGACGTTTTCTCGATCAATAAAGGCGGCAGTGTCAGACCGGGCGCTCGCTACCGACTCTTTCCGATACAGGCTGACGTTCAAGGTCAGGCCGGGCTGTCGTTATCTCCGGATCCGGCCCATAATTAAGGTATCTCCAGACTCATCGGTTATCCCGGTACCGATAGTTGTTCAGAGGAGGAGAAACCCATGATCCTGCAACTGTTCAAGTTTCGTCGCTGGTTGTTGCCTCTGCTCGGGGCACTGACCTTCGGTCTGGTGGCACCCCAGGTGCTGGCAGACAGAGACGATCGCGGCTACGGCCGGAATTACGATCACAGTTACAAACGTGGCTACGACAAGCACTTCAAGCACCGTAAACACGTCAGACAGCACAGATACCAGCGTCACTATCGTCAGTCACCACGCAGGGTGAGGGTGGTAGAACAGTATTATTACCATGAACCGCCCCGTCACTATTATCGTGAGCATCGCTCTTCGGGAGCCCACATTTCGGTGACCCTGCCTCTGGGTACCATGGTGCATGGCCTGCCCGGTGGTTATGTCAGCTTCAGCCTGGGCGGCACGCCCTACTACTACCACGGCGGCAATTATTACCGTCCCTATCAGCGTGGCTATCGAGTGATTGGCCCTCCGTCCGGACATAGATGGTAACGGTTTGTTGCCGGAGGCATGGATGAACAAGGCCGGTTATCCGGCCTTGTTTTTGCATGACAGGCAGCCCCATTTTTACAAGCGAGTAATGGTTTCACCCCGGATAACGGTATTGCCTTCATCCTGCGGCAGGCTGGGGATGCGGATGCCCGCAAACTCGATAATGGGGATAATGGCCCGTTGCTGCTCGTTGCCGCCGGCATTGTAAAAGCGTTGCAGGCAGACATGCAGCAACCGGCTTTCCTCGGTATCGGCAATATGACCGTAGCTGGGGCTTCCATTATCGGAAGGCAGGGGTACCCAGTTATGTCCGGTCGCGGGCGCCGGACAGTTTCCATTACGCCAGGACGGAGGCAGCCAGCCGTTGTTTATCTCTTGGGTTACTTCGCGGCTTAGCACTGTGTTGTAGTTGGGGGCAGCAGGATCGACCCTGAGCACGGCCCGGCTGGCCTCCGAACTGACCTGACGGAAGCTGATTTCCAACAGCAGCGGAATGCTGTGGGCGAGGATGGCATAGAGCAGGGTAAAAAACAGGATAAACAGCGCCGCAAACTCGATGGCCACGGCACCGGATTGTTTTTTTGGAGGGCATTTATGCAGCATATCCATTCCTTAGTTAACCAGCCTTGGCGCACCACAGTTCAGGTCATACAACTCCAGATAGGATTTACCCACACCGGCATCGGTTCCCAGCAGGGAGCTCAGTAAAGGGGATAATATAGCTTCACCTATTGTGTTGAGTATGGGGGTAACAACGGATATCAGGTCATGAACGATGGCATTTACTGTTGTACCCAGTAAACCACCGGTTAGCAAATCTATGATATCCATTAAACCGGAGAGCAAATCACCTAACAGTCCCTTACTACTGTCGGAATCTATAATATCTGAAATTAATTCCGTTAATTGAGTGACGATGTCGGACACTGTGTCGCCAAGCCGCAGGTTGTTGGGACCTGTTGCTTGGCTCTCTCCCGCTAACATATTGTCTACCGGTTCACTATACGTAAGGGCAGGTATATATGCACTTCCGGATATCTTCAATAATGTACCGCCCAGTATAGAGGCAATATCGGTGTCCTGCAGGCTGGCATCGCAACTAAGGCTGGTTGACCATTTATTTTCATCGGGTATTTCACCCAGACAGACATTGAGTATTTTTGAATTGACCAGCATGTCTGCCGATGGCGGCGGAGTGCTGCAGTTTGCTTGCTCGAATTTGGCGGTGGCCGTAGTGACATCTATCCATAGAGGAAGCTGTATCCTGACTAATGCTCCTGCCAAATTCTTTAATATAGAGCTGGAGCTTAGAGTTTTATTGGTATCAATATTTATATATGCTCTCACCTGTGCATTATAAGCTTGTGTGCCTACCGGACCGATGGCGATTGAAGGAGGCTCCACCACACCAAGCTCCACCCTTGCCAAGCCGAGTATACCGAGCTCGGGGATTTCGATTCCTCTGCCCCCGGCACCCAGCAGTATTACCGTGCTTAATAAGTCACTTAACTTCAATTGGGTATCCAGAGCCGGGCCTGCGGCCCTGTCTGGGTTTGTAGCCAAGGTGAATAAGGCATTTTCATCTGCCAAGCCAAAAATGTTGACTTCTATCTCTTCGAGTATGGGGGCGATTAGAATATCTTCGCGTAAGGTGGTAAGCGCGAGCTTCAAAGCAGAGTCTGATACTACATTCACTGAAAGAGCAATAAGCTCCTCAAGGCTGAGTAATCCGACTTTGGTGTCGGTCAAGTCAATCAGCCTCTGAGGGGAAAGGGCTTTCAACTCATGTATTGATACATCTATTTCTAAAGCATGAAGAAGTCCTGCCGGGCTGATGGCTACATCGGCCAAGCCATTGCTGTTCAAAATGGTTAGGGTGTTTACATCAACTCCGGCTGACTTAAGAATCAGGCCCACCAGGCCATCGCTGTTTAATTTGAGTAGTTCAGCGCCGATACTAAAAGCCGCGATAGGCTCCCCACCTTCCCGTTCGGCAACGGCTCTGGCTTGTAATGATATTTCATTTTTATCACTCAAACCCAGCATGCTGCCGGCCCTGAATATCAGGCTGGCGGGAACGGTTTCCGTGGCAATGGCCTGAACGGCATGGCCGGAAGCGTCAGGTGTTGGGACCCTTAGCCCATCGTCGGTATTAACCTTTACGCACCGGGTGGCGATTGATTGGGTACCATTGATAAGAAAGCCATTGGATGTGGCATTTTCAATGGCATTGGTCTGCACTAGCCCGGGGCTTTTTGAACAGTCACCCTCATTTAATCTGGCTACGGCTTCTAATGCTGCTGTATCGGCCAGTTTTTGCAGCTTGCGCTGTTCCATATAAAGTCGGCCGGTATCCAGCACCAGCATCAGGCAGCCCAGTGCCATCATCAGGGTCCCGGCCGCCAGTATACTGAAGGCGCCGCGCTGCCGGAACAAAGGTAATTTTAACATATCAAAGCTCCTGAATAATAAGTTCAGCGTATCCGTAACTTGGCTTCGCCCCTGATTTCATCGGGCAACTGGGGGATTTTCCATCCCAGCAGGGACAACTCCGGCATGATGGTGGAAGGGCTGTTATGACTGACACAAGCACTCCATTCGCTGCCGTCGCTGGAAATTTTCAGGAAACTGTCGGCATAATCACTGCAGTTATTAGCCCATTGGGGGGGGATCCAGGAGTCCACTATCACTTGCGTGGCTTTTAGCTCGGCATTGGTTTTTATGGCGGCTACTCGGGGATCCTCGCTGCTTGCCTGGTAGTAATAAATGTTGGGTGTAGCTACCGCCTGGCGTACGGCCTCGGCGGAAAGCTGTTGGTAGGCGGCGCCCAGCATCAGCGGTATTGCATAGCTGACCAGGCCGTAGAACAGCCCGAACATTAGCACAAAAATGATGGCAAATTCGATGCTGGCAGCACCGTCCTGTAATTTCCGTTTATTAGGTGTGTCATTTTTTTGGCGCATTCCTGTGCTCCGTTATTATTTTCTTTATGACCATAATTGGTATTCATTATATGGTCATGAATGACGGTAAGCTATGTCTTGTCTTGTGATAATATTTCTCTCTGTACTTTTTTAGAACAAGTATAGGCCTTTGGTATTAATGCTTTTATTATTTCTTCATTATCAAGACTGATTAATACCAATGTGAGAATTGCTGATTCTTTATTTCCTGTATTTAATGGTGCTTATGGTTTTTAACAATAAACCAATGACGGTGTCAGTCGGCTTACAAAATACACGGGATGATAACGATGAAAAAATTCAAAGGACGTTCGACTGTTAAACATAGTACGGCTTTGGCATTAATACTTTCGTTGGGTGTCATGACCGGTTGTGCCGGCAGCGTCGGTACTGATCTGGCAAAAAACAATAACGGTAATCCGACTGCGCCGGGCGGCGATGGTAACGGCGGCGGCGATGGTAACGGCGGCGGCGATGGTAACGGCGGCGGTGATGGTAATGGCGGCGGCGATGGTAATGGCGGGGGCGATGATGATTCCGAGCTTTCCGGCCTGGTTGTCAGCACGCAGGATCTGAGCGGTGATCTCACCGATAACAGTGTTCTCGCCCCGGCCGGCGATCTGGTCGATAACCTGTTGGATGGCGAAACCGGCCTACTGTCTCCGGTGACCGGCTTGGTTGATGAGCTGACCGGAACTGACGGTTTACTTGCTCCGGTGGGCGCTCTGACCAACGGACTCATCGGTTCAGAAGGTACCCTTTCTCCCGTGGTGGGACTGGTCAACGATGTACTTACCGAAGGCACGGTGGGAACTGGCTCGGTGGCGGATGTACAGGGAGTAGTCGGCCAATTGACCGGCGTCGAAGGTGGCTTGGTTCCGGTTAATGATCTGGTCAATAACCTGGCCGGTCCCGAGAACGGTTTGCTGTCACCGGTTACTGGGCAACTGGATCGCCTGACCGGCACCGGTGGTGTACTGGAGCCGGTGGGCAGTCTTACCAATGGCCTGTTGAGTGAAGATGGCACGCTTGGTCCGGTTGTCGGCACCCTCAATGAAGTACTGAGCAATCCGGCACTGGCACCGGTTACCGATACCCTTGGCGGGGTTGTTCACGGTGTTAATGGTGCCGTGAACGGACTGACCACAGAGTTGGCCTCGGGTGATATGGGCACTGGTACCGTCACTCATACTCAGGGTACCGTTTCGAACCTGGTTAGCAATACTGCTTTGGCGCCGGTAAGCGATTTGGCCAATGGCATTCTGGGGCCGAAAAACGGTCTGTTGACGCCGATAACCACGACGGTAGAAGGCCTGACCGGCACCAATGGCGCCCTGCAACCCGTGGGTGAATTAACCGATGCGCTTATTGGTGGGCATGGTGCTGTTACTCCCCTTACTCTGATCGTCAATGATCTGTTGGGCGGCGGCGACAACGGCGGTCTGTTGGGTGGCCTGAGCGGCGGCGAAAGTGGTCTGCTGGGTGGTGTCACTGGCACCGTGGACGGTCTGACCGGCGGCCTGCTGGGCGGCGGCGAGAGTGGCGGCCTGCTGGGTGGCCTGACCGGCGGTGAAAGTGGTCTGCTGGGTGGTGTCACCGGCACCGTGGACGGTCTGACCGGCGGCCTGCTGGGCGGCGGTGAAAATGGCGGCCTGTTGGGTGGCCTGACCGGCGGCGAAAGTGGTCTGCTGGGTGGTGTCACCGGCACCGTGGACGGTCTGACCGGCGGCCTGCTGGGCGGCGGCGAGAATGGTGGTCTGCTGGGTGGTGTCACCGGCACCGTGGACGGTCTGACCGGCGGCCTGCTGGGCGGCGGTGAGAATGGTGGTCTGCTGGGTGGTGTCACCGGCACAGTGGACGGTCTGACCGGTGGCCTGCTGGGCGGCGGTGAGAATGGCGGCCTGTTGGGTGGCCTGACCGGTGGTGGTGAGAATGGTGGTCTGCTGGGGGGGGTCACCGGCACCGTGGACGGTCTGACCGGCGGTCTGCTGGCCGGTGATGAAAATGGCGGCCTGGTGGGAGGTCTGCTGGGCGGCAAAAAATAATAACAGCGCCAGATCCTCCGGATCATTCTTTTCTTGTGGCGTAAGTTGCATGCGGTTTTGGGGTTGCCCGAGCCGCATTTTTTATGTTTTCCCAAGACAGTGATGACTTCATTCATATTGCCCATTCAAGATGCGATAGCTTGCTTGCAAAATGACAGTGTTATTCTAATAATGGTTCCATTATTGCCTCTTTGAGAGGAGGCTTCATATTCGGGAGCTTGCCTAATGCGATCTTTTTACCATTGGCTGATCCCGGGGGCGGCCTTGTTGCCCCTGGTGTCGGCCATGGCTGAAGTACCGGCTTATCTGAACAGTAATAACGTTGACAACGTTTTGCCCAGCCTGGATCTGAGTGCAGAACGTTATCAGCCATCGGGGGCTCGGACATCGCTGCCAACCAGGGGGCAGACCCAGACCCTGTCATCGGATACCCTGATCCAGTTGGACAATGTCCTGATTGAAGGGGGGTCTGTCTATCCTTTTGACGAAATAGCGGCACCCTTTTCAGCGCTTATCGGCAAACGGGTAACGCTGAAGCAACTGGCCGGTCTGACCGGTAATATTACCCGGCGTTATAAAGACGACGGCTATGCCCTTTCTTATGCCTTTATTCCGGCTCAGAACCTGAGTTTTGGTCAGGTTCGTATTGTGTTGGTAGAAGGCTACGTGGCCGACCATGAATTGCGTGGTGATGTTGGCGCCGTGTCCGAGCTGATTAGGCAGTTTGCTGCCCAAATCGTGAATGAAAGGCCCCTGCGCAGAGAGACCTTCGAGCGCTATACCGCCCTGATGTCCCAGTTGCCCGGTGTCAAGGTCAAGACCAGTGCACCTCTTCCCACCACGACCGATGGCGCCGTTACCCTGATTATCGAGGCCAGCCGGCAAGCGGTAGCGGTGAGCTCCGGGCTCGAGCTTGACAACCATGACGATGTTAAGCTGGTGGTCTCCGCCGGACTTAATTCCCATACTTCGGCGGGCGAACAGGTCAAGGTCACCACCATGCTGCCTCCCGGTAATGACAAGGAACGCTATGCCCGCATCGACTACAGCCAGTTTGTGGGCGACAAGGGCACCAGGGTCAACGCCTTTGCCTCCGCCTACCGCAGCGAAAAGCAGGAGCTCGACATACTCGGCAATATCGGTTCGATCGACGTCAAGGCGCAGGAAGAGCGCAAGAACGACCGTTTATCCGTTGGCGTCACCCATCCCGTCAAGCTGACAACCAGGGAGTCGTTGACCGCCGGTGGTCGCATCTATGCGGTGAACGACGAGCGTACCTTCTCTGTACGAGAGCCGGCAGCGCTGGCCGGTACTCGGGCCGAAATCAGCAGCCAGGTCAGGGCCATCGCCCTGGAAGGGGAGTGGAAACTGGCGGAAAAAGATCAGTTACGCATCCTGAGCGGCGGTGTTTACAAGGGGCTGGACATTCTGGGGGCCGACAGCGAAATCCGGCAGCTGGATGGCAGCCTGAACGATGACAAGGATGTGGATTTTCTGCGTTTCCGGATAGGCGGCATGCAAACCAACCTGTTCGCCGAGCGTTGGCAAAGCGTGCTGTCCGGTGCCTTCTACTGGTCGGGTGACGAGTTGCCCAGTAGTGAAAGGGCGGTATTTGGCAGTCGCAGCTTTGGCCGCGGTTATCCTTCCGATCAGGCCGAAGGCGACAGGGGCTGGGGTCTGGGCTATGAGCTGGGCTACCGTTTCTATCCGCAGGCACACTGGTTGCAACTGATACAGCCTTATGGCGCGCTGGACACCGCCCGGGCGTCTGATAACGGCAATGGCGGGCAGGATGCCGAACTGGGCTCCTATGCCCTGGGGGTGCGTTTCAGCGATCAACGGCATTACAATCTGACCCTGGAAGCGGCCAGGCCCTTTGGCGACAGGGCCATCGACAGCGGTGATCGGGATCCCAGATTCAGGTTTAATGTCAGTTACAACTTGTGATGTTTCGGAAAATAAAAAAGAAGCCATTCAGGCTTCTTTTTTATTTATGCTGTAAGTAATCGATTTTAATGAGGAAATGTTTAGTGTTAGAAATGGTAATAATCAATTAGGATCTGGAGATGTTGGAGGAGCGGCACCAATTTTTGTACTGATATCTGCAAAGAACTCGGCTAATTTAACTCCTATTTCACTTGCGGAGGTGATAATTCCCACTGCAATCAATCCGGCGATGATGCCGTACTCGATGGCCGAAGCGCCGTCTTCCCGTTGCAGAAGCTGCTTTATCTTTATGTGAAGGTTGATGCATCCCTTGATGAATATGTCATTCATTTTTATGCCCTTGCTGTTATTAGGTTTATTAGGTTTTTTAAGGCTGTTGGCTGGGTCGCTCCAATGAATGCTAGCCTGTTTTTTTTAATAGTAAATATATATAAAGTATTAGTACTCCTATTGTTTTTCATCTTGTGATGCCTGCCCAAGATGTGAGGGAAGACATTGCGCTTGCGCCGTCTCGATACTAAAAATTAACGGGTAAATACAGGAAGTGACTGTTTCAAGGCGCTTTTTTAAGTTAGACTTTTATTTAGTCTATATTTTCTGGCGCCAGTGCTGTCAAGATTATAAAATTGGTCTACTTTGCTCTCTGGTCCGTGGTCGTTAGTGAATAAGCTGTCGTTAATAAATAGTGATATTCGCATTCCATACCGACTGACTCATATCTCGTTGCATATGGATGCTCTGCTATGTCGATAACAATACCAAATCAAGGAGCACGGGATGAACAGTCGACTGACCCTGGTGTTGGCCGGTATGCTGCTGGTGGGAGCCGTGGTGGCCGGATATCAGGGTATCAAGATCAGCAACCAGATGGCGGAGGCAGAGCAGCCGGTGGTATCGGAACGGACTTTCGTTACTGAACCGGAGCCAGGCATTCCGCAACAATTGGTGCAGCGAGTAGATGAAGAGCAGCGCAGCCCGGTGGTGGTACTGGCAAAACCGCTGCAACCCTTCGAAGTGATTTCCGCCGAGCATTTGGCGACGGAGCAGCTGAAAATAGCCCCTCCCGATACCTTTTCCGATCCCTCGTCGTTAATCGGCCGTCATGTCTGGCAGGCGCTGCCGGCCGGCATCATCTTGAATCAGTCTTTGCTCCAGGCCGGCGGCCCGCTGGCCCGTCTTATTGGTGATAAAGAACGAGCCCTGGCCATCGCCGTCGATGAGGTCATTGGCGGCGGCGGCTTTATCAGCCCCGGTGATTACGTCGATGTACTGCTCTACCTGCGTGAAACCGGCCGAAACCGGAATCAAACCGCCCAGGTGGTGGTGCCGGCGTTACGGGTGTTGAGCTTCGGTGAGCACGTGTCGGTTACCGTCAGCGGAGAGCCGGCGTTGTACCCGACACCGGATGACGACAAGGCCCGCCGGCAACGGCCGGCCAGCACAGCGGTGTTGGCGGTACCGGCTCCTCTGCTGACCCGTTTCATGCTTGCTTCCCAGGTTGGAACCCTGCGACTGGCCGTGCGCAGTGCCAGCGAGCAGCGCCTGGCCGGCTATTACAGGAATGGTATTGAAGACAACGAAATCAAGGAAATGGAGCGGCAGCTGTTTCAGTTTGAAACGCTGGCTTTGCGCCAGGCCAGACCGGCGGTACGGGCTCGCCGCGCATCCAGCGTAACCATTCATCGTGGGCCGGAAGTATCCCGGCAGACTCCTTAAACAGTAGAGCAGATCATGAAACGAGCTATTTCTTCTTCACTATGTTCTCCGTTGAGCTGGGTGGCCGTGTTGGCCTTATGGGTGCCGCTTGATGCCAGTGCCAACAATTGTGCGGCCTTGTCATCGGTGCCTGCGGTGATCGAAATCAATCAGGGAATGCAACAGGAACTCCGCCTGCCGGTGCCGGTGACCCGCCTGGCGGTGGGGGATCCCAAGGTGGCCGATGTGCGACTCGTCGATCGTAGTGCTGTGCTGCTCAGCGGTGTCAACAGCGGGGTAACCAATCTGAATATCTGGACCCGTTGCTCGGCCACTCCGCGGCCGAGTATGGTGTTTGTGCAAGGCCTGGCGACCCAGGCGCTGTTACCCTCCGTGTTACCGGCCGGCCACACGGCGGCGTTGCCCAGCCAGGTACAGACCGATATCCGCTTTGTGGAGGTTAACCGAAGCAAGTTGAAGGACGTGGGAGTGTCGTTGTTTGGCAAGCGTGGCAGTTTTCTGTTTGGCGCGCCGGGCAATACTACCGGCAGCGTGGGTCTTGGTGGCCTGCTGCCTGATGGCAGCGCCACCCCGGTCCCTTTGCAAAACAGCGGCTTCAATATTGCTTGGGGCGGCGGCAGCCGGGAAATTCTGGGGGTATTGAATGCCCTGGAAAACAGTAATTTTGCCTATACGCTGGCCAATCCCAGCCTGGTTTCCCTGAGCGGACAAAGTGCCAGCTTTCTGGCCGGCGGAGAGTTTCCGGTGCCGGTACCCAGCAGTGGCAGTGATTCTGTGTCCATCGAATATAAGGAGTTCGGGGTACGGCTGACGCTGACACCGACCGTGGTCGATGAAAACCGGATATTGCTGAAAGTGGCTCCGGAAGTCAGCGAACTGAATTTCAATACAGGTGTTTCTATTGCCGGCACTACAGTGCCTTCGCTAAATGTGCGCCGTACCGATACCAGCGTGGCCCTGGCCAGCGGCGAAAGCTTTGTTATCAGTGGCTTGATAAGCGCCCGCAACTATGCGGACGTCGACAAGTTGCCCGGGTTGGGGGACATTCCCGTGCTGGGCGGCTTTTTCCGTTCCTCCCGTATCGAACGGGAAGAAAAGGAGTTGCTGATGATAGTCACGCCGCACCTGATATGGCCGCTGGCCGCCGAGGCCCGCCTGCCGGAGCTGCCGGGAGAGCGTTTGCGTCAATATAACCCCAACGTGTTTGAGCTGCTGTTTCTGGAGAGCGGTGATTTCGGCATGCATAACGGACTGTCCCGATAAGGAGGATGACCATGGAACAGACTTTTCTTGTTTATTCCTCCAATCAAACGGATGTGGAATGGCTGCAGTCCACCTTGCAGCCGGGCCAGGTGCTGGCGGTGAACGATCGGCTGGATGAAATCCTCGGCCTTATCGATATTACCGAAGCCGGCATCATCTTCGTGGGGTTGGATCCGGAAGACATGACCAGCCAGTGCGGCCTGATTGAAGGGTTGCTCGAGGCCCGTCCCTTGCTGACGGTGGTCGGCTTGGGTGATGGTCTGGACAATCAGTTGGTCATTAATGCGATGCGTGCCGGTGCCCGGGATTTTATCGTGTACGGTATGCGCAGCAGTGAGGTCATGGGGCTGGTGCGCCGGCTCAGCCAGCGAGCGCCGGTGGTGCCGCTGCAAAAGCACAATAACAGCCTGACGCTGCTGTACGGGGTGCAACCAGATCCGGATGCCGCCCTGGTCAGTGCTCATATTGCATATTCTCTGCAAAAGAAAGGGAAGAGGGTGCTGTTGCTCGACCTTGGCTGGCCTGCCGGCGAGAGCCTGGAAATACTGGGGCTGCCGTCCGGTTTTTCCTTTGGTGATGCCCTGCGTAACTTGCGCAGGCTGGACGGCAACCTGATTGAAAGTGCCTTCAACCGGCATGATGGAGGCCTGCATGTGCTGGCGCTGGGAGCGGAAGATCCGGCATTCAACCAGGTGCCTTCAACCGAGCTTTATTTGCTGAAAGGAGCCTTGAGTCAGCACTTTGATCATGTGGTGATCAATCTGGTTGGTCAGAGTGATTGCGAACAGCTGCGCACCCTGGTGAACCAGTGTCAGCAGGTGTATTGGTATGTGGATCAAAGCGTTGCCTGCTGCAAGCGCAATCTGCAAGTACTCGGCAGTTGGCGCGAGCAGGGGATGCGCCTGGAGCAGGCCGGGCTGGTGGTGGATCGTTATATCAAGCAGGTGGCACCTGATGCCGCCACACTGGCTTCCGCCTTCGGGTTGCCGTTGGCGGCGAGCCTGCCCGCAAGCCTGTCGGCCAGGCTCAAGGTGAAGAACAACGGCCAGCCGCTGGATAGGCTGGAGCCGAGAGATCCGCTGAATAAGTCGCTCGGACAGCTGGCCACCCAGGTTGCCAAAAACAGCAGCGGCGCCAATCAGGATAAAGGCTGGCTGCAACGTCTGGTGGGAGCCGTGTCATGAGTCATGAGCCGCTGTTTGGACAAGAAGGCCACCAGAGCCATCATGCTCCTCTGCTGAAGGGGGCCCTGCATCGCTACATTATCGATGCGCTGGAAGAACAGCCCGACCACCTGCTGGACAGCAGCCGCCACCTGCTGGTGCAGTTTGTAAACACCAGGGTAGGGGAGTATACCAAGGTTCGCCATATCCCGCTGTCTCGCTACGAGCAGGACAAGCTGACGGAAGAGCTGGTGGACGAACTGGTGGGGTTTGGTCCCTTGGAGGTACTGCTGCGCGATTCTTCCGTAACGGAGATCCTGGTCAATGGGCCACACCGGATCTTTATTGAGCGGAAGGGGACTTTGCACCGCAGCGATTTACGCTTTATCGACGATGCACATCTGTTAAGGGTGATCCAGCGGATCCTGGCGCCGGTCGGCCGTCGATTGGATGAGTCTTCTCCTATGGTGGATGCCCGCATGCCAGACGGCAGCCGGATCAACGCGGTGATCCCGCCGGTGGCCATTGACGGGCCCTCTCTGTCGGTGCGGAAGTTCCGTCAGGATATGCTCAAGAGTGCCGACCTGCTGGCATCGGGATCGCTCGACAAGGCCATGCTGAATTTCATGGAATTAGCGGTGACGCGGCGTTGCAACATTTTGGTCAGTGGTGGTACCGGTACCGGAAAAACCACCATGCTGAACATGCTTAGTCAGATTGTTTGTCCGGCCGAGCGTATCGTGACGATTGAAGATACGGCCGAATTGCAATTGAAGCACGAGCATGTGGTGCGGCTCGAAACCCGCCCCCCCAACGCCGATGGCTACGGAGAAATTGCGGCCCGGGATCTGGTGCGCAATGCACTCAGGATGCGCCCGGACCGCATCATCCTGGGGGAAATCCGTGGGGGGGAAGTACTGGACGTGTTGATGGCCATGAATACCGGCCACGACGGCTCCATGACCACATTGCATGCCAACAATGCCCAGGATGCCTTGCTTCGCCTGGAAAGTCTGGTGGGCATGTCCGGGCTGCAGGTGGCTGAACGTACCTTGCGCCAGACCATTTGTTCGGCCATTGACGTCGTCATTCAGTTGGTCAGGCTGGCGGACGGTCGCCGTTGTATCAGCGAAATCCTGGAAGTCGTTGCATTGCGGGACAATCAGTATGTCACCAATACCCTGTTTAAATTACAGCGTGACGGGGCCCGCACCTTTGTGCGGGAAGCGGTTAATCCGGGTGGCGAAAAGTTGCAGAATATTTTTTGAAACCCATGAAGCGTAATCAGGATTGAGAGACTTATGGAGATGCCGCTGCTGCTGGGTGTGCTGGCTCTGATATTGTTGCTGGGATCATTTGTGCTGTTTCGTAAGGCGAGGCTGAAAGCGAGGGCCGAGTCTGTTGCCGGACGACTGATGCAAGCCCGCGTATCGGATCCGAAAGCGCTGGGTTCGATAGACAGGACCCTGTTAAAGTCCGGTTTTCAGCTGTCTCCCGTATCGGTATGGTTGCTGAGTGGTTTATTCACTGGCTGTCTGCTGCTGCTGTATATCATCTGGGGAAGCCTGGCTGCTCTGGGCGGCGGGGTTTTGTTATTACTGGCTGCCCGGCTTTACGTGGGGTGGTGCTTCCGGCGCCGGGTAAGCAAGATGATAGTACAGTTACCGGCCATGCTGGATCATATGATCCGCAGTTTGAAGTCCGGGCGGACGTTGGCGGAGGCATTGTCGTTGGCGGTGGCTGCCGCTCCAGCTCCTTTACACCAGGCTCTTGGGCGGAGCCAGCGTTTCATTGAGCGAGGCGGTAGCCTGGAAGAGGCAATGGAGGGATTTGCCGAACTCTACAATAGAACAGAGTTCCGGTTGCTGGCTCTGGCCATCCGGGTAAACCAGAAGTACGGCGGCAATGCTGTCGAAGTGCTGGGCAACCTGATTTCGCAGATACAAGAAAAAGACAAGGCCAGCAGACAACTGAAAGCGATGACGGGTGAAACCCGGATCAGTGCCCTGGTGCTGGGAGGGCTACCGGTAGCGCTGGCGGCGTATATTTTTATCTCCAGCCCGGATTTCTTTATGGGGCTATGGCAGGATCCATCCGGAAAACTGGTGCTGCTGAGTGCGTTTGTTTTTCAGATACTGGGCTTATTAGCCCTGTGGCGCATGCTGAGGAGTATCTGATATGAATGCCTTTATCGTCAGTTCTTTATTGCAACTGAGCTTGGCCATTCTGCTGCTGGTATTACTGGTTCAGGACCGGCGGCAACGCCGTTCGGTAAATCATCGGCTTGGTAAAAGGACAGAGGTCGACAAAGAACGATTGCTGAATGAGTTCGGCCAGAGCCGGCTTGGCAGAAAAGGCCTCAGTCTCGATGTTGAAACATTGAGGCTGCTGGAACAGCTTGGCTGGCGCAAGAACAGCCAGAAAGCCTTGTTTGTGGCTATTCAATTCGGTCTGCCGATTAGCCTGGTCGCCCTTGTCCAACTGGCCAGCTTGTTGTTTCAAGGAACTGGCGGGACGTCTTGGCTGACACTGCTGTTTGTATTTGGTATCGGTTACCTTATTCCGAAGCGTATGTTGGCCGGCTCGGTGAAGCGGCGGCGGCAAAAACTGGCCGAAGAAGTCGAAGCCGCTCTGCCGTTGCTGCGTATCCTGTTCGAGGTGGGCATGGTCGTGGAACAGGCCATAAGAATGCTGGCCGTCGAGGGAAAGCATGTTTTGCCTGAGCTTTCGACCGAATTACGTTTGTTGCTACAACGGGTGGATGCCGGCCTGGATTTACAGGGTGAGCTGCGTCGTACTGCTCAATTGGTTGATGTGGATGAAGTGAGTGACTGTTTTAACGTGCTTGAACAGCTTTCCCGTCAGGGTAGTGGAGCCATGGCATCGTTGCATGCCATGAAGGAACTGTTGACCGAACGGCGTATTACGGCCTTGCAAGAAAAAATATCTAAAATGTCTGCCAAGATGTCGATTGTAATGGTAGGTCTTTTGTTTCCGGCTTTATTGATTGTTTTAGCGGGCCCTGGCTTTCTTGCGATTATCAGGGCCTTTGGGGAGATGGGATGAAGCGAGTAACTGGGCTGGTGTTGATTGCCGGCGTGTTGAGTGGCTGTGTGTCAACACCGGCCAGCAAGGTGAATGAATTATCCGACAGTTCACCTTATCTGATCAATCAGACACAGAATAAGCCCCGAGCTTGTGAGCCGCTAATCAGGGATCAGGAATTGGCCTTGAATCTTTCAAGGGAAATGGTGGCGGGCAAGCGGCTTCATGCCGCTTTGGCCAATCTCGAACGTCTGCCGTCGGAACTGCCCGAAGCGCGTCTGGGCAAGGCGCAGGTTTTGCGCCTGCTGAGTCGTCCCGAGGCGGAGGGGCTTTATCAGAGCCTGCTCGATACCTGTTTGGTGGCTGAAGGGCATCATGGCCTGGCGCAGATGGCCGTGCTCCAGAACGATAATAAAGCAGCGCTGCAACACTTGCAGCAGGCTATCGGTTTGGAGCCAACCAATGAAGCCATGCGCAATGATCTGGGCGTGGTTTACATGAACCAGCGCAAGTTGGATGAGGCGCGGTTTGAATTTCTTACCGCCATTGAACTGAACGAAGGGGAACAGAGGGCGCTGCGCAATTTGCTGGCGCTGGTGCTCTATCAGGATAACTTCGACGCAGCGGCAAAGTTGACATCCCGCTACCAGTTGAGCAGTGGCCAATATCAGGCTGCGCTCGGCCGGGCTCAGGCGATGAAGCTGGAAGATGGCCAAAGGCAGCTCGTCCGCGGGACCCTTGCCCCCCGGGCTATCTCTGTGATGGAACGTAATGCACCGGCGCTTGCGCTGCAGCCCAACGAAGAGGGAATCGAGGCTGAGACTGCGGCTGTCTCTTCGCTGCAAGCCATGTCTGTCGGAGTCTCTCGTGTGCAGGGCGTGCAGCGGATAGAGGCAGCTTCTCAGCCTGTAGTGCCCATCATTGTAAGGTGACAGGCTTAGGTTTATGGGGAGTGCGCTCCCCGTGTCATGGCACAACGAAAAACTGAGGGAGTCATTATGAGCGTTAACGGGTATTTGGTCGGTGCTGTGCTGATGGTGGTTTCTGCCAGTGTAACCGCGAACAGTTTACTCGCTCAGGGGCGTGCTATTGGCACCGAGCCCCGTCCGCAGACCGAGCGATGGTTACAGTTACAGAGGGAAGGAAATGCCGCTTCCAGATACAGCCAAGCTGCAACGCCAGCCGAGCGGGAACTCGCAAATCGGCGTTGGCTGGAAAGTTATGAACACCCCATACCAGACTTTTTTGAGCAGGGAATTGAGGGTAGCATTGATAACTGAGGTTATTCTCCCGACAGAGACAAGGCCAGCTGGGTACGGTTACGCATCTTGGTAAGCCGAAGTGTCTGGGATACATAGAGCTTGACGGTATTTTCGCTGATCCCCAGGCTCAGGGCTATCTGGTAATTTGTCATGCCCTTGCCGATGAGCAATGCTACCGATTGCTGGCGTGGCGACAACTTGTCCAGTATTGCCTGGCCGGCTACCGAACGGTGACCCGCCGGCGCTTCAGGATCTGCCGTCGGGGTCGTATTTTGTAACAATGAAACATCCTGCTTAAGACTGTCCATAAAGTCCGATAGCTGGTGAAGTTTGTTGTTGATTTGTTGGATGAAAAGAGGGCTTGCTTCCTGCTGGATACAGTCTCTGAGTCTTTCGACCCCGTGTAATACTTCGTCCATGTCTAACGGTTTGGCGTAATAGTCGGAGATACCGACTCGCAGTGCGCTTATCACGTCCTCTTTTTCGGAGCGACCAGTAAACAGCACTGATTTTAGTGGTCTCTGCTCTTCCATTGCCTGATTCAACAAGATCTTGAGCAATTCCAGCCCGTTCTTCCCTGGCATATGCAGGTCGCTGAGTACGATACAAATATCTTTGTGGTGCTTGAACAAGCGGATGGCACTTTCGGCTTCATAGCAAGAAATGCACTTGAATCCCTGATCGGTGAAGAACTCGCATAGTTCCTCACCGATCAGGGGCTCATCGTCAACGATCAATATGCTATTGAACTGAACCTTGTCCATGGAAACATCCATATATATATCCATAAAGAGTTATATTTTTTAAACTATAACTCTTTATGGATATATATAAAATACTCTAGGTCAAAAAACTGGAATCAGCCCCTTTGTTGTGAAATGCTGTGCTTTTACTTGTTCTTTAATTGTATTTTTATTACAAAAATTGCGCCATTGTCAGTATTTTCCGCTGTCAGGTTGCCGTTCATTTGTCTGATTATGCCAAAGCTAAGGGGCAAGCCCAGGCCGGTTCCTTTGCCTGGCGGCTTGGTAGTGAAGAAAGACTCAAAAATATGCTCCAAGTGATGACTCTGTATGCCGCCACCGTTATCTTCAACCTGAATGATGAGGCTGCCTTCTGACGGATATGTAGTGATGTCGATTTGGCCCTGAAACCCCGGCTCTTTTTCCTGACGCTGAACTATGGCATCTTTTGCATTGACAAGCAGATTGATCAATACCTGTTCAAGCTGATCATGGTGTCCCATTATCATAGGGGATGGTTTGCTGGAAATGTGAATATCTATACAATTATTTATCAAAGTATCCCGAGTTAGAGAGAGAGCCCCATCGATGGCATGCTGTGGGTTAAAAAGGGTCATCTCGAGTGCCGAGCGTCGACCAAAGAACCTGAGATGCTCTATTATCTTTGAACTCCTTACTATCTGCTCTTCTATTCTGTTCAGTTTCGATTTGACATATTCCTTGTTATATCCATCATTATTTATTTTTCTCAGCAGGTTGGTTAGCGATATTCTCATTACGTTAAGGGGTTGATTCATTTCATGAGCCAGGGTTGTGGCCATTTCGCCTATAATAGCCATCTTTGCGCTCTGGTACATATCAAGCCTGGCTTTATATACCTCGGTGTTATCACGTCCAACAGCCTGGATCTCGTGGAGTTTTCCATTATCATCAAAGACTCCTCGCTCTGCCCATACAACCCATATCGGCTCCCTGTTTGGGAGGTGGAGACATATTTCGGCATTCATAATAGGATCATCGATGGAAAGGGATTCTATACGTTTACGGAAAGAAGAGAATTGCTCTTCTGATAAGTACTGTTTAAGATTAATATTTTTTTCAGAGATTGAATTGATACCTAAATACGAAAGAAAGAGATTATTGGCAAAGGTGAGCTCTAGATTCGTATTGTATCTGCAAATAATTGCTGGCGAGTCTTCTACCAGAACTCGATACCTTTCTTCACTTTTAGACAGCTTATCACTGGTGACAGTGGCGTCGGTAACATCTATATATAGGCCGACCACTTCCTGAGGTTTCCCCCATTGATCATGTAATAATTTGGCCTCATCGATAAACCAGTGATACTTTCCGTTGGTATCAATGAGACGATAGTTGCAACTCACGATTCCATCTTTAAGTAGTGTTTTGTTTTTTTTGTAAAATATATCCTTATCATCAGGATGAATGCATTTTAATAACGACTCGTTATTGAACTCCTCGGGGGCCCACCCCAGTAAAGTGCCAAGGCTGTTGCTGAAAAATACATTTATCAATGCCCCATCATGATACTTTTGAAAATAAATGATAGCGGGTGCATTGGCTACCAATGAGCGTATACGTTCGTTGGCAGCTAAGGCTTCCTGTTCATGAAATAGTATCTTGTCTATATTGATCAAGCTGCCAATAATAGAATGTGAGTCTCTAACAGGTTGGGGAGTGAAACTAAATTGAAACCACTGTTCGGTCCCTTCTATCATGAGCCGTAGATTTTGTTGAAAGGGAAGTTTTTTTGTAGATGTATCAATCAGTCGATCTCTGAACTCATCCAAATCTGCAGGATAAACAAGCTGAAATAACTCACTGCGTGTGCAGTCTCCCATGAACCCCAGTTTTATCTGCATTTGCTCAGAGAACTGGAATATGTCTTTTTCAATATTATATTCCCACCAAAAAACACCATGTGACTGAGAAATACAGTGACTTCTAGCTTTCTCATTTAGGTGGTGCATTTCATTTTTTTTAGTAATTACAGCCGCCAATAAAGTGTTGGCAATGTGGTTCCAATACTTTTCGTTGATGAATTCTTTGTTTCTTGTCGGTGGTAATAGACTTACTAATAACCAGGCATTCACCTCATGTTGTCCATGATATGGAATAGCGATGCAGGTAAAATTATTGTTATGTGTTATTCCAGTGGGTACCCTGACCAGATTTTTATTGTTTTCTCTGTCTAGTAGCCTTGAGAGCTCTTTGTTGTCCAGATAAATAAAACAAGAGTTTGAGAGATGAAGTTGCTGATAAAATGACCATTGGTTCTTGTTATTTCTTGTCAACACCGAAATTCCGGGGACATGTAACAATTCTGTAAGCTCGATCAGGCCCTCTGACAAGGTTTCCGGCATGCGATCAGGTGTGCTTTTTATTATCTTGTCAGCAATGCTCATGGTGCCGGTGAGCAGCTTCAATTTTAATTCCCTCTTTTTATCTCGGGTTACCGACTCTGTGTTGTCAATGAGTATTAGCTTCCAGTTGTCATCTGTCTCGTGCAGGCTTCCCTGCATATGGATGAGCTGTTTGTTTTTAGTTCTCAGGGAGAAGGACAGGTGTTGCCCCAGCCATTGATGAGGTTGGCTGTCAATCAAGGGCGTGGCAATGATGTCGCTCAGCGATTGACAATTTGAGGGGAAAAGAGAGGTAAGTGCGCCATACATACTTAATATGTGGCACTCGTCATTAAGGTGTAAAATAACACCTGGGTGTGAGTGCTCAGCAATCACCCTGTCGACAGGTTTTTTTTTGCCGGATCGAAGCCAGTTCTTCAAGATGAATCCTTACTTTAGTAACCAGGATGAAAACAAAAAACCGGAAAAAACAAAAGGAGCATAAGGGGGGGATTTTATATGTCCTGGCGATAAATGATTTACTTTATTTCTCAAGTATTCCGGCACCAGTTGCCAGGTTTTGTTGATACTCAGGGCCCAGAGTAGCATCGTCAGACCGGCCAGGGCGACAGTCCATAAAAGATGCATTTGATCGGTAGCGAGAGAAAGGGCTAACAGCATTTTCACATCACCTGCCCCCAGCTTTCCCGACAAATATCCTGGCAAGGTAATAAGTAAGGTGAATATGACAGTGATAGCAGCTTGTATTGGTGGGGCGCCGGTAATGGTCAAACCATTGATAAATATCCAGGCTAGGGCAATGGCACAGGCAGGGAGTGTCAGATAATTGGAAATTTTCTTCTGGTTAGCATCCTGTAGGGCACAAAAGAAAGCCCAAAGCATCAAAACGGGATAAGCCATTATCCTGCTCCGTATTTTTATAAAGTGATAATATAATGACAGTAAATACCCCGTGGGTCCATTGGCTACCACCAGTTTTGATGTGGTTAAGTTGGAAAGCACATTGTGTCGCCAGGCCTTTTATTTTTTATTCACTGTTTCTGACAACCTGTTTGAGATTTTTCCTGGATATCGGATGCTGGGAAGATGAAACGAAAAAATATTCCGGTGACATGACCAAAGAGCATTTTCAGAGTATCAGGCCGTTACTGGAAAATGCCAACAAACGCACCAATCCGCATACGGTTGGCCTGTTCGAACTGTGGTGTGCCGTGTTCTACCTGCTACGTACAGGATGCCGGTGGCGGGTATTACCCAGCGATGTCCCCAAGTGACAAACAGTGTATTCGTATTTCGTCAAATGGAATAGGCTCTCTGACCGAGGGATGAGCCTGTCGGAGCGGGCATAGATAGTGGCGGCGGCTTCATGAAATCACTCTGTGAGTTCTGGCAAGTCTTTGAATAATGTCAGCGCCTCAGGGTTAGCCAGGGCGCCGATATTTTTCACCGGCTTGCCTTCCACCACGTTGCGTACCGCCAGTTCGACGATTTTGCCTGACTTGGTTCTGGGGATGTCGGTTACGGCCAGTATTTTGTCCGGCACATGACGCGGACTGCACTGGTTGCGAATGCGTCGGCAAATGGCCGCTTTCAGGGCGCCGTCCAGAGTCTCGCCGTCGGCCAGCTTGACGAACAGCAGTACTCGCTCATCAAAGCGCCAGTGCTGGCCTACCACCACCGCATCCACTATCTGCTCGAAGCGGCTGACCTGACGATAGATTTCGGCGGTGCCGATGCGTATTCCCCCTGGATTGAGTACCGTATCCGAGCGGCCATAGAACACAATACCGCCGTGGGCGGTCTTCGCCACCAGATCGCCATGGTGCCAGCAACCCGGATAGGTCTGCCAGTAGGCGGCATCGTAGCGGTGGCCATCGTCGCCCCAGAACCCCAGGGGACGATTGGGAAAGCTGTTGCAACAGACCAGCTCGCCCTGCTGCTCCAGTAACGGCTGGCCCTGTTCGTCGAATACCCGCACATCCAGCCCCAGACCGATGCCCTGACACTCGCCACGGTAGACCGGGCTGATGGGGTTACCGAGCACGAAACAGCCGCAGATATCGGTACCGCCGGCGATGGACGCCAGTTGCAGATTGGACTTGATGCGGCGGTAAACAAAGTCGAACTGCTCGGGAGCCAGGGCCGAGCCGGTGGAGCACAGAGTACGCAGTGCCCCAAGATAATGGTGATCCCGCGGGTGGACTTGCTGTTTTTCCATGGCTTCCAGGTATTTGGCGGAGGTACCGAACAGAGTGATGTTTTCCTGTTCGGCCCAGTCCCACAGTACCTTGCCATCGGGAAAGAAAGGCGATCCCTCATAGAGCAGCAGGGTGGCACCGCCGGCCAGGGCCGAAACCAGCCAGTTCCACATCATCCAGCCACAGGTGGTGAAATAGAACACCCGGTCTCCGGGACGAATGTCACAATGCAGCCGATGTTCTTTCAAGTGGTTGAGCAGGGTTCCGCCCGCGGCATGCACTATGCACTTTGGCTGCCCTGTGGTACCCGAGGAGTAAAGTATATAGAGCGGTGCATTGAAGGGCATGGGAGTAAAGCGCAGCGGCTGTCCGGCGTGGCGAGCCAGTAATTCCGGCCAGTGTTGAACCTCGTCGCTCGGGGTGAGCTGAGGCGTGCCTATATAGGGGATCTGTACCCAGTGTTCTATGCTGTCGATGGCCGTGACTATGGTTCTGGCCTTGCTACTGGAGTCATGCAGCTTGCCGTTGTAACGGTAACCGTCGGCACTGAACAGCACCTTGGGCCGGGTCTGACCGAAGCGCTCTATCACGCTGTCGGCGCCGAAGTCGGGAGAAGTCGAGGTCCAGATTGCACCCAGTGCCGTGGTGGCCAGCATGGCCACCAGAGTTTCCGGCAGATTCGGCAGGTAACCGGCCACCACATCACCGGGCTTGACGCCACATTGCTCCAGCCAGGCACGAATGGCCGCGACCTGTTCGGTCAGCTCGGTCCAACACAGGCGCCGCCGGTGCTGGCCCTCTGCCTGAAACAGCAGCGCGTCTTTATCCGGATGTGCTGCGGCATGGCGCAGCAGGTTTTCGGCGAAATTAAGCCGGGCCTCGGGAAACCAGACTGCTTCCCGGGCGCTGGCGGCGTTCAGTACCGGTTGTTCACCTTTTTCACCCACTACCTCGGCGAAGTCCCACATCAGGCTCCAGAAGGAGGCACTATCCTGTACCGACCAGGCGTGCAAGCCTTGATAGTCGGTCAGCTCGAGTTGGCAGCACCGGTTGACCAGTTTCATGAATTCATGCAGTTGGCTGCGTTGTATCCGGGCGGGAGAGGGGCGCCACAAAAGTGACTGTTGTCGGGGCATGTTCATCTCCTGGTCAGGGGGTAGCCAGAATGATCTGACTGCTGTTCCGGTTGAGCCAGCCGAAATGCGTCGAGTCGGTTGCAGGCCTGTTCGATGGCGATGAGCCTGGGGTAGGGCGTCATGTCCAGCTTGAAGCGGCGGGCATTATAGATCTGAGGTACCAGGCAGATATCCGCCAGCGTCGGATTATCGCCACAGCAGTACGGCGTGGCGCTGCCGCTCAGTTGTTGCTCCAGCGGGGCCAGCCCCTGCTTCAGCCAATGGTGATACCAGGTGGTTTTCTGCTCTTCACTGTGCCCGAGCTCGCCGGTCAGGTACTTGAGCACCCGCAGGTTGTTGAGTGGATGAATATCGCAGGCGACCTGCAGAGCCAGCGCCCGGGCCCGGGCTCGCGCAAGCGGGGGGGCCGGCAGCAGGGCCGGCTCGGGATGGCATTCGTCCAGGTATTCGATGATGGCCAGCGACTGGCCTATGATGCCTTCTCCGGTATCCAGACTGGGTACCAGACCGGTCGGATTGAGCGACCGGTAATGTTCTCCCAACTGGGTGCCCTCCAGCAGCGAAATAGGGACGCTTTCATAGGTCAGGCCTTTCAGGTTGAGCGCAATCCGCACCCGGTAGGCGGCGGAGGATCGCATATAATCATAGAGTTTCATGTTTCACTACCTGCTGATCGATGGCGCCGAAGATGGACCGGCCCTGTGCATCGAGCATCTCGATACGCACCCGGTCGCCGAATTTCATGAAAGGCGTGCGGGCTTCGCCCTGTTCGATGATCTCCAGCATGCGCCGTTCGGCCAGGCAGCAGGATCCGGTACTGCGATCTCTGTTTGATACCGTGCCCGAGCCGATGATGCTGCCGGCGCACAGCGCCCGGTTGAAGCTGACATGAGCGAGCAGCCGGGCGAAGTTGAAGGTCATGTCGGTGCCCGCATCCGGTTCCCCGAACAGCTCGTCGTTCAGATGAACCCGCAGACGGTGATGCACCCTGGTGTCTCGCCAGGCATGGCCCAGCTCGTCCGGGGTGATAGCCACCGGCGAGAAAGAGGACGCCGGCTTGGACTGGAAGAAACCGAACCCCTTGCCCAGCTCCTCCGGGATCAGGTTGCGCAGGGACACATCGTTGACCAGCATCAGCAGCTTGATATGAGAGCCGGCCTGTTCGACGCCGGAGCCCATGGGCACATCGTCGGTAATAATGGCGATTTCGCCTTCGAAGTCGATACCCCAGGCCTCGTCGGCCAGGCTAATGTCTTCACGCGGGCCGATAAAGCCGTCGGACATGCCCTGATACATCAGCGGATCGGTCCAAAAACTGGCCGGCATCTCGGCGCCACGGGCCTTGCGCACCAGCTCAACGTGGTTGACATAGGCGCTGCCGTCGGCCCATTGGTAGGCGCGGGGCAGGGGGGAGGCGCAGGCGGCCTGGTCAAACGCGAAGCTGTCGGTACAGGCGTCCTGGTTCAGTTGCTGATAGAGTGCCTGCAATGCCGGCTCGGTTTCGGCCCAGTAATCCAGTGCCGCCTGCAGGGTGGGAGCAATGCCGTCTGCGGCTACCGCCCGGCTCAGATCCCGAGACACCACCAGCAAGCTGCCGTCACGATCTTTTTTCAGAGAAGCCAGTTTCACTATTGTCTCCTTGATGTATTCGACGCTTTTTTTTGGCGCTACGATTTCACCTGCCACGAATTAACATAGTCGATGTTTTCCACCCCGTCCGGCAGCTCGGCCACGTCCAGCGGCAGCCGGGAGTCGATCATTACCGCGACCTCGTCGGTTTCGGTGCGGGCATGGCTGGCGCCGGCGGCGAAGGCCTTGGGGTGAGGGCCGTGAGTAAAGCCGCAGGGATGCAGGGTGATCATGCCCGCCTCTATATTGTCACGGCTGAAGAAGTTGCCCTGATGATAGAAGATGACTTCATCAAAATCGTCGTTGTTGTGGTAGAAGGGCACCTTGAGTGCACCGGGATCGGACTCGATAGGTCGGGGCACGAAGGTACAGATCACGAAGTCGTTGGTGACGAAGGTGGTGTGCGCAGAAGGCGGCAGGTGGTAACGGTGGCTCATCAGCGGGCGAATATCGCGCCAGTTGAGCTTGAACACGGTCAGGTCGCCGGTCCAGCCCCGGGCGTCCAGCGGATTGAAGGGGAAGCTGATGCGGTTTATCTGCTCCCGTGCCTTGAGTAGCACCTGCCATTCGCCGGGCTGAGCGCTCTGGGCCTTGAAGGCGTCATCCAGGCGAGGATATTCGAGTATGGCCGGATCGAATACCGCGTGCCTCCCCACCAGCCCCCGCTCGGCATTCATGTAGGAGCCGTGGGTTGCCTCTATCATCAGCAGGGTAAGCGGCTGTTCGATCTCCAGTCGCCAGCTGGTGGCGCGGGGCAATATGATGTAGTCGCCCTCGCTGAAGCTCAGATGACCGTAGTCGCAAAAAAGCCGGCCCTGTCCCTTATGTACGAACAGACATTCGTCGCCGTCGCCGTTGCGCACCAGATGATTCATCGGTTTGTCGCTCTGCCAGAGTCGTATCCGCAGGCTGGCGTTGTGCAGCAACGGGGTGGCATCCCAGGGACTGGGCCCGAGTGACGGAAGCTTGTTGGTGTCGAAGGCGCGGGGGCGTAGCGGGCCCTCCCAGGCACTCCAGCCGGTGGGCGGGTGACTATGGTACATGTGGCTGGCGGGGCCGAAAAAACCCTCCTTGCCTATTTCTCGTTCGAAGGTTCCCGGCGGCATGTCGCAGTGGGCCTGGCGCGAGGTGTCGCCTTCACGGATGGGAAACTGGAACCAGTGACGCATGGCATGACTCTCCTTGGATCAAGATGGCGCCGGCGAAGCCCGGGCAGGCCCGCCGGTCATATCATCAGTCTGGCATCGATCCACAGGCTCTGCCCGGGTCTTCACCAACAGACGGATCCGGGACGTATTTGGCGATACGCCGGTTAATGCGGCGGCAGCACTACAGGGGAAGTACTACAGGGGCAGTGCTATGGCGGTCAGCTTCCAGTCCAGGCCGCGCCGGCTCAGTACAAAGTCGGCTTCTCTGCCCTTTTCATCGGTCACGGTCACCACAAATCTATCCAGCGTCTGGTAGCCCATGCGGGCATCGGAAAACAGTGTTTTACGCTCCGGTGGGTTCTTTGTATCGTTCGGGTCATGGCCGGCCTCATCACCGGGAGACTGTGGTGGGCTGCTCTCGGGGATACCCGGCGCCGGCGTTTCTCCCCGCATCAGTCGTTCTATGCCGGCCGGGGTCATGTAAGTATCCAGCAAGCCATCTACCATGATGTTGGCCAGGCTGGCACCGAGGGCGGAAAAGGGATTTTGTTTGTTATCCGTGCCCAGCTCACGCAACACCCGGCTGTTCAGCTGTTGTTTCAGGCTCTGGCGCACGCTGTCGAATTCCACCAGCTCGGCCAGGACCACGCTATCGTGTCGGTCGACGGCGTCGCTGATCCGGTAGGCGGTTAACCAGGGCGCGGCCACGACGTAGCCAGCGGCGCACAGGATCAGCAATAGCAGCACATATTTTATTTTGCGCACGGGCTTTAACTCCAGGAGACCAATATTCGCGTCAAGGCTGCCTGCAACGGGATTGTCAGGCAAGTTGAAATCGACGAGCAGGCATTTTTAGTTCCTTTTTAGCGACAACCACAGGCGCAAGCGGCGGTAGCGACCATAATTATGGCCATGAGGTACAGATGGGGAGCAGGTATTATGTTGGAAGCACACGGCATGTCCGTCGAAATGAGCAAGCAGGATAACCATACCCTGTGGCTCACCATCAAGATTTATGGCGATATCGCCTACGACGACTTCAGGGACATGGAGCAACAGCTTGAGCAGGCCCTGGTCGGCATGAACAGCCCCAGGATCAAGGCCCTGGTAGACATGATTGACTTCAATAGCTGGGAGGCAAAAGCCCTGTGGGAAGACATTCAGTTTACCCGCAAGCATGGCGATGAATTCAGCAAGCTGGCGATAGTGGGAATCGATCTCAAGGAAAAGCTGATGGCCATGGTGGTCGACTGGTTTTTGCTCAGCAGTCAGGTGCAGTATTTCGAGCACCTGCAGGATGCCAGGGCCTGGCTGGAGCAAGACGAGCCTTGAGCGACCCCGTTCGTCGCGGCCTCAGGCTAATTGTCACATGGCCGTTGCCGGATATACCAGAGTTAACGGGGGCTGGTGCCGTTTCACGGTCGTGGCTTCCTTCTTGCGGAGCTTGAGTTCTGGTCAATAACTGTCAGAATTCCTGTTCCGTCGCCGTTCCTTTATTCAGGGTTTCTTCAAGATGCGTTTTTATCAATTTGGCCTGTCACTGCTGGCCGCCATGGTTCTGACCGCCTGTTCATCCAACTCCGCAAAAAATGCACCGCCTGCTGGTATCGAAGTGGTGCGTGGCCCAACCCAGATAGCCGGTGGGGATGCCCGCGGGGCCGATGATATGACCGTTCGTACCCCGCATTTTGCCTTTGCCATCGCCCAGGGCGGGATAGTTGATCTGACTATGGTGGAAAACGGTGCCTTTGGCGCGGATCTTGTCGAGTCTGTTGATTTTGTGCCCGGTGAGGGCGAGCTGGCCGTTGAAAAACTGGAGGTGGTCAAGCATACCTCCGAGCTGCTGGTGATTGAGCTGACGCGCCAATGGAACGGACATCGCCTGCTGAGCCGTTACGAAGTGGATAAAGACTACCCGGGGATCAAACTCAGTACCAGGTTGCTGGACCCGGTCAAGGAAACCCTGTTTGCCGGATATCGATTGCAGCGTAACGAGCCGGTTAACCAGGACTTGCCCAGTTATAACGACATGACGCGCATGGTGCAGAGCCACTGGACCGCGGCCCAGCCGCAGAACAGTTTGAACGAATTGTATGAAACCGATGATCTGCGTCGCTCTTATGCTGCAGGCCAGAATGATGATTTTACCGCCTGGCTCAGTGCTGGCTCTCTCGGCAACCTGCTGTCGGATAAAGAGATGTACACCACCTCCAGCCCTCAGGCTGACGTGGGGTTGTTTGAGCTGAAACCGGTGACCGGTAACTTCGAGTCCTATCTGTCGATGATGCGCCAGCGTTGGAACCGGGGCGAGCGGGTTTATCTGAATGCCGTCCCCTTGTTGAAAGATGCGAACCGTAACAGCGGCAAGCTCTATGCCTATACCCCCAAAGGCCGTATTACCGCCGACTTCGCCAGTGCCGCAGCCCGCGGTCACAGCTTTGTCAGCTTTGGCCCCGAGGTTTACCCCATCACCACCAACTTCGGCGGAGAGGCAACGGCTTACAGCGAAACCCAGGTTGAATTCCGCTCTGGTGTGGGGCTGGCCAAGGCCGAGGTCTGGCTGGACGGCAAACAGGTGGCCGGGTGGAATATTAACGGGGCCAAGTGGTTCAGAACCGGGGTGCCGGTACCGCCCAAACGTACCTGGATGCAGTGGGTAGTGGAAGACAAGCAGGGCAACCGGGCTTACTCCAACCCCATCTGGATCAAGTAAAGGTTTTCTTCAAGGGCTTCCCACTTCGGGAAGCCCTTTTCGTTTACAGGAGTCACATCAGCAGGTGGGCAGTTTGCACAAGGCGCCGACCGGATATACGGCTATTCTGTAGTAACCACCAGGCACGATGGACGAGACTGGCTACAAATCAGATTCGTTCTTATTAACACTACGTTATGCAAGTAAAATCAATAACTTATGTGCTTATCTGTTTGTAAAAAAGCTCACTTGAGGCTATGATCGGCGTATTATCCAAAGGGGGACAGATATGAAAGGCGACAAAAAAGTCATTGAGTACCTTAATCAGGTGCTGAGCATTGAGCTCACCTCCATCAATCAGTATTTTCTGCATGCCCGCATGTTCAAGAACTGGGGCTTGCATCAGTTGGACGAGCGCGAATACAAGAAGTCCATCAAGGACATGAAGCAGGCCGACAAGCTGATCGAACGCATCCTGTTTCTCGAGGGCCTGCCCAACCTGCAGCACCTCAATCGCTTGCGTATCGGTGAAAACACCGAGGAAATGCTGCAATGCGACAAGCAGCAGGTCGAGGAGCAGTTGTTGGTGTTGAAAGATGCCATCGCCTATTGCGAGTCGGTGCAGGAATACGTTTCCCGCGAGCTGCTCTCCGAGCTCGAAGAATACGAAGAAGCCCATCTCGACTGGGTAGACACTCAGCTCGATCTGATCGCCAAGGTCGGGCTCGAAAACTACCAACAGTCGCAAATATAAGGGGGGAGCCGAACATGAAAGGTAATGCAAAGGTAATAGCGGCGCTGAACGAGCTGCTGGCCGGTGAACTGAGTGCCATGGATCAGTATTTTATTCACTCCCGCATGTATGACGATTGGGGACTCAAGAAGCTGTTCGAACGCATCGACCATGAATTTGAAGATGAAAAAGGCCATGCTTCCCAGCTGATTGAACGCATCCTGTTTCTGGGTGGAACCCCGGATATGGTCACCCGGGTCCCCTTGAATATCGGTAAGGATGTTCCGGCCATGTTGCAGAGTGACTTGAACCTGGAGTACAAGGTGATTGAGGATCTGCGTAACGTCATGGCCCTGTGTGAACAGGTACGCGACTACCAGAGCCGTGAGATGCTACAGGTGCTGCTGGAAGATACCGAAAACGATCACACCCACTGGTTGGAGCAACAATTGGGCCTGATCAATCGCATCGGTCTGCCCAACTACCTGCAATCGCAAATGGCGTAAAATTTGCCTTTGTAGTGAGAGAAGCTCACGCTTGTTTCGTCAAAGCCTGACACCGGTAATCGGTGTCAGGCTTTTCTCTTTTTGGCGTTCGGCAATGGACTCAGCGTCCGCCCAGCAGCGAGCCGAGCAGGCCGCGGACGAGGCGCCGTCCCAGCTGACTGCCGATGCTGCGCAGGGTACTTTTGGCCACGCTTTCCAGCAGTGAATCCCGTTGTCTGGCACGCCTGGGCTCCGGTGCCGGCGTCGCCGTTGTAACGGGCGAGGTCGCGGCCGGCTCCGGAGTGGCGGCCACAGGTTCAGGTACTCGACGGGCGAGCATCTCGAAGGCCGAGTCTCTGTCCAGTATCGACTCATAGCGGCCGGTGAGGGGAGAGTCCTGCAGCCGGGCGGTTCTCTCTTCTGTAGTCAGCGGCCCTATGCGGGACTCGGGAGGACAGATCAGAGTGATCTCCACCTTGGTGGGGCTACCCTGCTCATCCAGCACCGACACCAGTGCTTCGCCTACTCCCAGTTGAGTGATGGCGGCCTGGGTGTCGAAGTCCGGGTTGGTGCGAAAGGTGCGGGCGGCGGCTCTGACCGCTTGTTCATCACGGGGGGTAAAGGCCCGCAGGGCATGTTGCACACGGTTACCGAGCTGGCCCAGCACGTTGTCGGGAATATCCAGCGGATTCTGGCTGATAAAATAGATGCCGACCCCTTTGGAGCGGATCAGCCGCACCAGTTGCTCGATTTTTTCAAGCAAGGCCCTGGGAGCCGAATCGAACAGCAGGTGGGCCTCGTCGAAGAAGAACACCAGTACCGGTTGTTCCGGATCCCCGACTTCCGGCAGAGTTTCAAACAACTCGCTCAGCAGCCAGAGTAGAAAGGTGGAATACAGCCTGGGCGTTTGCATCAGCCGGGTGGCGTCGAGAATGCTGACGACGCCCTGGCCGGAAAAGTCCTTCTGCATCAAATCGCGCAGATTAAGCGCTGGCTCCCCGAAGAAGCGCTCGGTTCCATCCTGTTCCAGTATCATCAGCCGCCGTTGAATGGCACCCAGGCTGTTGCCGGGCAGGCTACCATATTGTTTGCTCAGAGTTTTGGCATTGTCGGCCACCCAGATCAGCAGGGCGCGCAGATCCTTGAAATCGAGCAGCAGCAGACCCTGATCATCGGCGATGCGAAAACATCCATAGAGAATACCGGTTTGCGTGTCGTTCAGATCCATGATGTTGGCCAACAGCAGCGGGCCCAGCTCCGAAATGGTGGTGCGTACCGGATGACCCCGCTCCCCGAACAGATCCCAGAACAAGGTGGGGACAGCCCTTGGTTGATAGTCTTTCAGTCCGAGTTGCTCCAGCCGTTGGGCGATCTTGCCGCCGGGCTTGGCAGGCTCGGCCAGCCCCGACAGATCACCCTTGATATCGGCCATGAATACCGGGGTGCCGGCGCGAGAAAAACGCTCGGCCAGGCGTTGCAGGGTGACGGTTTTTCCGGTGCCGGTGGCGCCGGCAATCAGTCCGTGACGATTGGCCATGGGTAGGGCAAGCGTTATTGGTTGGCGTTGAGGATTGCTGCCGAGGTAAAGAAAAGGCGGGGTCATGGCATCGGCTCTTGTGTGGGCGAATAGACACAAGTTTAGCCGACGAGGTTGAAAAAGCCCGGCGATGGCCGGGCTGGGTCGAAGTTAATCCAGGGTATCCAGGCTCTTCTGGTAGCTGTCGAAAGTTTTGACGACCGAGGCTTTGGGGCCGCCGGTCATCTTGCTGACCAGCACTATGGCGATGGAGGCGAAGATGAAGCCGGGGACGATTTCATAGATATCGAAGATGCCGCCGGAAACCTGCTTCCAGATAACGACTGTGATACCGCCGACCAGCACACCGGCCAGGGCACCGTTACGATTCATGTCGCGCCAGTACAGGCTGAACAGCAGGGCGGGGCCGAAGGCGGCACCGAAGCCGGCCCAGGCGTAAGACACCAGACCCAGTACAGTGCTGTCCGGGTTCATCGCCAGCATCAGCGCCACCAGCGACAGGGCGACCACCGCAAAACGGCCGATATTGACCAGACTCTTGGGGCTGGTGTTGGGAAACATCTGCTTGTAAAAATCCTCGGCGAGGGCGGAGGAGGATACCAGCAGCTGGGAGTCGGCGGTACTCATGATGGCGGCCAGAATGGCTGCGAGCAAAATACCGGCGATCACCGGGTGGAACACGGCGTTGACCAGCACCATGAAGATGGTTTCCGCATCGGCCAGCTCGCCGCCCATGTTTTTCTGTACGTAGAGCAGCCCAACCAGCCCAACCATGAGGGCGCCGGCCATGGACAGCAAGCTCCAGGTTACGGCGATGCGGCGGGCGGTGGTGATGTCCTTGTTGGTACGGGTGGCATTGAAGCGAGCCAGAATATGAGGCTGACCGAAATAGCCCAGTCCCCAGGCGGCCAGTGAGACAATGGCGATGACGGACAGGGGCTCGCCATCGATGTTGTGCCACAGGGTCAGCAGGTTGGGATTCAGGTTTTGCAGGTCGGTTTCGAGCTGGCCGAAGCCGCCTTCCATCGCCGCTATCGGTACTATCATCAGGGCAGCCGCCATCATCAGGCCCTGTACCAGGTCGGTCCAGGACACGGCGAGGAAGCCACCGAACATGGTGTAGGACACGATGCAGATAGTCCCCAGCACCACGGCAATCTGGTAATCCAGGCCGAACACGGTTTCAAACAGCTTGCCGCCGGCGACCAGTCCCGAACTGGTATAGAACAGGAAGAACAGCAGTATCACAAAGGCGGAGATAATCTGCAGCAGCTTGGATTTGTCTTCGAAACGGCGCGACAGATACTCGGGAATGGTGATGGCGTTATCCACTTCCAGGGTATAGGTGCGCAGGCGTTTGGCACAGAACATCCAGTTGGCCCAGGTCCCCAGCAGCAGGCCGCCGGCCAGCCAGAAGGACTCGAAACCGGCGGCATAGGCAAAGCCGGGCAGGCCCAGCAGCAGCCAGCCACTCATGTCCGACGCGCCGGCGGAAATGGCCGCAGGCCAGGGACCCAGAGAACGGCCACCGAGGAAATAGTCGGCCGAGTTGGAGGTGCGTTTATAGGCGTAGTAGCCGATGGCCATCATGCCGATCAAATACACGAGAAAGGTGCCGGTAATGGCATAGTTGGATTCAATCATTCCCTATTCCTCCAGGATGGATTCCTGTTCGCTATCAAGGCATAGCACAATGTGTGGCTGCGCTTGTACAATGGGTGGTTAAAATTTTGTTACTTCACAAGGATAGTAGGAGGAACCGAGGTCGGGATCTTTTGCTTTACTACGTTATTTTTCAGGAAAACTCCGACAGTGTGAGAAAGGTGATCACAAACATTGGTTTGGGCAGCAGACGGCTATCCGGTGCCGGGTATCGGACATGACTGACTCTGTTGTGGGCACAAGTCAGTGATGCAGCTTGCGGTAGCGGGCGGGAGAAATGTCCAGCCGGCGGGAGAATACCTGGGTAAACAGACTCTGACTGGAAAAACCGCAATGCTGGGCAATATAGGACAGGCTGTGATGGCTGTGGGCCAGCATCTGGCGGGCCTCTGTCAGTCGTTTTTCCAGCAGGTACTGATAGGGTGATATGCCGGTTTGCTCCTTGAACAGCGCATGAAACTGGCTCTCGCCCAGAAAAGCGCAGCCGGCCAGCTGTGCCACCGTGATTTTGCGGCCCATATGCTGTTCGATATAGCTGTCGATTACGTCCATATTAAGGCGCTTTTCCTGAAGGCGTGAGGGAAGCATCATGTGCCGGTGCAGGGCGCACATCAGGGTATGGGCGCAGGCCTGCCCAAGTAGCTCGTCCCCCGGGTTGTGGTTCACCTCGTTACTCAGCACCGAGACCAGTTGCCGGGCCTGGGAATGAAGCTGGAAGTAGCGGGGGTGTTCAAACAGGTTATGCATGCGTTCCTGTTGCCCCGGTAGCGCCGGCGAATGAGTTGGCGACAGGTTGAGTACCAGTATTCTATTGGAGCCGAGACCGCCAAAAGCGTGATTCAGATCCGAAGACACCAGACACCCCTGACCGGGACCAACCAGATTTCCGCTGCCGCCGATGTCGAAGTCGGTCTGACCGTTGAGGCCGATGACAATCTGGTGGTAGTGATGCTGGTGGTGAGCCATTTCCGTGGGCAGGGCCATGACTTCAAAAGGCTTGAAAGCAGACATCTCACTTTCCTTCGGGCTGGGGGGCGGCTTGATGCGGAAGAGGGGGCTTTGTCTCTACACGGCAAGGATTCTACACCCGTATGGTCAATAATGCAGCTTGTCCCGGTTGGATCATGCTGTAGTTCACGGCGATCCTTTCTTAACATTATTACTCTGCTGTAAAAATCATTTGCTTCTGCTCCCATTCTCACTGGTGCTCGAGGTATATACAATGGCTGCATATGTTGTAACGGCAGTGTACTGTCTGTTCGTTATACTGAATCGGTTATCGCACTGCATCTCACTGGAGAGTCTAATGGAAATGATCAAAACCCGTGCCGCCGTCGCCTGGGAAGCCGGCAAACCGCTGAGCATCGAAGAAGTAGATTTGATGCCGCCACAAAAAGGTGAAGTGCTGGTACGTATCGTCGCGACCGGAGTGTGTCACACCGATGCCTTTACTTTATCTGGTGACGATCCCGAAGGTATCTTCCCGGCGATCCTCGGTCACGAAGGTGGTGGTATTGTCGAGGCGGTAGGCGAAGGCGTGACCACGCTGGAAGTGGGCGATCATGTCATTCCACTGTACACCGCCGAGTGTGGCGAGTGTAAATTCTGTAAATCCGGCAAGACCAACCTGTGTCAGGCCGTACGCGCCACCCAGGGCCAGGGGCTGATGCCCGACGGCACCACCCGTTTCTTCAAGGACGGCAAGCCGATTTTCCACTACATGGGTTGTTCCACCTTCGCCGAGCGCACCGTGGTGCCGGAAATCTCCCTGGCCAAGATCAGCAAGGAAGCGCCGCTGGAGAAGGTGTGTCTGCTGGGTTGTGGCGTCACCACCGGCATGGGTGCGGTCAAAAACACCGCCAATGTGCAGGAAGGCGACACCGTCGCTGTATTCGGCCTGGGCGGTATCGGTCTTGCCGTTATCATCGGTGCCGCCATGGCCAAGGCCAGCCGCATCATCGCCATCGACATCAATGAAGACAAGTTCGACATTGCCAAGCAGCTGGGGGCGACCGAGTGCATCAATCCCAACAACTATGACAAGCCAATTCAGGACGTGATCGTCGAGCTGACCGACGGCGGCGTGGATTACTCCTTCGAGTGTATCGGTAACGTCAAGGTGATGCGTTCCGCCCTGGAATGCTGCCACAAGGGCTGGGGCGAGTCGGTCATCATCGGTGTTGCCGGTGCCGGCCAGGAAATCTCCACCCGTCCGTTCCAGCTGGTCACCGGCCGAGTATGGCGCGGCAGCGCCTTCGGTGGCGTTAAAGGCCGCTCTCAGCTGCCGGGCATCGTAGAGCAGTACCTGAACGGCGAGTTCGAGCTGGATACCTTCATCACCCACACCATGGGTCTGGAAGATATCAACCATGCCTTCGACCTGATGCATGAAGGCAAGTCGATCCGTTCCGTAATCCACTTCGACAAGTAAAATAGTTAAAGCCGTCAGCGATCAGCAGCCCAAGTGATGTGTAGCATCGCTTGGGCTGGCTGCGATTCGACAACACACGGTGTTTGGGTTTGGTTTTTATTGGCAGCTGACGGCTTATCGCTGACAGCTGCCTTTGTGTTTTAAAGGAGCTTTCATGCAACTGATACAAGAACAAAAGAGCTTCGGCGGTCGTCAGATCCGCTATCAGCACGAGTCCAGCAGCCTTAATTGCAGCATGCAGTTTTCGGTGTTTCTGCCACCCCAGGCGGAGCAGGGCCCGGTGCCGGCCATTTACTGGCTGTCGGGTCTTACCTGCAGCGACGAGAACTTTTCCAGCAAGGCGGGTGCCCAGCGGGTAGCGGCCGAACTGGGTCTGGCGCTGATCATCCCCGATACCAGCCCCCGTGGTGAAGGCGTGGCCGATGATGAAAACGCGGCTTACGACCTGGGGCTCGGAGCCGGCTTCTACGTCAACGCCACCCAGGCCCCCTGGAGCACGCATTACCGGATGTACGACTATGTACTGAGCGAATTGCCGGCGCTGGTTGAGGCCGAGCTGCCGTTGTCCGGCCAACGCGCCATCAGCGGTCACTCCATGGGTGGCCATGGTGCCCTGGTGCTGGCGCTGCGCAACCCCGAGCGGTTTGTATCGGTATCGGCGTTTTCACCGATCACCAATCCCTGCGATTGCCCCTGGGGCCACAAGGCACTGGGCGCTTATCTGGGTAACGACAGGCACGCCTGGGCGCAGTTTGACGCCAGTCTGTTGCTGAAAGAGCATGGCTGTGCACTGCCCATGCTGGTGGATCAGGGCGAGGCCGACAACTTCCTGGCCGAGCAACTCAAGCCTCAGGCGCTGTCTCAGGCTGCCGAGCAGGTGGGCGCGAACCTTACCCTGCGCATGCAGCCTGGTTACGATCACAGCTATTACTTCATCGCCAGCTTCATCGAGGACCACCTGCGTTTTCATGCGGAGCATCTGGCCCGGTAAATGATTGGTTTGAGGCCGGCTTAAGGTCGGCCTTCAGTCCAGCCCCTGATGGCGCAGAAACAGCTGGAACAACCCTGCCTGGCTGTTGATGCCGAGCTTGCCGTATATGTGTTTCCGGTGGTTCTTGACCGTACCGGGGCTGATACAGAGGTGATCGGCGATGGCTCTGGCGCTGTATCCCTGCAGAAACAGCTGGGCCACTTCCTGCTCTCTTTCGCTTAAACGCCCGGTTTCAAAAGTGGCCAGCCCCTGGCGTCGCTCGTCTTGTTGTTGTTGTTGTTGTTGCCATTTCCAGCGGTGTCTTTCCAGCAATGCCTGCAGCAGCGGAAACAGGTAGTTCATCTGTGCCGTCAGCAGTCGGCCGTCCAGGTGGGGTGGCCGCTGGTAAAAACCGAAGGAAAAAGCCAGGGTCCACTCGGTATGGCTGGAGAAAAAGCACATCAGCTCATCATGCAAGCCCAGCTCGGTGTAGTAGGTGAGAAAGTATTCCGACCTGCGAAAACCTTCGGGAGCGATTTGATCCAGGCTGACCTGGCTCGGTGCCGGATGATTCAACCAGTATTGGTAGAAGGGATCCAGCAGGTACATACCGGTGCAGTAGGGTTGCAGGGTGGCGGCATACTGTTCGAGACTCAGGTTATGTAACAGGATTTCGGGCCGGCCTTGTCGGTGCAGGCGACACAGCACCAGGTCGATATCCGGAAAGTAGTGCTCCAGGCACCTTCTCAGTTCGGGTAAAAAGTCACGGCCGTCCAGTGTCGGCAGCAGACGGGCCAGGGGCGTCAGTGAGGGGGGAGCAATATCCGTTTGCATTAGGTGGATGATCTTGGGAATGAGTGGTGAATAAAAAGTAACATTGATGCTGGATCCTGACCAGTTTTGCTTGATGGCCGACGTGGCCAGGATCCGTGGGTTATGGATTAATATCCTGCAACAGTGGCAGCAGGGTTTCCAGCAATACCGCCTGGTGCGGTTGCAGGCTTTGTTGCCCCCAGCGGGCAATGTCGGCGCCTGCCGGGTCTGGCACCCTAATGGTGCTTTGACTCAGGGTCTCCAGCACCCGGTGCCCGCAGAAGGGCACATAACCTTCCGAATAACCGCCTTCGTGTACCATGACCAGTCGGCCTTGACACAGCGCATCGGCCGCCGTCATTACTTTTTCGGTGAGCAAACCGAAACAGTCGGCGTTGAGCAGCATGCAGCCCAGCGGATCCATGGCGCCCGCATCATAGCCGCAGGCGACCACGATCAGCTCCGGCTCGAAACGTGTCAGCGCCGGCAACACCAGTTGATCCATGGCGGCCAGATAGGCGCCGATACCAGAGCCCGCCGGCAGCGGAATGTTGAGGTTGTAGCCCTGGCCGTTACCCTGGCCCCGTTCCTCTACGTGACCCGAGTCGAGGGGATAGTTGCTGTCATGATGCAACGAAATGGTGAGTACCTCATTGTCATCGTAAAAAGCCTGCTGGGTACCGTTGCCATGATGAACGTCCCAGTCGATCACCGCGACCTTGCGCACCAGTCCCCTGGCCTGAGCGGCCTTGATGGCGATGGGAATATTACCGAGCAGGCAGAAGCCCATCCCCCGATCCGCTTCGGCATGGTGTCCCGGAGGCCGTGACAGGCAATAGCCATTATCCAGCTCCCCCCTGAGTACCGCATCGAGGGTGGCGATGGCCAGACCTGCCGAACGACAGGCGATGGGAAAGGCATCCTGGCGAAAGGGAGCATACTGGCCGGCATCGCCGAAGCCGCGTTCGCTCATGGCCGACAGTTCGTCGATATAACGACGGGTATGAAAGCGCAGCAGGTCCTCCAGGCCGGCGGGCTCGGCCTGGACCGGTACCAGTTGTTCGAGCAGGCCGCTGACCGCCAGCAGGTTACGCAACCGCCGCTTGGTTTCCGGGTTTTCGGCCGCCGGCGCCGGTTGAATAAAGCCGCCAGGCTGATCAAAAACCGAACAGGGGCCGGCGTCGTGCCACATGCAATGTTCGTGAAAGGCAAATCCGGTACGTTTCATCTTTTTCTCCTTGAATAACATCAGGCCAGCAGCCAAAGCAGCAAAGTAGTGACGGTGGCGGCAATCAGGGTGTAGGGCAGTTGACTCAGGGCGTGCTGCATGGGGCTGATGCCACAGCCTCTGGCAGAAATCACCGTCGAGTCACCAAAGAAGCAGGCGTGGCTGCCGAAGGCACCAGCCGAGATCAGGGCACCAAGGGTCAGTGGCATGTTGGCGTCCAGAGACAGGGCCAGTGGCACCATGATGGGAAAGGCGATGGCGTACACCCCCCAGAAAGATCCGGTGGCAAAGGTCAGCCCGGCCAGTACCAGAAAACTCAGGGCCGGCAGCCAGCCGGCATTCATGTAGGGGGTAATGGTATCGATCAGGTAACTGGCCAGCCCCAGCTGTTCGTTGACGTCCTGCAGCACGAAGGCGGCGAACACGATACCGAGTGGCAGCAGCATGGTAGCTACGCCCTGAATGATTTCGTCGAACAGTCGAGGCAGGCTGGCGAGTCCCTGTAATCGGTATAGAACCAGGCAAACCAGCAGGGCGCAGCACACGCCCATTAACGCATCGATGTCGAAATACCAGGTAGCCAGCAGCAGGGTCAGCACCGGCAGTACGAAATTGAGCAGGCGGGGCGGGTGCCCGTGGCCGGGTTCATCTTGTTCCAATGGCAGGTTTTTCCCCTCGGCTGCGTCCTGCTCGGCCTGTTTCATGGTGCCGAACAGAGGCACTACCCCATAGGCCACCAGCGGTACCAGCAGCAAGGCAACCCAGGGGTAGATCAGATAAGGCAGCAGGCTCAGGTAGTAAGCGAACCCTTCTCCTTCTGCCACCAGGCCGTTGGCTTCAATCAATCCGGCCAGATAAATCACCCAGGTTGAAAAGGGGATGATCAGGCACACCGGCGCCGAGGTGGAGTCCACGACATAAGCCAGCATGTCGCGTGAAATCCTGAGTTTGTCCGACAGTTTGCGCATGGCGGTGCTGACGGTGAGGGCGTTGAGGTAGTCATCGATAAAGATGGCGATGCCGAGCAGCCAGCTGGCCATCAGTGCATGGGAGCGGTGTTTGATATAACGGCCCAGGGTATTGCTGAAGGCGAGGGTAGAACCGGAGAACTGCAATAGCGCGATGAGGCTGCCGAGCAGGCCACATACCAGTATTAGCCAGCCCATGATGGGCCCCTGCATTATGAGCAGAGAACTGGCAACAAAGCCATGCAGGGTACGGCCGGGATCCACCATGGTAAATCCCACCAGGGCGCCGGCCAGCAGTGGTTCCAGGGTGCGGCGGGTGAGCAGAGCCAGCCCCAGCACCACCAGGGTTGGCAACAGCGCGAACATGCCAAAGCCACTTCCGGCGTCACTCCGACCAGAGCCCAGTACAACCAGCATCAGCAGAGACCCGCCCAGTAGGGCAAGTTTGCGCCAGCCTATGGGCAATTTGTCTGCCTTGGGTGTCAGTATTTTGTCCATCCTGATTATCCTTGTCTTTCCGTAGAGAGCTGATGTTAGGTGGCGAAGAGGATGGAGGGATATGTCCCCAAGGGGATATTCACCGTGACGACGATCCGGTTTTAACTTTAAATTAACATTCGCCACCCCAGCGGGAAGACCGGTTTCAGGCGAACGGCAGCTTTGGTTTCAAGCCATGCTCCTTTCCCTTTATCCTGATCCATCGCAATTAACCCCTTCCGTGCTTCGACTAAGCTCTATTCACGAGTTTCGCTGGACACCGATATGTCGCATATTCCCCGTCTGTGCCTGTTGATTTGTTGCCTGTGGCTGGCCGCCTGTGAGCCGTCGGTGAGCGATCGTTGGCTCGGCACCCTGGAACGGGACCGTATCGAGCTGACCGCTACCGCGGCCGAGCTGATACTGGAGCAACCGGTGACAGAGGGTGAGTGGGTGGCGGCAGGCACCCTGCTGGTACGGCTGGATGATGCCCGACAACAGCTGGAAGTCAGCCGTCAGCAGGCCCGGTTGCGTCAGGCCGAGGCCGGGCTGGCGCTGTTGCTGGCGGGCACTCGTACCGAAGACATCAGCACTGCCCGCGCAGAACTGGCCCAGTTGCAGGCATTGTTTACGGAAGCCAGGCGCAATCTGGAGCGGATTCGCACCCTGGCATCCCGCAAGCTGGCCAGCCGGGCCGAACTGGACAGGGTTCGGGCTAATCATGATCAGTTGAAGGCACAGGCAGAGGCGGCTAGCCTGCGGCTGGCGAAAGCCACGGCGGGTAACCGGATCGAAGACATAGATGCCGCTCATGCGGCCCTAGAAGTGCAACAGACAGAGCTGGCGCAGGCTCGCTACCGGCTTGATGAACTGACCATTCACGCCAGCCGGCCCGGTATTCTGGAAACCCTGCCCTACCAGGTGGGCGACAGGGTTGCACCGGGTGCCGTGGTGGCGGTGTTGCAGGCACAAGGCGCGCCTTATGCCCGACTTTATGTGCCGGCCAGCGGCCGACTCGGGCTCAACATCGGTGACTCGTTTCGGGTCTGGGTCGACGGTATCGAGGCGCCTTATGATGGCCGGTTGAGCTGGATTGCCACCGAGCCGGCCTTTACGCCTTATTACGCCCTGACCGAAGGAGAGCGCAGCCGGCTGATGTATCTGGCCAAGGTGCAGTTACCGGATGCTGCCGCCGGTTTGCCGTCCGGCATACCGGCCCAGGCCTTGCCGGAGGCGAGCCATGACTGAGCCGGCTATCCATACCCGAGGGCTGACGCGAAAATTTGGCGAGCTGGTGGCCGTCAGTCGACTGGACTTGACCATTCCCGCCGGCACCATCTTCGGCTTTCTCGGCCCCAACGGTAGCGGCAAGTCCACCTGCATCCGCATGCTCACCGGCCTCTTGCTGCCCAGTGCCGGTGAAATGACGGTGCTGGGACTGGCGATGCCCGAACAGGCCGAGGCCCTGCGTCGCCGGGTTGGCTACATGACCCAGAGGTTCTCGCTCTATGACGATTTGTCGGTGCGCGAAAACCTGCAGTTTATCGCCCAGATCTACGGCCTGAATGCGAAAGACACCCGGGATCGTCTGCGCGAACTGCTGGGCACCTATGAGCTGAGTACCTTTGCCGGTCGTTTCGCCGGCACCCTGAGTGGGGGGCAGAAACAGCGGTTGGCGCTGGCCGCGGCCACCCTGCACAAACCGGATCTGCTGTTTCTCGACGAGCCGACCTCGGCGGTGGATCCGGAAAACCGGCGGGACTTCTGGGAGAAGCTGTTCGATCTGTGCGAGGCGGGCACCAGCATACTGGTGAGCAGCCACTATATGGACGAGGCCGAACGCTGCCACGGCCTGGCCATTCTGGAAAACGGTATCAAGCGCGCCGACGGCTCGCCGGAACAACTGATGAACGGCATGGGCGTGACCGTGCTGGAGGTATCGGCCCCGGGCCTGCGCGGGCTGAAAACCCGCTTGCTGGCGCTGGATGAGGTGCGCTCCGCCGCCCAGCTGGGGCTGCGGCTACGGGTACTGGTGGACGGAGAGCTCGCCGATCCGGTCGGCTGGCTGCGCCAACGACTGCCGCAGCTGGCGACCGGGGCCGAGATCAACCGGGTGCGCCCCAACCTGGAAGACGTGTTTGTCAGTTGCACCGGTGGGCGGCAGCCATGAGCGGGTGGAGACAGCCATGAACCGCAGGAGAAAGCCGTGAACAGCCTGCGGCGCATCAGGGCCATTACCCTCAAGGAATTTCGTCAGCTGTCCCGAGACCGGCTTACCTTCGCCATGGTGGTGATGGTGCCGCTGCTCCAGTTGCTGCTGTTTGGCTATGCCATCAACACCAAGATACGGGATATTCCGGTGGCGTTGGTGGATCAGGCGGCGACCAGCCAGAGCCGGGCGCTGGTGGCCCGGATGGGAGCGAGTCAGCTGGTGGTCTTTACCGAGCGTTTTACTCACCCGGTCGAGGCCGAAACCGCCATTATCGCCGGTCGAGTACGGGCGGCGCTGATCCTGCCCGCCGATCTGGAACGTCGCCGCCAGGACGGGCTCGCCCGGGGGCAGTGGCTGGTAGACGGCACCGACACCCTGATTGCCAGCGCCATATTGCAGCTGGCCAGCCTGCCGGACGATCCCGGAATAAGCCGGCCTCAGGGAGACTTTGAGGTGACGCTGTTTTTCAATCCGGAGCGGCGGGCGGCGGTGAATATTATTCCGGGTCTGATCGGGGTGATCCTCACCATGACCATGGTGCTGTTTACCGCCTCGGCCATAGTACGAGAGCGGGAGCGAGGTAATCTGGAGCTGTTGATCACCACACCGGTGACGCCGATGGAGCTGATGATCGGCAAGATAGTTCCCTATGTGTTCGCCGGCCTGGTGCAGCTGGTGATCATCCTCGGTCTGGGTTTCTTTATCTTCGCGGTGCCGCTCAACGGCAGTCCGTTACAGCTGCTGCTGGCTACCCTGCTGTTTATCGCCGCCAGCCTGGTTCTGGGGCTGGTGATCTCCACCCTGGCCCAAAGCCAGTTGCAGGCCATGCAGATGACGGTGTTTGTGCTGATCCCCTCGATTTTGCTGTCCGGTTTCATGTTTCCCTTCGATGGCATGCCGGTGGCGGCACAATGGCTGGCCGAGGGGTTGCCCGCCACCCATTACATGCGCCTGGCCCGGGGCATACTGCTGCGCGATGCCGATCTGATGGCGCTGGCGCCCGATGCCCTCTGGCTGGGAGGCTTTACCTTGCTGGGACTGCTGGTGGCGGCCCGGCGCTTCAGGAAGCGGTTGGATTAGCTTTGCGCCCGATTTTATGTCTGCGCCATCGGCGCATCAGCACAAAGGCGGCGCCCAGCACCAGCGCGTAACCGGCTTCCAGCCCCAGCGAGACGAATACGCCCAGGCACAAGAGGCTGGCCAGCAGCGCCAGCCAGCGGTAACCGCCGGTGAGCAGCTTGACGCCCGCCACCATGGCAAGCCAATACACCAGAATGAAGTTGCCGTTGGCATAGCGCATCAGTGCCTCGAGCGGCAGCTTGAACAGCCAGGCCGCCAGGGTACAAAGGGTGCAGGCCGCAATGACCCAGGTCAGGGCGCGAAAGGGGGAGCCGTTGCGGTTGAGTTGTGCCAAAGCGGCGGGCAGCTTGCCCTCGTCCGCCATGCTCCACAGCAGGCGGGCAAACCCCTGTACATAGAGGTTTAGGCTGGCGAAGCAGGCCAGATACCCCACCAGAGCCGCGGCCCAGCGGCCTTTTTCGCCCAGCAGGGCGGCCACCAGCACCGGGAAGGAGGTGGTGTTGGTCAGTTCGTTGCCGAACACGCCGAACTTCACCACCGCCATGGCGCAGGCCAGATAGATGAAGCCGGCCAGCAGCACGCCAAACAGCAGCGCCAGCGGAAAGTCCCGCTCCGGATTCTTGAATTCCTCCCCCATGTGGGTAAAGGCTTCCAGCCCCACGAAACACCAGAACATCACCGCCAGCACGGTCGGCAGCGCCGTCCACTGTACCTGTTCGACCGGTGGCAGCGTGGCCAGTGGTTCATGGATCAGCTCACCGCTGACCCACACCAGCGCCAGCAAGCCGATAATGGCCAGGGCGATCAGCAACTGGATCAGCCCCGAGGCGCCGCTCTTGCGACTGCCCAGCACCAGCACCAGCCCCAAAGTACTCAGCTGCACCAGCAGGTCGCCGTTATCCGACAACGGAAACAACGCATGCCAGAAGCCGGCAGTCAGGGTCAGCATGGCGGGCAGACCTACCGGCAGCACCGCCAGAAATAAAAAGGCCGCCAGCTTTTCCATGGGTATGCCCAGGGCCCGGCCAATCAGGTGCGGCGCACCGCCGGCGTGGGGAAAGGCTCGCCCCAGGCGGGCGAAGGTGAAGGCCACCGGCAGCACCAGAATCATCAGTATCAGCCAGGCCCACAAGGAGTCGGCGCCCGCCAGGCTGGCGGCCACCGCCGGTACTACGAAGATGCCGCTGCCCAGCAGGGAGGTGGCCATCATGCCGGTGCCGTAGCTCAGCCCCAGTTCTTTGTTCAAACGCCCCATGTTGTTTCAAATCCGTATGCAAGAATTCTGATATATTAACGCCAGATAACGATAATAAGGCCTGGCACACCGGTGCTTGAGCACGGCGAAACGTCGCTTTTGGCCGACGTTTGGTCGGGGATACTGAAAAAGAGGGTGTAGTGGACAAGTTTGATCAGAAAATCGTCTCCTTGCTGACGGAGAATGCCCGACTGGCGGTGGCCAGTATTGCCCGCGAGGTCAATCTGTCGCGATCGGCGGTATCCGAACGCATCAAGAGTCTGGAAGAGCGGGGCGTTATTCGCGGCTATCACGCCCGGCTCGGCCATCCGCAGACCCTGGTGCGCGCCTACTTCGCCCTCAGCTATCACGTACGCCGGTGCGAGCAATATGCCGAGCCATTGCGCGCCGTGCCCGAAGTGAAACTCTGTTACACCATCAGCGGCGAAACCGACATGCTGGTCTATGTCGAAGCCGTCTCCATGGAGCGGCTGGATGCCATTCGTCATATCATTGAACAGACCCCCCATATCAAGACGGTGCGCACGCACATGATTCTGGGTGAGCTGATCAATACCCGGGCATAAGGCGGTACCATGCCGCTCTTCCGCGCCCACTGGCTGGCCCCCTGGTTCAACCATCCCTTTCTCGCTACCGAACCGACTGCCGACGGTCTGGTGCTGCATCTCAAACGCGAACGTCATGCCCTGGGCTGGACCGAGCTGAACGCGCCACCGATGCTGGCACAGGGGCGGCGGCTCTATCGGCTGCGATTGCCCTGCACTCAGGGCAATATAGAGCTGGGCTGGTTGCCGAAAGTGGTGGCCGAGCCGCTGTGCGAGGCCATCACCCTGGGCTGGTTTCGGCATCATGCCGGGCGGGTGGTCCCGCTGGCCGAGTCTTGTCTGGCGCTGCTGGAACAGGGATATCTGCGAGTGTCCCGCTGGCAACAGCTGAAGCAGTGGCTGCGGCAAGAACCGGTGGACTGGCGTCAATATGCGCCGCCCATCGCCCTGACCGACCGGGAGCGGGCCGCCTTCGAGCTGGTGGCGACCCTGATGGCGGCGGATGAAGGCTGGCGGGAGCAATGCTGTCAGGATTACTGCAAGCAGGCGCTGGCCGAGTACGGTGCCTTATTTGACGGACTGGAAGCCCATCCCCTGACCGAAGCCCAGCGGCTGGCCTGCGTGGTGGACGAAGATCACAACCTGGTGCTGGCCGGCGCCGGCTGCGGTAAAACCAGTGTGATGGCGGCGCGGACGGCTTTTTTGCTGGCGTCGCAACAGGCCCGGGCCGGTGACTTGCTGTTGCTGGCCTTCGGCAACGAGGCGGCGACGGAAATGAGTGAGCGGTTGGCGCGTCGCCCGGAGACCGCGTCCGTCAAGACCAGTACCTTTCATGCTCTGGGGTTGATGATACTGTCGCGGGTAGCGGGCAAGAGCCCGCGGCTCAGCCCCCTGGCGCAACAGGAAAGCAGCCGCATCGATACCTTCGCCGGCTGGCTGGAGCAAGACTGTCAGCAGGACGAGCATTATGGCGTCCAATTGCATGACTGGTTGCGGCGGCATCGCTTTCAGGTCGTGCCACAACCGGACTATCGGCGGCTGGCGCGGGAGTGGGCACCGCTGGTGGCGGCACTCAAGCTCTACGGCGAACCCGAGCCGGAGGAACTGACGCCGGCGCTGAGCGAGCAGCTGACACTGGTGCGGCCGTTGTTGCACCGTTACCAGCAACATCTGGCCAAGCTGGGCGAAATCGACTTCGACGACATGATAGAGCAGGCCACCGAGCAGGTGCGCCGGGGCCGCTTCGAGGTGCTCTGGCGCCATATACTGGTGGATGAATTTCAGGATATTTCCGCTCCCCGGGCCGCCCTGCTGCAGGCATTGCGTGACGCCGCCCCCGGGTTGTCGCTGTTTTGTGTGGGCGACGACTGGCAGGCCATCTATCGCTTCAGCGGTGCCGATGTGTCGCTGACCACCCGCTTTGTCGAGCATTTCGGTGCCAGCCGGATCACCCGTCTCGACAAGACCTTCCGTTTCAACAATCAAATTGAAAAGGTGGCCAGTCGCTTCGTTACCCGCAACCCGGCACAATTGCCGAAGACGCTCGGCACCCATCATCGCAGCGACTCGCCCAGCGTGCATGTGCTGCCGGTCGACAACGACAGCCAGATGGACACCGTGAGCCGGCTACTGGGCCAGATTGCCGCCAACCGGGCCGATGCGTCCGTGTACCTGCTGGCCCGCTTTCGCTTCGGCCTGCCGGACGACGCACAGCTGGCCGGCTGGCGCCGGCGCTTTCCCGAACTGAAGCTGGAGGCCCAGACCCTGCACGGAGCCAAGGGCAAGGAGGCGGACTGCGTGATCATGCTGGGGCTGAATCGGGGCAAGTTCGGTTTTCCGCCCGAGCAGAACGGTTCGGCTCTGCTGGAGTTACTGCTGCCGGAAGCCGAGGCCTTTCCCCATGCGGAAGAGCGGCGGCTGTTCTACGTTGGTCTGACCCGCGCCCGGCAGCAGGTGTTTCTGCTGGCCGATCGGCAAATTCCCTCTCCCTTCATCAAGGAACTGCTCGAAGGCGGTTACCCGGGTGTCAGTCGTTGGCAGGGATAGCCCCTTCGGGAGCTGTAAGCCGTCAGCTGTAAGTTTTAAAAGCCGTCTCTCCGGTGCGGGGGAGCGAAATGACAATATGCCTGCTCCGCAGGTATGACGTTGCGCCTGCAGGCAACACCGGGCGGCTTACAGCTGATCGCTGACAGCTTACGGCTTTGGTTTCGCCTGTAATTCTTTCTTTACATCTTGTTGACCCGGCTCCGGCCCGGGAATGCCCTCCTCCCTTATACTTAATGCGCATCATCAGGGGAAAGGAGAGCATCATGGCGGTGAGCAACAACAAGGGGCTGTGGGACAATCCCATGGGGACCGATGGCTTCGAGTTTGTGGAGTACGCCTCTCATGAGCCCCGGCGGCTGGCCGAGCTGTTTGAACGGCTGGGGTTTGTAGCCATCGCTCGTCATCGAAGCAAAGCGGTGACCCTGTATCGTCAGGGCGACATCAACTTCATCCTCAATGCCGAGCCCCACAGCCGGGCCGAACAATTCACCCACCTTCACGGTCCCGGCGCCAACGCCATGGCGTTTCGGGTCAAAGACGCGGCAACTGCCATCAAAGCGCTGGCGGCGCAGGGCGCCACGGTAGTGGAGTCCGGTGCCGGGCCCATGGAATTGCAGATCCCGGCTATCGAGGGCATCGGCGGCTCCCTTATCTATCTGGTGGATCGCTATGGCGATCAGAGCATCTTCGATGTGGACTTTCGCCCCATTCCCGGCGTGGATCAGCACCCCAAAGGCGTGGGCCTCACCTATATCGACCATCTCACTCACAATGTGGAGATGGGGCATATGGACTTGTGGGCCGGTTTCTACGAGCAGCATTTCAACTTTCGTGAAATCCGCTACTTCGACATCGAAGGCAAGCTCACCGGGCTGCGCTCTCGGGCCATGACCAGCCCCTGCGGAAAAATTCGTATTCCGATCAACGAGTCATCGGACAAAAAAAGCCAGATCGAGGAGTTTCTGCAGCAGTACAGAGGAGAGGGGATACAGCATATCGCCCTGGGCACCGATGATATCTATCGTACGGTGGAAACCTTGCGTGACGGTGGCATGAGCTTCATGACGACACCGGACACCTATTACGAAAAGCTGGATACTCGTCTGCCCGGCCATGGGGAGGATCTGCCCCGCCTGCAGGAAAACCAGATCCTGATGGACGGTGCGCCCACCGAGGGCCAGGGTTTGTTGCTGCAGATCTTCACCGACACCGTGATAGGGCCGATTTTCTTCGAAATTATCCAGCGCAAGGGTAATGAAGGCTTCGGGGAGGGGAATTTTCAGGCGCTTTTCGAATCCATAGAAGAAGATCAGATCCGCCGGGGTGTACTGAAACAGGAGTGAGCCAGGTCAGATTGAGTGATGAAATCGGCATAAAACTGAATTTTCTATAGCAGGCCATTTTTTATCTTAGTCATTAATGGCAAACTAGCAGGACATACTGTCAGCTAACCTTTACACCTGGTGTGGGGGAGAATCGCTGACATTTTTTGTGTCCAGTAACAGGAGTGGCAGCGCCCGTGGCGGAGAACAATCAGCAGGCCGGCAACCCGGCCCAGTGGTCCAGCCGTTTTGCCTTTATCATGGCGGCGGTAGGGTCGGCGGTAGGCCTGGGAAATATCTGGAAGTTTCCCTATATCACCGGTGAAAATGGCGGTGGCGCCTTCGTGCTGGTGTATCTGGCCTGTATCGCCGTGATCGGCCTGCCGCTGATGATGGCGGAAGTGATGCTGGGGCGCCGTGGCGGCAAGAGCCCCATCGGTACCATGGAACGGGTGGCGGCCACCGAAGGTCGCAGCAAGGGATGGGGAGGGATCGGCATTATGGCGACCCTGGCGGCGTTTCTGATCCTCTCTTTTTACAGCGTCATTGCCGGTTGGACCATGCCCTACATAGTGTCGGCGGTCAGCGGTGAATTCAATGGCATAGCGGCGGAAGACTCCGGCGCCCTGTTCGGCGGCCTGCTGGCCTCGCCGGGTGAGCTGCTGTTGTGGCATTCCATCTTCATGGGGCTGACGGTGCTGGTGTCGGCCGGCGGCGTACGGCATGGCCTGGAGCGGGCGGTCACCAAGCTGATGCCGGCGCTGTTCGTACTGCTGCTGATCCTGGTCGGTTATGCCATGACCACGGGTCATTTCGGCGAGGCGGTCAGCTTTCTGTTCAAGCCCGACTTCTCTGCGCTCACCGCCGAGGCGATACTGGTCGCGTTGGGGCATGCCTTCTTTACCCTGAGTCTGGCCAGCGGTGCCATGATGGCCTACGGCGCCTATCTGAAAAAAGATGTGTCCATCGCCCGCACTTCGGTGGTGGTGGCTGTTATGGACACCGGCGTGGCGCTGCTGGCGGGGCTGGCGATCTTCCCTATCGTCTTCGCTAATGGGCTGGAGCCGGGGGCGGGCCCGGGGCTGATCTTCGTTACCCTACCGGTGGCCTTCGGCCAGATGCCCGGCGGCAGCTTCTTCGCTTCCCTGTTCTTCGTGCTACTGCTGTTTGCGGCCTGGACCTCGTCCATCTCCATGCTGGAGTCACTGGTCAGCTACCTGAATGAAAAAGGCGTGAGTCGGGTCAAGGCGGCCATCGGTGGTGGCCTGGTCGCCTGGCTGGTGGGTATTACGACCGTGCTGTCGCTCAACGAATGGTCCGGCTTTACCCCGCTCGACATGTTTGCGCGTTTCGAAGGCAAGACACTGTTCGATCTCTATGATTACCTGACCGCCAACATCATGATGCCGCTCGGCGCCCTGTTTACCGCCGTCTTCGTGGGCTGGAAGATGAAGCCGGCGCATTCCGCTGCCGAGCTGGGCGGCTGGCACTGGGTCTGGTTTCCGGTGATCCGCTACCTGTCGCCCATCGCGCTGTTGATCGTGTTCTATTTCAACCTGAAATAAATACGGCTGCGAGACAAGAATGGGAGTAGCTGGGGCTCGGCCGCCCCCATTCTTGATACCCTTCCTGCTTAATAAGCAACGACTAGATCTTTCTCCGGGATGCTGCAGCAGCTGAGGATATAGCCTTCGGCGATATCGGTCTCGGAAATGCCTCCGTTATGTTCCATGGTCACCTCGCCAGAGATTTTGAGTACCTTGCAGGTACCGCAGATACCCATGCCGCAGGCTTTGGGGATATAGAGCCCCAGCTTGGAGGCTGCGCTATGTACGGTTTCACCCGGGGCAATTTTGACACTTTTGCCCGATTGGGCGAAATCGACCCGTAGCATATCCTCGCTGACCAGGTTATCGCTTTCTTCTTGGGCCTGCTCAATTTGTTCGGCCACATCTGTCTTGACCTCATCCGGCGTAGCCCCGAAGCTTTCTTCGTGATAGCGAGCCATGGGAAAGCCCTGGCGTTCGAGTAGGGCTTTAACGGCGCGCATATAGGGAGTCGGCCCGCAACAGAAGATTTCCCTGTCCATAAAGTCGGGAGCGATCAGCCTGAGCATGTCTTCTCCCAGGTAACCGGTAAAGCCGCTCCAGGTATCACCGATCTCATAGCGCTCGCAGATCAGGTTCAGGTTGAAGTTAGTTACGCGTGAGTCCATGTGCTCCAACTCGCGGCGGAAGATAATGTCTTTGGGTGTGCGCGCGCTGTGCACAAATACCATGTCCACCTCGGCGTTACTGTCGAACCACCAGCGGGCCATGGACATCACTGGGGTGACACCGACGCCACCGGAAAGCAGTAGCACCTTGTTGGCCGAGTGATCGATACAGTTGAAATTGCCGACCGGACCATGTACTGCAATCTCATGACCTTCCTGCAGGTGATCATGTAGCCAGTTGGAAACCAGGCCGCCCGGGACCCGCTTGATGGTGATAGAAAAGCTGTAGGGAAGCGAGGGAGAGGACGAAATGGTGTAGCTGCGCATTACTGGCCGACCGTCGATTTCCAGCTCCAGGGTGACAAACTGACCCGGTTTAAAGAAAAACATCACCGGCTGCTCGGCCATAAAGCAGAAGGTTCTTACATCCCAGGTTTCCTGGATGACCTTGACACAGCGCACCAGATGACGGCCATTGACCCAGGTCTGGGTATTCACAGAGTGTACGGAAGGGGTCATGATTGTTGCTCTCTTGGGGAATCAATGGATTCGGAGTAAGGGGAAAATCCCCGGCTTGTGCCTGCTGACGATGGCCGGGGACGCGGTTTATATTTCACCGGCCGCCTTGCCGGATTCGTAACGCAGCCGGATACGGGCGCCCACGGAACGAAGGGGATCGGGTGGCACCCAGCTGGGCTGGTTGTGCCGGCGTATAAAGGCGAGTTCGTCACTGTTACGACCGGCAATCCATTCGGCCAGGTAATAGCCCAGGTAGGTGCCCTTTGCGACCCCGACCCCGTTCATGCCGCTGAGCGCATACAGGTTGTCTGCCGACTGCTGGAACAAGGACTGGTGATTGAGAGTCATGCACAGCATACCGCCCCAGGTATATTCGAAGTCGAGTTCGCCCAGTTCCGGGAAGCGGGCGGAGAACGATGCCCGGTGTTGCTTCCAGGCCCGGTCCAGAGTGTGTTGATCGGTCCGCAACGAGGTTTCGAAGCTGAAGCTATTGCGGATAAAAATGCGTCTGTCCGGGGTCAGGCGTACCGTAGTGCCGGCAGGGTGCGCAGAGGTTAGGCCCCAGGGAGCTGTCCCCGGGAAATACTGCTCGCTCATGGGGCGAGTCAGGCTGGCATAGGTGAACACCGGCGCCAGTCGCTGCTGGAACAGGCCAAACTCTTCGCCAAACGAATTGGTGCTGAGCACCAGTGTTTTGGCTTCGATCTCGCCACCCAGGAAACCGGCTCTGTGGGGGCTGCCATATTCGATGCCGGTGACCGGGCTGTTTTCAAACAGGGTGACATTATCGGGCAGCGCCAGCGCCACCCCCTGGGCCAGGGCCGCCGGGTTCATCAGTATGTTATCCGGTGTGTACACGGCCTTCTGGTAATACCCCGTGCCCAGCCGCTGCTGTAATGCGGAGCCTTCGATGACCTCATAGGGGGTATGCAGTGCATCCAGGGTCCTAGTGAAGCTATCGAGATGACACAAATTGCTGGCTTCATGAGCGGAAAAATACTTGCCTGCCTTCTGCCATGAGCAATCAATGCCATTTTGCTGGCGAATCTGATCCAGCCGGCTAATGGCAAAGCGGTTGAGCTGATAGACCTTCTTGTCGATCTCGGGGTCGGCATTGGCATCCAGATTATGGGGCAGATCTATGATAAAGCCGGCATTCCTGCCCGAGGTACCCTGGCCGACACGCAGGGCATCGACCAGGGCGATGCGGCTGTCGGGCCATAGTTCTGCCAGGCGGCTGGCGGTAGAGAGGCCGGTGAAGCCGGCGCCGATAACGAGCGCATCGAATTTATGCTTGCCCTTTAGCCGGTCTCCCTTGGTGCGTCCTGTTAACGGCGATGTTTCATACCAACCGAGTTCACCATCGATGGCAGGAAGGCGGTGTATCTTTTTCATGGTCGGGCTCCTGATATGTTATGTAATCGATACTATGTTTTGACAAAATATTTACAATGGACGAATAAGCACCGATTGATTCCTGTCAGGAATATCAAAAGACAGGTGATACCGGGCGAGAAATATACGGAGGCTCTTTGACTCTGTACTCTTTACCTATGAGACTGGATTACTGGGTAGTATGATGAAAAGGAATGAGTTTAATGACATGGAGTCGAGATAATGAAACCTCTGTTTAAGCAATTGCCACCGTTGCTGACTCTTACCTTTTTCGAAGCCGCGGCCAGGCACGGCAGCTTTACCCGCGCTGCCGACGAGCTGTGCGTGACCCAGAGTGCGGTCAGTAAGCAGATCAAGCTGCTGGAGGAGTACTTAGGGATCGAGGTGTTTTATCGGGAGCGTCGGCAGGTGATGCTGACCGATGATGGCCAGAAGCTGTTTATCGATGTAAAAATGGTGTTGTGGCAGTTAGCGGACAGCTGCAACCTGATCCGTTCCCACGTCTACAGTAAAAACATTACTATCGTTTCAACGGTTGCGATGGCCAATTACTGGTTGTTTCCCCGAATTGCCCGCTTCAACATGGAATACCCTGATATCAACATCAATATCTATGCCACCGACGATATCAATGAAGAACATTGCCGCAAGTCGGATCTGGGGATCCTTTACGGTTATGACAAATGGCAGACAAATCTGACCGGGCACTATCTTTTCCGTGAGCGTATTTACCCTATCTGTGCCTATGATATGTCATTGACCGAGATAAATACGCCCGAAGATTTACTGAATAATCGCATTGTTCATTTTGACCCCTTGAAGTGGCGTTGGATGAACTGGGGCGATTGGTTCAGTTACTTTGGTATTCATTACCATGTCCCTTCAAACTCGTTGATTTTCAATCAGGTCCCTTTGGCGGTCAATGCTGCCCTGAAAGGGATGGGAATCACCCTGGGTTGGGAGTTCATGCTCAAGGAAATGCTGGAAAACCGCTTTATCAAGATAGCCGGAGATTTTTATGTCGAAACCGGCAGGGCCGATTACCTGGTTTACAGCACGACAAAACCCTTGTCGGCTTCGGCCGGTATCTTTCGTGACTGGTTGCTGAATGACGCAGAGAAAGATGTAGCCCAGCTGGATGCCATCGTCAACAATACCGATGTACAGGCCGACTGAGCTCTTGTCAGGGGGCTTGTTACAGAATACAAACAGGGCCCGTCAACCAGGCCCTTTGAATCATGGTAAGTACGACTCAAGCTTGCGGCGTTGCCAACGCTACGGCCTGAGCTTCGATAAGATAGCTCGGGTCGGCCAGTGCCGACTGGACACAGGCCCGGGTGGGTTGGTGGGCATTGTCCAGCCAGGCTTCATAGACTTCATTCATCGCATCGAAATGACTCATGTCACTGAGCCAGATATTGATGCTGATTAATCGCGATTTATCGGAGTGGGATTCTGATAACAGCCTTTCTATTTTTGTCAGAACCTCTGTGGTCTGTTGTCTAATATCACCCTGCAGGTTGTCGGAGACCTGACCCGACAGGAAGACGAAGTTATTGACCGCTACCGTCTGGCTCATGCGCGGGCTGCTTTTTTTACGTAAGATAGTCGTCATCTCGGTTTCCAGTAGTATGTATGGATTTTGGTTTATATTATTTTTAATAAATGAGGTGGGAATTACCCGCCCCGTATATCACACCGGCTCACTCTGTATTTTCGCTCCCTGTCTTCTGGTAAACGCAGATTTTAGGGTGCCGAGACACATCAGTATCATGATCACCGAGAAGGGTAGCGCACCTATGACCATGGCCGTTTGAATGGCACTGAGGCCTCCAGCCAGCATCAGTGAGCCCACCACCAGGGTAAGGATGGTTCCCCAGATCACGCGGTGACTGACACCAGGTTGGTCGTTACCGCCCGCCATTATGGTGTTCAATACCAGCACGCCGGAGTCCGCCGAGGTAACCAGGTAGGTCAGGATCAGCAGGATCACCATCAGCGACATGCCCATGGCTGCCTCGGCCGGTAGCAGCTGCTGCAGAGTAACGAACATCTGGGATTCGATGGCCGAGCCTATTATGCTGCCGTTGGCGCCACCGTTCAGCTCCAAATCCAGGGCGGTACCGCCTAGCAGGGCGAACCAGAAAGCACACATCAGGGTCGGAATTATCATGGCACCCATGACGAACTCTCGTATGGTGCGGCCCCTCGAAATTCGAGCCAGAAACAGCCCGACGAAGGGAGCAAAGGCGATCCACCAGGCCCAGTAATAGATAGTCCAGCTACCCTGCCATTGACCCAGTTCTGACTCTCTGTCCCAGACGGTAAAGCTCATTGCCGGCAGCTCGATCAGATAATCGGCCAGACCGCTGATATAGGTTGAGAAAGCAAATCCGGTGGAGCCGAAGATAATAAACACCGCCAACAGGATAAAGGACAGCGTCAGGTTGATATTACTCAGCCATTTGACGCCCTTGCCGACGCCGGTCATGGCTGACAGGGTAGACAGGCCCATCACCAGTAGCAGGGCGAGCACCATGGCCGTGCTGGTGGGTTTACCCGCGTCATTCAATAACCAGGAAGCACCGGTGACGCTTTCAAAGCCGGAAATCAGCTGCAGCACGCCGGTGCCGACCGTGGTGGAGATCCCCAGTACGGTCGCCACCACGGCGATGATATCGATGGCATGGCCCAGAGGGCCGTTCAGTCGGTCACCAAACAGCGGGGTCAGGGCGGAGCGGATGGTCAGCGGTTGGTTCAGTCGATAGGCGAAATAAGCCATGGCCAGGCCGACAGAAACATAAATGCCCCAGGCATGCAGCCCCCAGTGGAGGAAGGAGAAGCGCATGGCAGATTCTACGGTGTCGGCGGTTTTGGCGCTGACCGCCCCCTTGATGACTTCTGGATTACCGGAAAAGTGATACATGGGCTCACCGATGGAGTAGAACATCAGCCCTATGCCCATGCCGGCACCGAACATCATAGCAAACCAGGAAAAGTTGGAAAATTCCGGACGTTCCTGATCCTGGCCCAGCTTTATTTTACCCAGCGGGCTAAGAGCCATGGTAAGACAGAAAAGAAGGAATAGACTGACCGAGATAATATAATAGGAATTAAACATCGAAAGCAGTGCGGTATTGACTACACCCAGGGCTTCTGTCGCTTTGTTTGGCATGACGATGGCAAACAACACTAGCGTAACAATAATAACCTTGCTGATAATGGTAATCGTTGGATTCAGGCCTTTATAGAATCCCTGTTTAGAGGTGTGTATGTTGACTTCTATATCAACTGGGTTGTTTACTGTGTTTTCCTTAAGCATTTTCTCTCCTTGATCACATTAAAATAAATTTAAGTGAATCATCCTTGGCGGTGTAAATTGGTGATGTAAATCTATAGGCGCCCTAACGGTAAATGTTTTTAAATTAACAGAGTGTAAATGAACAAGGCTGTGAGTCATATAACCCACAGCCACATGGTTAGATGAGCCAGCCTTCTTCCCAGCGGTAGCTGGAAAGCGGCACGCATCCATCTTTGGTGATCAGTACCTGTTCCTCCAGCTTGATACCTTCTTTTCCACCTTCTACGGCGATACAGCTTTCGATGCAAATAGTCATATTTTCTTCGAAAACACCGTCATAACCCGACTTTTCCCAGTCGTCGCCTGCATGGGCAATGGCCGGATACTCATCCGCCATGCCGATACCATGGGCGACGCAGCAATAGCGGTTCTTGTAGAACTCATCGGGAATGGGCCAGCTCTTGTCGACAAATTCCTTGATGCTCATTCCGGCTTTCAGGATATCCATGTTGTGGTGTATTTGCTGATAGGCGGCGCTGTAAAGGCGACGTTGCTCGTCCGTCGGACGTACATGGCCTACTGTCCAAGCGCGGGAGATATCGGCGCAATAGCCATAGGGCCCAATCATATCCGTATCGAAGGCGATAATTTCCCCTTCGTTCATCACCCGATTACTGCATTCCTGCATCCAGGGGTTGGTACGCGGCCCCGAGGCCAGCAGACGGGTTTCGATCCACTCGCCGCCATTACGGATGTTCTCGAAGTGCAGATAGGCCCACAGTTCCTGCTCTGTCATGCCCGGGCGCAGTTCGTCGGACATGCGTTGTATGCCGTGTTCGCATACGGTGATGGTCCATTTCATCAGCTCGAGCTCTTCTGCCGATTTAACGGAGCGGGCCTGCTCCAGCAGGGGTTGCCCCTGCTGGAGCTGAACTCCCAGGGCATTGAGGCAGGGCACGCCTTCCGGCTCCATCTTGTCGACCGCCAGGCGCATGTTTCCGCCTCCGTGTTGCCGGAGCAGATCGGCGATCTCTGCCGCCCATACCTTGGCCTTTTCCGATACCCGTGGGCCGGCGCCAAAATAGGCCCAGTTGATGGCCATGCGCACTTCATCCACGGTTTCCAGGTGTTCGCACAGGTGCTCACAGTTGTGGAATTCCCAGATGATCACCGGCCCGTCGGCAAAGACCATGGCATAACGGGAGGCGTTGTGGGCGGTCCAGACCTGCATATTAGAGGCATCGGTGGCGTACCGGATATTGACAGGATCATAGAGCAGCACGGCCGCACAGTCGTTCTTGACCAGTTGTTCCCTGACCTGTTGCAGGCGATAGGCCCTGGCCGCCCTGTGTGTTTCTTCCGAGACGGGGTTCCTGAGTGGCTGATCCCGGGCGATATCATTGAGATATGAATGCTTGGTTTCGAACATGTTTTTACCTACCGAAAAAGGTGCGATTGAGCCGATGAGAACGAATCTCTGTTAAATTCCGGATTGTAACTGCTTGATGTACCAGCCGATGAAATTCATCACCAGGCCCTCGGTTTCTTCCGAATACTGTCCCGGCCGGTATGCGTCGGAACGAATGCCGGCATGATTGACCTCTGCCAGCCATCTGTCCTGATCATTGGTCTTGACCCACACATGAGTCAGGTTATCCAGGTCATAGTCGACCCCTTCCCGGGCGTCTTCATGCACCAGCCAGCGGGTGCGTACCAGGGTTTCGTCTTCCGAAATGGGGATGGCCATGGTGGTGACCACATGGTCACACATGAAGTGGTGCCAGGAGTTGTAATGGGTCCACATGGACAGGTCGCTGTTGTCCGGCACACTGAAACCGGGTAGCAGTTTCTTGCAGGCCAGCTCGCCGTTCATGGTCTGCGACAGGGCGCCGTTTTCCAGAATCATCATCATGGCGCGATACCAGCGATCCTCGGTCAGATCCAGCGGCTCGTGAGTCATGCCCATGCTGTCCCACAGGGGGCGCTTGACCGCATAGGCCTCGTCTATCTTCTGGGCGATGGCGGCGGCTTCCCGGGGATCGTCCGGCCAGCCGAACCCGGCACCAAACGGAGGCCAGCTTTTCAACAGCTCGGGGTGGTTGGCGTTGCAGTGGTAGCATTCCCGGTTATTTTCCACCACCAGTTTCCAGTTGGCCTTTTCGATGATGTCGATCTCTTTGGCGACCTTGAGCTTGTCCAGCTGATAGAAGCCCACATAGGGAGCAAGATCCGCTTTCATCTTCTCTATGTCGGCATAGGAGGGGTCTTCCGACAGGTTGATAAACAGCAGGCCGGCGATCGACTCGATGGCGACGGGCTTGAGGCCGTTGCCCTTGCAGGAGAAGGACTCACCCATGCGTCCGGCGTAGATTAAGTCGCCGTTCAGGTTATATGTCCACTGGTGGTAGGGGCAGACCAGGTTGGGCACATTGCCTTTGTCGGTGGTACAGATCTGGGCACCCCGATGACGGCAGGAGTTATGGAAGGCGCGGATCTCGCCCTGTTGATCCCGAACCAGTATGATGGAGTTGTTATCCACCTGAACCACCCTGAATTCGCCCTTCTTCTTGAACTCGGATACCACGCCGGCATAAATCCAGGTTTTCTTGAATACCTGCTCCATATCGAATTTGAACATCTCTTTGGATGTATAAAACTCGGCCGGCAATCCCTGCCCATGGCGATATTGACGTAACAGCTCAGCGATGTTTTCCATTTCTTATTCCTCGAAAATAATCTATTGATGCCAAGAGGTTAAATAAAACAGTCAATACTTATCCGGCTGTTGAGCAGGATGTTCAATGTGTTCGATTTAATCCGAGTTAACGGTTTTTTATTAAATTAAAACGGCTGTTGATTATTGGATTGCTTCATCCAGCACAGCCGATGTTCCCTGCGCCTTGCAGTTAATGCATTGTTCATTAATGAGGTGTTATCAACAAGTGACAAATAAGACTCTGTTGATGAGTGTCAGGAATGTGTCGTGACGGGATTTTGATGTGTTTCGTGAGTGTTGTTGAAATAAAATATTAATTATTGAGTAATTTGAAATGGCATGTCCATTTGCGACCGGTTTATTCCCGAAAGCGAAATGGACCACATGTAGCTACCTGAATAAATTACCATCTTGTGATGATATTGGATTCGCTCTGATATGGCTGGCAAGCAGGTTATTACTTCCATATCACCATTGCGGGCAAGGTATGCGAGCGTTCCCCCCTTAACGAGCCAGCGGCAGCCAGCCGCCGAGCAGCACGAACAATCCGGCGCAAATTCGGTTGAAACGACGTCCGCTCCGGACGAGCCAGGCGCGGGTACGCTGGGCAAAACTGGCAATAAAGACTTCGGTCACGAACTCGGTCAACGCAAAGGTGGCCGCCATCACCATAAACTGGGTAAACAGCTCGCGATCCGGGTCGATGAACTGGGGCAGAAAGGCGGCGAAAAACAGCACCGCCTTGGGGTTGGTCAGCGCCGACAGCAGGCCCTGGCGAAACAGGGAGCCGCCGCTGCGATAACTGCCTTGCTCATGAGGATCGGCACTGGGGGCGGGCGCCCGCCACAGCTGAATGCCGAGCCAGATCAGGTAGGCCCCGCCGATGATTTTCAGGGCGGTAAACAGGGTTGCGGAGGCCTGCAGCAAGGCACCGATACCGAACAGCGACAGGGCGATGACGATGGTAAAGCCGAGGACGCCGCCGGCCACGGTAAACAGGGTTCTGCGCCGACCGTAGAGGGCGCCGTGGGTCAGCGCCAGCAAGGTGTTGGGGCCGGGAGTGAGCGACAGGCCAATCATGGCCGCCAGAAAGATAAGCCAGGTGTCCAGTGCCATCGGTGGTGCTCTTGTACGTTGGAAGATGGCGCAATATAGCAGCAATATCCATCATGCCGTAACCCCTCGCCCTGCGGGCTGGTGTCGGAATGCTGTCGGCTCCCCGAAAGGGGCTTAAAGTCCATACCTCTCTATCTTCTTCAGCAGCCCCTGGCGGGACAGACCCAGCGCCTGGGCGGCGTGGGTACGGTTGTGGTCGAATTTGGCCAGCGCCTGGCTGATCAGGGTGATTTCCAGTGCCCGCACCTGGGCTTCCAGGCTGTCACCGGGTTGGGCTGCGCTGGCTTCACTGTCAGGCTGGGCATCTGGGTAGAGCAGGGCTATGTCTTCCAGGGTGATGACGCCGTTTCTGGCGATGGCGGCCACGCTGTCGAGGGCGCTTTTCAGTTCGCGCACGTTGCCCGGCCAGCGGCGTTGAATAAACCAGTTGAAGGCGGCGGTGTTCGGGTGCAGCGGCGCTTGTTTATTGTCCCGGGTCTGGAGCTCGAGAAAATGGCTGATCAGCAAGGGTATATCTTCGTGTCTGTCGTCCAGCGGACGGGTATCGATATTCACGCCCTTGATGCGATAGTACAAGTCTTCCCGGAACTCCCCCGTCTTTACCTTCTCCGGCAGATCCGCGTTGGTGGCCGATACCAGCCGCACGTCGATGGTTTCCAGGCTGCGGCCGCCCACCGGGTAATAGCTGCCTTCCTGCAGCACCCGCAACAGCTTCACCTGCATCGGCAGCGGCATTTCGCCGATCTCGTCCAGAAATAGGGTGCCGCCGTCGGCCAGCTTGAGCAGGCCGTCGCGGGCCTTGTCGGCGCCGGTAAAGGCACCTCTGGTATGGCCGAACAGCTCGCTTTCCAGCAACTCGGCGGGAATGGCCCCGCAGTGCACCGAGATAAAGGGGCCGGCGGCGCGATTGCTGAGCGAGTGCACCGCCTTCGATATCACTTCCTTGCCGGTGCCCGAAGGGCCGGTGACCAGCACCCGCACGTCGGTGGGGGCGATGCGGCTGACCAGGGCGCGGATGCTGTTCATCGACGGCGAGGCGCCAATCAGGGTATCCAGCCCCTGCTGGCTACCCTGTTGGTGCTTGAGGCTGTTGAGCTCGCGCACCAGCTGATGCTTGGTGAGGGCGCGTTTGACCACCACCGCCAGCATGTCCGGATCTATGGGCTTGGCCAGAAAATCCCAGGCTCCCTGGCGCAGGGCTTCCAGCGCCAGCTCGCGTTCGCCATGACCGGTGAGGATGATTACCGGCCGGTCGATGAAGCGGGGCAGCGCCGCCAGGGTCTGCTGCGGATCGAAGTGGGGGGGCAGCGACAGATCGAGCAGGATCAAATCTGCATCGAAGTGCGCCAGCCCGGCGTTCAGCTCGTCCAGGCTGGCGCCTGTTTGCACCTGATAGCCTGCCGACTCCAGCCACTGGGAGCTCAGGGTGCGAAAGGCGGGTTCGTCGTCAATCAGTAGGATGCGGGGTGGGTTCAACATGAGCTGTCCTCGGGGAAAAAGAGTTCGAAGGTGACCGGCCAGCCCAGATCGCTGCGGTGACGAATTCGGCCGCCATGGGCATCCATGATCCGGCGTACGATAGAGAGTCCCAGGCCACTGCCGCCACTGCGTCGGCCGACGAAGGGACGAAACAGGTGGCTGAGCATGTCCTCGGCCACAGCGGGGCCGTTGTTGTGCACCCGTACTATGCCGGGCTTGTTACCGGCCTCGATACGGATCATACCGTCCGGCTGATTCCGCACGAAGGCCAGGGCGTTGTCGATCAGATTGACCAGCACCTGTTGCAGTCGATAGGCATCGGCACAGAGGCGGGCGTCTTCGGCCAGGGCGCACTCGAAGCGGGTGTGCTGCCAGTCGAACTGGGGGCGCAGGCTCTCCAGCATGGGGCCCAGCGTTATGAGCTGGCGTTGTACGCCGATATTGCCGGAGTAGGCGAGCATGTCCGAGATCAGCCGGTCGGCGCGCTTGAGCTGGGTCTGGATCATGACCTTGCGCTCGGGCTCGAGCCCGGCGGAGGCCATGGAAATGATATTGAGCGGGTTGCGCAGCTCGTGAGCCATGGCCGCAGACAGTCCGCCCAGCTCCACCAGGTGTTGTTCCGACAGCCGCTTTCGCTCGGCCTCGGCCAGTTGCAGCGAACGCTCCAGCAGGCTGCAACGGGTGGTCAGCAGCGAGGCGAACACCTCCGCCGCCAGCCTAAGTCCGGGCGTGACATCCTCGAATCCCTGCAGCCGGGATTGCCAGCCCTGGTGCTGGTGGCGACAGATAATGCAGGGGCCGTCGACGGTGGGGGGGCTGTCTCCATTCAACAGCAGCCGTACCAGCACCGGCTGACCCATCTGGCGGGCCAGCAGTTGCTCTGCCGCCGTGCTCAGCTCGGTCCAGTGTCCGGCCTCGGCCAGGCGATTGAGCCAGGTGTCCAGCAACTGCTCGTCAAGCCGGCTGCCGGGGTAAATCAGCCGCTCCACCAACTTGCCGACCGGTCGGTACAACGCCAGCGCCAGCATCAGCAACAGCATGGAGTAGAGCCATAGCTGCCACTTGGGCACGCTGGCCAGCGCCTGCAGGCCAAACTGACCGGCCATGGAGCTGAGCAGGGCAATCAGCCCCATCACCAGCACCGTCATCAGTATCCACAGCAGCGCCCGGTTGGCCCAGGCGTTGACCTCCAGCATCTGGTAGCGCACCACGCCGTACACCAGCAAGACCACATAACTCGGTAACAGCAGCATGGGCCAGGGATACCAGTAGAGGCCGAGGGAGGGGAAAATGAAGCTGGTGGCAAGCCACAGGCCCCAGGCGCCGGCGGCGAACATGGCGGCGATGGAACGTCGGCGGTTACCACGATGTACACGCCAACCCCACAGCAAGAGAGCGTGGGCCAGCACCCCTATGCCGATGGTGTAGGCGATGTTGAACCAGCCGGCGCCACTGAACACGAAGTAATGGCTGAAGGGGCCGAAGGCGATAATATTGCCGCCGCCCAGCGCCAGGCTGGCGCCCATTACCAGCAAGGCCGCCAGATAGAAGAGGCCGCGTCGGCGGGCCAGGCGGTCCAGCCAGGGTCTTTGCCCCGGCCCCTGATTGACGAAGCCGACGGCGAAGTCGAGGAAGAAGGTGGGCATCAGGGGATTGGCGAGGATCAGCATCTTGCCCAATCCTTCCCAGCCATAAAACACCGACACATGACCGCTGCACCACAGCGCCATCATGATGCCGAAACCGGCCAGTGCCTTCATGCTGCGTCGGCGGCGCGCGCGCCAGAACAGCCAGGCCGACACCAGCAGGGCACAGCCGCCGGTGAGCAGCATCATCAATTCAAAAGTCAGATCCAGCGCCATGTAGCCTTCCCGTCATGTAAACCCGGTTGTGTAAACCTGTCGTGTAAACACCGTTGACACTTTAGTGGGAAAAGACTGTAAACCTGGTTGTCAGTTGAGGCAAGTTTTGGGCACTTTATTGATCCAGGCCAAGGCGGCTGCAGCTTGTCCGATTGATGGCATGCTTTGTGCTTTATCTATGAATCAACAGGTCAACCCTCGGGTCAACCAATCGGATTGAGTCCATTTTGGAGATAGATTTTATGAACATGACCGCCTTGGTACTGGAATTTTCTGCCATCTTTATTGTTCTGATCCTGGCAGCCCTGCCTGCGGCCGTTAACCGCTTTCAACGTCGTTAAGGAGAGAAGATGGAACTCGATGCCGCCATACTGTCGCGGATTCAATTCGCCTTTACCATCAGCTTTCACATCATCTTTCCCGCCATCACCATCGGCCTGGCGACGGCCATCGCCATCTGGGAAGGCCTGTGGCTGAAAACCCGTAACCCTGTTTACTTCCAGCTGGCCAAGTTCTGGATCAAGCCCTTCGCCATTACCTTCGGCATGGGCGTGGTCAGTGGCATAGTGCTGTCGTACGAGTTTGGCACTAACTTCTCCCGTTTTTCCGAGCTGGTTGGTCCGGTATTGGGCCCTCTGCTGGCCTACGAGGTGCTGACCGCCTTCTTCCTGGAGGCCGGTTTTCTCGGCGTCATGCTGTTCGGCTGGCAACGAGTAGGTGAAAAACTGCACTATTTTGCTACCTGTGTGGTGGCGGTGGGTACCTGGATTTCGTCGTTCTGGATTATCGCCGCCAACTCCTGGATGCAGACACCGGCAGGCTACGAGATTATCGACGGTCGCTTCGAGGTGGCTAGCTGGATGGAGGTGATCTTCAACCCTTCTATGCCCTATCGGCTGGCACACATGTTGCTAGCGGCCATGCTCAGTGCCACCTTCGTCATCGGTGGCGTCTGCGCCTGGTACCTGCGCAAGAACCGGGAGCAGGCATTTGCCCGCAAGGGCTTGTCGATGGCGTTGTGGGCGGCACTGGTGCTGGCGCCGCTGCAGGCGGTCGTTGGCGATTTTCATGGCCTCAACGTGAAAGAGCATCAGCCGATCAAGGTGGCGGCGATGGAAGGCATCTGGCCCGAGAAGGAAGCCGGCGCCCCGTTGCTGCTGTTTGCGGTGCCGGACATGGAAAATGAGACCAACCACTTCGAAATCAAGATCCCCAAGCTGGCTTCGCTGATCCTGACCCATGAGCTGGACGGCGAGCTGCAGGGGCTGAAATCGGTGCCCGCCGACGAACGGCCCTATGTGCCGTTGGTGTTCTATTCCTTCCGTGTCATGGTGGGGCTGGGCATGCTGATGATCGGCGCCGCCTTGTGGGGGCTGTGGTTGCGCCGTCGTGGTGGCCGCTTCGAAAGCAAACCCTTTCTGCTGCTGATGACGTTGATGATCCCCACGGGTGTCATCTCGACCCTGGCCGGCTGGTATGTGGCGGAAGTGGGCCGCCAGCCCTGGCTGGTACACGGCCTGGTGCGCACCATTGAGGTGGTGACGCCGCTGCCGGCGGAGCGAGTCCTGTTTTCGCTGACGCTGTTCGTGTTGACCTACAGCCTGCTGTTCTGTGTGTATCTCTATTTCATGGCCAAGCTTGTCCGCAAGGGCCCGCCGGACATGGCCCGGCTCGAGCAACACATGATTGGCGTCAATGCGCCCGGCTTTGCCCTTGCCTGGGTGAAGAAACTGCAACACCAAGTGGTGGAGGACTGATATGGATCTGGCACTGTTCTATTACCTGTTACTGGGCTTTGCGGTACTGATGTATGTGGTGCTGGATGGTTTCGACCTCGGCCTCGGCATTCTCTATCCCTGGTTCAGGAGCGAAGGCGAGCGCGATCACATGATGCGCTCCATCTCCCACGTGTGGGACGGCAACGAAACCTGGCTGGTGTTTGGCGGCGTAGTGCTGTTCGCCGCCTTTCCCGCCGCCTATGCGGGTATTCTGTCGACCATGTATACCCCCATCATCATCATGCTGCTCGGGTTGATTTTTCGTGGCGTGGCGTTTGAATATCGCTTCAAGTCGCACCGTTCCAAGCCCTGGTGGGACAAGTCCTTCTTTCTCGGCTCGGCGGTGGCCACCTTCTGTCAGGGCACCATACTCGGCGCCGTGGTGCAGGGGGTGGATGCGGGCCCGCTGGGGGCGCTGGACTGGTTGACGCCTTTCAGCGTGTTTACCGGCTTTGCGCTGATGGTGGCCTACGCCCTGTTGGCCTGCTGCTATCTGGTGATGAAGAGCCGGGACAAAATCATGGCCCGCGCCGCCCATCTGGGGCGCAAGCTGGTGCTGACCATCATGGTTGTCATGGTGATCGTCAGCCTCTGGACCTTGTACGCCAACCTTGAGGTACGGGCGCGCTGGTTTGACGGCATCAACTTCCTGCTGCTGTTGCCGCTGCCGTTGCTGAGCGCCCTGTTCGGCTGGTTGCTGTATCGGGATCTGGATGGCGAACCCCACGAGACCCGGCCCTTCTGGCTGGCGGTTGGGCTCTTCATCCTCGGCTTTGCCGGCCTGGTGGTGGGGCTTTTCCCCTATCTGATCCCGCATCAGATGACCCTGTGGCAGGCCAGCGCCCCGGATTCCAGCCTCAAGTTTCTGCTGCCGGGCATCTTCATCTTTCTGCCGTTGATCTGCGCCTATACCCTGTGGGGCTACCGCATCTTCTCCGGCAAGGTCGAGGACTTCGAAGAGGGTTACTGATGGCAAACAATAATAGGGGCTGGCTGTGGTTTGCCGGCCTGTATCTGGCCGGTGTGCTGGCGGTGATGCTGGCAGGCATGGCCATCAAGCTGGCCCTCGGCATCTGATATAAAAAAGGCTCCCTCGGGAGCCTTTGTGCTTGCAGGTAATAAAGGGTATTACACCAGCCAGAAGCCTGCTGCCAGCAGGGCGACCAGGGTGATGGCACCGCCGATCAGGGCGTAGGGCAGCTGGGTCAGGGCGTGATCCATGGTGTCGCACCCGGCACCCTGGGCAGACAGCACGGTCGAGTCGCTGAAGAAGCAGGCGTGACTACCGAAGGCCGAAGCCGACAGCAGCGCGCCGACTACCAGCGGCATGGGGACGTCCATGGACTGGGCCAGGGGAACCACTATCGGCAGTGAAATCACGAACACGCCCCAACTGGAGGCCGTGCTGAACACCACCATCGCCATCACCAGAAACACCACAGCGGGCAACAGTGCCGGGGTGAGAATGGGGGTGACGGTATCGATGATGTAGCCGGTCATGCCCAGCTGGTCGTTCACTTCCTTCAGAACGAAGCCGGCGCAGACGGTAGCCAGCGGATACAGCATCACCTTGAAACCGTCCAGCGTCGCATCTACCTGATCCTTGAATGACAGCAGTTGCTGCACCGAATACAACAGCATGGTGAAGCCCAGCGCCACCAGCACCCCCTTGAGCAGATCAATCTCGTAGTAGACGCTGGCGAACACCAGCACCAGCATCGGCAGCAGAAAGTTCAGCAGCCCCAGCCAGGCGGGAATGGTTTTGTTGGGAACCTGCTCTTGCGGATCTTCCCAGCCATCGGGTACCGGTTGACCGGACCGGGCTCGGGCTTCGGCTTTTTTCATGGCGCCGAGATCGGGCAGACGATTGGCCGCCACCAGCGCGACCACCAGCAGGGCGGCCCAGCCGTAGAGCATGTAGGGAATGCTGTCGATATAGAGCGACATGCCCTTTCCGGCATCGGTGGCGCCCGAGTCTTCGAGCAAGGAGGCGAAGAACACCGCCCAGGTGGACACCGGCACCAGAATACAGATGGGGGCGGCGGTAGAGTCGACGATATAAGCCAGTTTTTCCCGCGAGATTTTATAGGTGTCGGTGATCTTCTTCATCGACGAAGACACGGCGAGGGAGTTGAGGTAGTCGTCGATAAACACCACCAGCCCCAGGCCGACGGTGCCGAGCATGGCGCCTTTGGGCGATTTGATGATACGGGTCATGAAGTTGCCGAAGCTGAAGACGCCGCCGCCCCGCGCCAGCAGGTTGATAAGACCGCCCATGATGCCGCACACCAGGATCAGCCAGGCGATGGTTTCGTCCATCATGACCGCCAGGGTGACATCTGCCAGCGGTGTTACCAGATTGGTGGGGTCGATCAGCAGCAGACCGAGCAGACTGCCTGCCAGCAGCGATTCTACCGTTTTGCGGGTCAGCACCGCCATGGTGATCACCAGTGCCGCCGGCAGCAGGCTGAGGGCGCGGTAACCGTCGCTGGTATCAACCGTAAAACCCAGCCAGGCGAAGCCGAGCGCGGCTAGCAGGGCCACCGCCAGGCCACGCCACAGCGGTGGCCATTTCTCGGTGGGCTCTAGTGCCAGAGTGTTGTCTTTCATTGCTATTTTCCTTGATCGAGGGGCCGACGGTCACGTCGGTCATGTCCCTATTGTTTGCAGTGGGCGGCTCGGGCCGCCTCTCGATATTCCGGCGTCGTGATTCCGCTCCTGACGGGCAGGATCAGGCGCCGAAAATTCGTGCCAATGCCGGATCAGGCATTTTTCAGCATCCATTCCAGTTCGATATCGGAGATCTGGCGCTCGAACGCCAGCAACTCATCGTATTTGCAGATGCGATAGACCTCGATGAAATCCTCGCCCAGATAGCGCTTGAGCGGCTTGCTCTGTTCCAGCACCTGCAATGCCTCGCTCTGGCGGGTCGGGAAGGGCACGCCGATCTGTTCCATGCCGTTGCCGATGACAGGCTCCGGCAGCGGCAGTTGCTTGTCCAGGCCGTGCAGCAGGCCGGCAAGAATAGTGGCCATCACCAGATAGGGGTTGGCGTCGGCGCCGGCTACCCGGTACTCGATGCGACGGGCATCCTCGTCGCCGCAGGGAATGCGCAGCGCCACGGTTCGGTTGTTATGACCCCATGAGGCCTGGGTCGGCACATACATGCCGGGTTGGAAGCGGCGGAAGGAGTTCATGTTGGGGGCCAGTAGTGCCATGCTGCCCGACATCAGATCCAGCATGCCGGACAAGGCCTTGTGCAGCAGTGGCGAGTCTTCGCCCTCGGCATCGGCAAAGAGGTTGATGCCGTTTTCATCCACCACGCTGATATGCACGTGCAGGCCGCTGCCGGCGTGTTCTTCGTAGGGCTTGGCCATGAAGGTGGCGTCCATCTCGTGCTGTTCGGCCACCAGCTTGATTAGCCGCTTCAGTGCCAGAGCCTGATCGCAGGCGGCCAGCACATCGTCGGTATGGTTGAGATTGATTTCGAACTGGCCCGGGGCGGCTTCGGCTACGGCGCCGTCGGCAGGCAGCCCCTGTTGTACCGCCAGACCGTCTATTTCGGCCAGGATGTCGGCGAAGTTGTTGAGGTTGTCCACCGAATAGACCTGGCTGTAGGTATCCCGCTTCTGGGTCAGGGGAGATCGGGGAGGCTGCAGGCAGCCGGTGTCGTCCCGTTCTCTGTCCACCAGATAAAACTCCACTTCCAGTGCCACCACCGGCGTCAGACCACGCGCCTTGACCTGTTCCCATACCCGGGCCAGCACGTTGCGGGGCTCGAGCGGGAAGGGCTGCTCATCTTCCGTCACCATGGTCAGCAGCAGTTGGGCCACGGTGTCGGGATCATTGGCCGAGGGCACCAGGGTGTCGGCAATGGGGAAGCAGGGCAGATCGGGTTCGCCGATATCCTGGCCGACGCCGGTTTCTTCCACCACGTTGCCGCGAAAGTCCATGGCAAACACAGATCCGGGAAAGAAGCAGCCCGCCTCCAGCTTGTCCAGCGCGCTTACCGGCAGCCGCTTGCCACGAAAGATGCCGTTCAAATCGGTGAGCAGCACGTCTACGTACTGGGTGTCCGGATACCGGGCCAGATACCCGGCTACCTCTTGTTCAAATTTACTCGGCGCGGGGGCCGCAACGGATTCGTTATGCTCCGGCATAATAGCCGCCACCGGAGACAGGGACTTTAATGATTCTGCTTGCATGTTAATACCGCCATGTGGTGTTTAAAATATTGAACATTAAGGAACATAGATTTGTTTATTTTGTTTTGCAAGTGTTAATAAATATTGAGCGATAAATTAACGTGTGCTAGCTTTTTGGCTTATATTTGACGAAAGGCCACCCATTTGCGGTGTCTGTTCAGAATTTAGAACATGTGTGAGGAGTTTGTTGTGGTTGATATATTTAACAATCCTGTGATCGGCGTCATCATGTGTCGGCAGCAGCTGGGGCCGCATCCGGCGATGACGCTGCAGCAAAAATATCTCGATGCCATTCTGGCCGCTGGTGCCTTGCCGTTTCCGCTGGCCCATGGATTGCTGGAAGACGAACAGAGTCTGACGCAGGCGCTGGCCATGCTCGACGGCCTGCTGCTCACCGGCAGCTACAGCAACATGGAACCTCATCATTACGGTGAAAGCGGTGATGAGCCCCACACAGATCCGGGCCGGGATCGGCTCAGTCTGCGGTTGATTGCAGAAGCGCAGGCGCGGCAGTTGCCGTTGCTCGGTATCTGCCGCGGCTTTCAGGAAATGGTGGTGGCCAGCGGGGGGCGCCTGCATCGTCGGCTGCACGAGACCGGTCTGTTCGAGGAACACCGGGAAGACAAGTCGTTGCCGCTGGAGCAGCAATACGGACCGGCGCACCACATCATCCCCAGCGCCGGCGGCCTCTTGAGCCGACTGGCAGGCCCGGACGCACAGCAGGTGAACTCGCTGCACATGCAGGGCACGAACCTGGTAGGTGAAGGTGCCCGGGTCGAGGCCACGGCGCCCGACGGCCTGGTGGAGGCCATCAGCCTGCTCGATCATCCCTTCGCCCTGGGAGTGCAGTGGCATCCGGAGTGGCAGAGCCGGGATAACCCCCTGTCGTGTGCCCTGTTCGACGGCTTTGTCGAAGCCTGTCGTGATTATCATGCTCGTCAGGCCCCGGCGGAAAGGGCACCGGCATGAAGGTACTCGACGAGACTGGCCTGGCCCCGGGGCAGCGTTTGGCCCGCTTGCGCCAGTTGCAGGGGATGAGCCAGCGCAAGGTGGCCGAGCTGGCGGGGCTGACCCACAGCGCCATCTGCACCATAGAGCAGGACAAGGTCAGCCCGGCGGTCAGCACCCTGCAGAAACTGCTCGGGGTCTATGGCCTGTCGCTGTCGGAATTTTTTGCCGACCCGCTGCCCGCCAAACGCCGCAAGGTGGTGATCAACCCGGAAGAGCTGATCGAAATCGGCAGTCAGGGGGTGTCGTTCAAGCTGGTGCATAACGGTAACGACAAGCGGGCACTGGGGTTTCTGATAGAAAGCTACGCCCCCGGCAGCAGCACCGGCGGTCATATCAAACATAAAGGCGAAGAAACCGGCACCGTGCTGGAAGGCGAAATCGAGCTGACGGTCGATGGCGAGCGCTATGTGCTGCGAGCCGGGCAGAGCTACGTGATTGACACCGGTCTGCCTCATACCTTTACCAATATTTCCGATCGGGAGTGTCGCATCATCAGCGCCCACACCCCGGCCAACCTGTAACGCATACGGAGAACAAGATGGAATCCAGAGACAAGGCCTACTGGCAGGCACAGGCGCAAGAGCTGACCATAGAGCACCGGTTGTTTATTGCCGGCGAATACCAGGAAGCCAGAGGCGGTGAATCCTTTACCCGCATCAATCCAGCCACCGAGCAGCCGTTGGCAGAGGTGAGCCGGGCCCAGACGGCGGATGTGGACGCCGCCGTGGCGGTGGCGCGCCTCAGCTTCGAGTCCGGCGTCTGGTCCGAGGCGGGCCCGAGCCGGCGCAAGGCGGTGTTGCTGCGTCTGGCCGAGCTGATGGACGAGCACAGGGAAGAGCTGGCGCTGCTGGAAACCCTGGATACCGGCAAGCCCATTCGCCACAGCCTGCGTGATGATATTCCCGGCGCCGCCCGCGCCATTCGCTGGTATGCCGAGGCGGTGGACAAGGTCTACGGCGAAATCGCTCCTACCGACCCCGGCGCGCTGGCGCTGATCAGTCGCGAGCCCATCGGCGTGGTGGCGGCCATAGTGCCCTGGAACTTCCCGCTGTTGCTGGCTTGCTGGAAGCTGGGCCCGGCACTGGCGGCGGGTAACTCGGTGATCCTCAAGCCCTCCGAAAAATCTCCGCTGACCGCCATTCGTCTCGGTGCCCTGGCCCGGGAAGCCGGTCTGCCCGATGGTGTGCTCAATGTGCTGCCCGGTCTGGGGCATGAAGCGGGCAAGGCACTGGCGCTGCATCAGGACGTGGACTGCCTGACCTTTACCGGCTCTACCGGGGTAGGACGGCTGCTGATGGAGTATGCCGGTCAATCGAACATGAAGCGCATCTGGCTCGAAGCCGGCGGCAAGAGCGCCAATCTGGTGTTTGCCGACTGCCCGAGCCTGGCCAGGGCGGCGAAGGCTTCCGCCGCCGGTATCTTCTACAACCAGGGCCAGGTGTGTATCGCCGGCACCCGGCTGCTGGTGGAGGAAAGCATCAAGGACGCCTTCATGGTCGAGCTGAAGAAAGCCGCCGAGGCGTTCAAGCCGATGGATCCGCTCGATCCAGAATCGATCATGGGGACGCTTATCGATGCCGATCACCATGGCAGCGTGTGCCGTTACATCACCGAGGGGCTGGAGCAGGGTGCCGTGCTGACCCTGGATGGTCGCAGTCAGAACGGCAACTTCATGGGGCCGACCGTGCTGGAGCAGGTTAATCCGCACATGACGGTAGCGAAGGAAGAAATCTTCGGCCCGGTGCTGGCGGTCACGACCTTCAGCGATGAGGAAGAAGCGGTGCGGCTGGCCAACGACAGCAAATATGGCCTGGGCGCCGGGGTCTGGACCTCGGATCTGCGTCGGGCTCACCGGCTGGCGGGCAAGCTCAAGGTCGGCTCGGTATTCATCAACAACTACAACGACGGCGACATGACGGTGCCTTTCGGCGGCGTCAAGCAAAGCGGTAATGGTCGTGACAAGTCGTTGCACGCGCTGGAAAAATTCACCGAACTCAAGACTACCTGGCTGGCGCTGGATTAAGGGAGCAATCACAACATGGAACATGTAAACAGCTATTACGCCGCTTCGGCCAACAAGCATGCGCCCTGGCCGCAACTGACCGACGATATCCGCTGCGATGTGTGTGTGGTCGGCGGCGGCTACACCGGGCTCTCTACCGCCCTGTTTCTGGTCGAGGCCGGATTCGACGTGGTGGTGCTGGAAGCCAGCCGCATCGGCTTCGGCGCCAGCGGCCGCAACGGCGGCCAAATCGTCAACTCCTACAGCCGGGACATCGGGGTGATCGAATCCCGTTACGGGCAGGATACGGCCCGTATGCTGGGCAGCATGATGTTCGAGGGCGGCGACATCATTCGCAGCCGCATCGAGCAGTACAAGATCGACTGTGACTTCCGCCCCGGCGGTATTTTTGCCGCCCTCAACAAGCGTCAGCTGGAAGAGCTGAGTGCGCAAAAAGCCGACTGGGAGCGTTACGGCCACCAGAATCTGGAGTTGCTGGATGCCGGCCAGGTGCGCGAAGAAATAGACACTCAAGCCTATGTGGGCGCGTTGCTCGATCACAGAGGCGGTCATATCCATCCGCTCAACCTGGCGCTGGGCGAGGCCGAAGCTATTCGCAAGCTTGGCGGACGCATCTTCGAGCAGTCGGCGGCCGTCGACATCCAGCACGGAGATCCGGCGACGGTAGTGACCAAAAAAGGCAGAGTAGAAGCCAATTTCGTGGTGATGGCGGGCAACGCCTACCTCGGTGATCTGGTGCCGAAACTGGCGGCCAAGGCCATGCCCTGTGGTACCCAGGTGATCACCACAGAGCCCCTGAGCGAAGAGCAGGCGTCACGCCTGATCCCCAACAATTACTGCGTGGAGGACTGCAACTACCTGCTGGACTACTTCCGCCTCACCGGCGATCGCCGGCTGATCTACGGCGGTGGCGTGGTCTACGGCGCCCGGGATCCGGATGACATAGAGCGGCTGGTGGTGCCCAAGTTGCTGCAAACCTTCCCCCAGCTGAAGGGCGTGAAGATTGATTATCGCTGGAGCGGCAATTTCCTGCTGACCCTGTCGCGCCTGCCGCAGTTCGGGCGGCTCGAGCCCAACGTCTACTACATGCAGGGCTACAGCGGCCACGGGGTGACCTGTACTCATCTGGCGGGAAAATTGCTGTCGGAGGTGCTCAAGGGCCAGGCCGAGCGGTTCGACGCCTTCGCCAGGCTACCGCATCTGCCCTTCTTCGGCGGGCGTCGTTTCCAGGTGCCGTTCAGCGCCATGGGGGCCGCCTACTACAGCCTGCGAGACAAGCTGGGCGTGTGAAGACGATCGTTGCCATTGGTTATTAACAAAAAGGAAAAAAGGGTCGGCTCCGCCGACGCGCCAAAGTAAATGACACTCACAGTTTCAGCCAGCTGCGAACATTCACTGGATGTTCGGTCAGGCTGAAACAGCTCGTCACGGCGAGACAAGCTCGCCCCATGTGAGCTCAGATATGCCATCTGACCGCCAGGGATGGCGGGAATGCCGAAATGGCAGGAGCATTTTTCGGCCTTGGAATATCATGGTCGCCGGAGCAGATCCCTTTATCCTTTCTATCTATCAGCCGGCTGCAAGGCTCTCGTTACCACGCGCCGTGTGGAGGTGTTCAAAGTCATATCATGTCGCGATCAGGCGGTTTCACATGGGTTAGGTGGTGCTCTGGGTGATAAAAGGCGAATCTGCTGTCTAAAGTCGTTACAGTATTCACGTTTTTACTCTAACTTTCGGGTCGCAATCGGATGCACCCCTTTGCTCAGGGACGATGTTTCCTTTTTGAATGAGGCGTTTTGATGAATCGACAGACTTCTTTCGCTCTGGCTGCCGTGGCGGCGGTGGCCGCCCTGAGCGGCTGTGTCGCACAGCATGACGTGAGCCAGCAGCATCGACTGACCGGATCGCTGTCTTATCTGTCCCGTATCGCGCTGGCGACGAACAGCATGGCTGTGGTGACGGTGCGTGATACCTCGGTGGCAGACGGTGCCGTTATTGCCGAGCAGCGTATCGATCTCGATGGCCGTCAGTTGCCAATATCCTTTAATCTGGCGGCGAACACCGAAGACATGACCAGCGGGGCCTACAGCCTGAGCGCCGTTATCATGGAAAACGGCCAGGTGAGCTGGCGTAGTGCGCCGACAGGCATTACCACCGAAGCGGGCATGACCGAGCTGGGCAGACTGGTACTGCAGCAGGTGAGCGAGGATGAGGGCCAGGTTGACGCGCAGCTGGCTGGCAGCGCATGGCAGGTGCGTAACCTCAACGGCGTGGACATACCTGCGGCGGCCGAGGGCAGCCTGAATTTTAGCGATGACGGCCGGCTTCACGGGCGAGCCTTCTGTAACGGCTTCAACGGTAGCTATCAGTTGCAAGGTGATAAGCTTGATACCGCCGAGCTGGCCACTACCATGATGTTGTGTACACCGAAGCAGATGGAGCGTGAGCGCACCATGCTGGATATTCTGGGTCAGAGTCGGCGTATCGAGCTGCATGCCGATGGTACTCTGGTGATCTTCGCCGCCGACGGTCGCACCCTGACCGCCAGCTGACAGCGGCTTTTTCCTGACGACAACGCCCGGCCTGCAGCCGGGCGTTGTCGTTTTATGCGCATGGTTCCGTCGGCACTGTGTTCAGGGTCTTCGCTGCAGGCCGAATAAATCAGACCTTACTCCGGCAGCAGCATATCGGTTCTGGCCGCCATGATGAAATCGTTGCGGTGCAGGCCGCCGATGGCGTGAGTCCACCAGGTAACGGTGACCTTGCCCCACTCCAGGGTGATGGTGGGGTGGTGAAATTCGCTTTCCGCCAGCTCGGCTACATTGTCGGCAAAGGCCCAGGCCAGCTTGAAGTTCTTGAATTTGAATTCCCGCTCCAGCTGCAGTACTCCGTCCCGGGCCCGTGGCGTCCAGTCCGGCAGGTTTTTCATCAGCGCGGCCAGCTCGTCGTCGCTGACTCTGGGGGCATCGGCCCGGCAGGCCTCGCAGTGTTGTTGGGCAAGTTCGGTCATGTTTACTCCTTTAACTGGCGTCTTGTCTGGCTGGAAAGGTGGGGGCAAACAGCCCCAGGCCGCGGGCTTTCTGCACCTCGGCCATGATGTCCATCTCGGCGATGGCAAAGAGATCGTCGATGGAGTCGAGTACATAATAGACGGGCTGCATGATATCGATGCGATAGGGGGTGCGCAGCACGTCCAGTATATTGAAGGGGCGAAATTCGGGCAGGTCCGACTCGAACACATGACGGGTTTCGCCCGGCGAAGACAAGATGCCGCCGCCGTAGATACGGTGCCCGCTCGGGGTGTTGAGCAGGCCGAATTCCACGGTAAACCAGTACAAGCGCGCCAGAAAACCCCGGTCTTGGGGGCTGGCGTCGCGGCCAAGCTGGCCGTAGGTATGGGTGAAGCGGGCGAAGGCCGGGTTGGTGAGCAGGGCACAGTGGCCGAACAGCTCGTGAAAGATGTCTGGCTCCTGCAGGTAATCGAGCTCTTCCCGACTGCGGATAAAGGTGGCCACCGGAAAACGCCGGTTGGCCAGCAGTTCGAAGAAGCGGTCGAACGAAATCAGCGCCGGCACCCTGTTGACCTGCCAGCCGGTGGCAGGCTCCAGCACCCGGTTGATGTCATCCAACTGCGGAATGCGGTCATGAGGTAGCGCCAGACGTGCCAGGCCTGCCACGTATTCGTCGCAGGCCCGGCCTTTTACGCACGCCAACTGGCGCTCGATCAGGGTATGCCAGATGGCATTTTCTTCATCGCTGTAATGGATAACACCATTAGTGTCCGGTTTTCGGGCCACATACTGGGTCGCGTTCATCGGGCGTTCCCACCTCTCAATCAATCTCAGTCTCTAATGTAGAGAGACGGCAGGCGATTGAGAAGGAAAGTGCCCAAGCCGGGTTTACAGTTGTTGTAACTATAGGTTTACACTTTGGTGGCGGGTCACAAATCAACGCATGGGATAAAGAGGCAGCCGAGTTGCCTACTCCGACACGTTGCAAGCAAATCCTTGTGACATTCAGTAAATGCCATCCCTGAAATGGTGAGTGACATTTCCAGCAGCGAGTCGGCGGAACGGGCCCTCTGGCCGAGGTGTCGGCTTTAGCTGAACACTCAGGCTCGGACTTGTGAGCAGGAGACAGTTTTACAGCATGCGACTATTTGACCGTGACCAGATCAACATCGAACACCTGCGCCAGATAAGCCAGGTAGCCGGGATCTTCACACATGGCCTTGCCCGGGCTGTCCGATAGCTTGGCCACCGCCTGGCCATTACAGCTGGTCATCTTGAGCACTATGTTGATGGGCGAATGACTCATGATGTCGTTGGTCAGGTGAGTACCGATACCGAAGGCCGGACGACACTGATGACGAAAGCGCTGGTACAGATCCAGGGCGCTGCGCATGGTGAGGCCATCGCTGTAGACCAAGGTCTTGCTGCGGGGATCTATGTTCATGTGGCGGTAGTGGGCCAGGGCTTTTTCGGTCCACTCCACCGGGTCGCCGGAGTCCTGGCGCAGGCCGTCGAACAGCTTGGCGAAGTAGAGATCGAAGTCACGCAGAAAGGCGTCCATGCCGACTACATCGGTCAGGGCTATGCCGAGCTGGCCCCGGTATTCGTGTACCCAGGCTTCCAGCGCCATCTTCTGGCTGTCGATAAGCCGCGGCCCCAGGGCCTGAAAGGCCTGCATGAATTCATGGGCAAGGGTGCCGACCGGCTTGAGCCCCAGCCGCCGGGCCAGATCCAGGTTGCTGGTGCCGGCAAATTGTACCGGTAGCTGCCGTGCCAGCTCGGCCACCACTTCTTGCTGCCAGACGCGGGAATAGCGGCGGCGGGTACCGAAGTCGGAAAAGCGGAAGTCTTCATTCTCCACGCTGTCCTGTACCAGGCTGATTTTGTCCTGCAGCCGCGCTCGTGCCTGTTGCCAGTCGGGGGAGGGGTGATGACGCCGACAGTAGACTTCGCTGATGATCGCCATCAGCGGCACCTCAAACAGTATGGTGTGCAGCCAGGGCCCCTTGATGTTCAGCTCCAGCTCACCCTGGTGGCAACTCAGGTGAATAAAGCGCCGATCCAGCCGGAACAGCCGCAAAAAGTGAATGAAATCGGGCTTGATGTATTCGAGCCGGGCCAGATAGGTCAGCTCGTCTTCGGTCAGGCGCAGCTGGCACAGCTGTTCGATTTCGGCTTCGATGTCTTCGACACAGTCGGCGAAGTCCAGCTGCGGATTGCGGCTGCGAAAGCGGTATTCGACCTCGGCGGCCGGGTACTGATGCAATACCGTCTGCATCATGGTGAATTTGTACAGATCGGTGTCGAGCAGAGAGCGGATTAGGGGTTCAGTCATCGGCCTGCTCCAGCTGGGCGCTGTCATGCACGAAATGAGCGCCGTGCTGGAGCATCTCGGCAATGGCATGACGACTGGACTCATCCGCCACACCTCGGATGGCGGAGCGGTTCACCACCACGCTGAAACCGGCATCCAGCAGCTGCAGCACGGTATGGCGCACGCAGTAATCGGTGGCCAGGCCGCCGACCAGCACCGTGCTGACTTCTCGATCGCGTAGATATTCAATCATGCCGGTACTCATGTTTTCGGCCAGATCGTGATAACAGGCGCCATAGGGATGCATGTCTGGCTCCACCCCTTTCCACACGAAAAAATCATAGTCGGCCGGGCGGGGCAGGCCGTCCAGCAGCTCGAAGCCACGGGTGCCGGGCACCGCATGGCGGGGCCAGCGAATGTCCATATTGGCCCCCGCTATGGGGCTTAGCGGCGGGTGCTGATCGCTGCTGACCCACAGAGCCTGAGGCGAGTGGGCATCCTTGGAGCCAAGGCGCCAGGCGGCCAAGGTTGCCTGCTGGTTGAGTTCGCCGGCAATGGTATCGCCGCCGGGCACCGGCAGTTCGTCCGGGCAGACCGGCGTAAAGGTATATTGGGCATCTACATCCAGGCTGGCGACCCGGTTTTTGGCAGGTAATTTCATACTCCACCTCCTATGGTAAGTGTGGACCTTTGGCCCTGCTGCTGCGCTGTATTAGTATTGTTTTTGATTGAGTCTAGGGGGGATTTGGTTCAGTATCGCCCCATCTGGGGTATCTTCCCCGTTATCAGCCCAAAGGTGAACAACATGAGCGATAGCCACCAGCAAAATTACCAGCGTTTTCTCGATGAAGTCACAGCCAACCGGGTGATGTGGGGGCTGCGTTTCGGCGATGAGTGGGTCGTTTGTGACTCGTCCGAGTTTGAAGATACCGAAGTCATGCCGGTATGGTCTACCGAGAGTGAAGCAAAAGCACAGTGTGTTGACGAATGGGCCGAGTATGAACCCTTCGAAATCACCCTGGCCGAATTTCTCGAAGTCTGGGTAGAAGACATGTCCGAAGACGGCGTACGCATCGGTCCCAACTGGGATGCCGAGCTGGATGGTATCGAACTGGATGTGCTGGAGCTGGTTAAAGCGCTGGCCTGATTGAATATCCCCTTGGGTTAACAGCCTGCCCGGCTCCGTCGGGCAGGCTGTTTTGTTAATGCGACGGAATACCTGTTTGGTATTGTCAGCGGGCAACTGGGTGTTCAGGAAGCGGCAACAGCGACCAACACCCACGACCGTGTAATGCCTTCTCTGGAAAATGCTCCTGCCGTTCCAGCATTCTTGCCATTTCTGTCAGACTTGTCTCTCCCCCCCTGAGGGCTGCTGTTCTGAAGCCGATTTACTTGAAGCGTAGCGAGGGATTATCCCAGCGCTTTCACCGTATTCGACACTCAATCACGTTCATATTCGGCCAGTTGTCGTAGCCATGCCTGCAATTCCTGCGCTTTGGGTTTGTTCATTACCCGTTCGGGATAAATCAGAAAATAGGACTTGGTGAGCGGCAGTGCCAGCGACGACAGTGCTACCAATTTGCCCTGTTGCAATTCTTCACGGATCAGCGAACGTTGTCCCAACAGTACTCCTCGGCCGTCAATTGCGGCATCTATTGCCATGGCCGAGAGATTGAAGGATGGTCCCGGGTTGGGTGGCCTTGAGATGATGCCAGCCGCCAAAAACCATTCATTCCAGTCAGGAAGAAAGCGTCCGTCAGGGCCCCAGTCCACATGAATCATAGGGTAATCGAGCAGCTGTTCCATATTGCCCAAGGGTAGCGGAGCCTGGAGCAAATCCGGACTGCAAACGGGGATAACCGAATCGCGAAACAGTTCTATTTTTTCCTGTAAAGGATAGTGCTCGTCCCCGAACGACAGATAGAAATCGGTAGGGTTGGTATTGAAGTCGGTCAGGCTGTGAGTGGCCTGAATACGAAGCTCGATTTCCGGGTGCTGGTCCATCCATTGATAGATACGAGGCATTAACCAGCGGGATGCCGGGGCGGAGAGTGCGGTGAGCGTGAGGCTGTGGTCACCCTGATACTGGGCCATTCTCTGCTGGGCTAGACGTAGGTTTTCGAAGGCTTCTTGGATGAAGCCGAGGTAGCAGATCCCCGGCTCGGTCAATTCGACGCCGGTTTTGGAACGAACGAACAGTTTGACTCCTAGATGCTCTTCCAACTGACGGATTTGCTGGCTGACTGCTGCCGGCGTGATACACAAGATGTCGGCGGCACTGGTTTGGCTGCCGGTTTTGGCGGCAGTTTCAAATGCCAGCATGTTACTTAATTTTGGGAGACGGTGGTGACGGGCCAGTTCCATGTTACATCCCTTGTTTTTTTGATCCGGGGCCATCGGCCGATGGCTTGATCATGCGGATTCGGACTGGAGGGGTCAAGATTTTCCAGACATCAAGAGGGTTAATGATTTGATGCAGTGGTGTTAAATTTATATTGATATCACCGGTCACCGGGGTTTTATAAAGTGTAGGCGTAACCCCCATTTGTTATTTCAACTGACCGGAGCAAGACGTTATGAGCACACTGAACACCATTCTCGACTTATCCGCTTACCCCATCGATGATCCGGACTTTCGCGCCGAATGTCGCAACACCCTGGCCCGTACGGGTGCTCTGGTGTTGCCGAGTTTCATGACGCCCAAAGCCGTGGAGCAAGTGAGGCAGGATGGGCTGGAAAAGCAGCACCTGGCTTATTACACCACCAACCAGCACAACGTCTACCTGTCGGAGTCTGACCCTGCCTTCGGGGAAGATCATGCACATAACCAGAAGGTGACCTCCTCCAAGGGCTGTATTACCGATGATGTTATCGGCGAAGATTCCCCTTTGCGTATCCTATATAACGCCGAGCGCTTCCGCGATTTCATGAGTTATGTGCTGGACGAAGAGCAGCTCTATGAGTTTGCCGACCCGTTGTCCTCCATCACCCTTCATTACGCCGATGAAGGGCAGGAGCTGGGTTGGCACTTCGACAATTCTTCTTTCGCTACCACTCTATTGATCCAAAAGCCCGTTGACGGCGGTGTCTTCGAGTATGTGGAAAACATGCGAGATGCAGATCGAGGCGAGATGAATTACGAGGGGGTGGAACGGGTGCTCAAGGGCGAGGTCAAGGTCAAGCAGTTGAGCATGGAGCCGGGCGCCCTAGTTCTGTTTCGGGGCCGTAATGCCATTCACCGAGTGACTCCGACTGAAGGGGATATTACCCGCATGCTGGTGGTGCTGGCTTATAATACCCAGCCTAATGTGGCTCTGTCGGAAACGGCACGGATGACCTTTTACGGCCGACTAGCCTGATTGATATTAGTTAAGCACCTTGGATACGTTGGATTCTCGCCGGCACCACAGGCTAAAGCCACCGGAGTTTTACAGCACGAACATTCACTGAGTGTTTGGTCATAAGCTATGTACAGGCAGCAAGTTTCTCTATGGGATATCTCTACATTCTGACCGCAGAGATGGTGTAAATATCGGAACAGCTGGAGCATTTTCTTGCCCAGATATAGAGGGAAAGAAAGGAAACGAACTTATCATTGAAGCAATTACGTCGGATAGTGACGAGATATGAACGACTGGCGAAAAGCTACCAGTCGATGTTGAGTCTGTATCGGCAGTTATTTGGTTGGCATAATTGAAAGCGCCCCTAGATACAGTATTTAAAAGGAATATGCCATGTCTATATATACAAGGAAGATGCCATGTCTATGAACGGAAAAAAAAGTCTGAATATAGGAGTGTTCATCCCGGCTTTCGTAATTGTGCTGATCGCGGTGGCTATGGGGATTATTAATAATGACTTGTTGGTAAAAGTAGCCAAGGATATATTCTACTTCTCGCTGTCTGATTTTGGATGGCTCTATCAGCTGCTGTCGGTATCGGCACTAGGAGTCGTGGGGTATATTTCCTTCTCCAAGGCCGGCAACATTCGTCTAGGTGGAGCCAATGCCAAACCTAGGTTCTCGATGGCATCTAACTTTGCCATGGCGTTAACCGGGGGGATAGCAACAGGTGTCGTTACCTATTCGGTGAATGAGCCCATCATTTACATGGGCAATATCTATGGGGAGATCAGTAACCAGTCGTTTGATGCAAACACTGCAGAAGCCGCAGTGTTTGCGATTGCCAGAAGCTTCCATAACTGGAGTTTCATTCCCTATGCCATCTATTCCGTCGTCGGTCTGATGATCGGCTATATGCATTACAACCGCAAAAAAGAGTTCTCCATTGCGTCAACTATATCCCCGGTTCTCGGTAACAAGGCCCAAAACCCAGTAGTGCGTTCCTTTATCGATATTATTTCGGTTCTAGCTATTGCTCTGGGTCTTGCTTCCTCGCTGGGTTCAGGCCTTGCCCTGATCAGTTCGGGAATAGAAGCCGAATACGGCATTGCATCGAGCCCTACCACCTGGCTGGTGCTTACGCTGATCATTTCAGCTATTTTTATTACCTCGGCGTTGTCCGGATTGAAGCGAGGCATCAAGTACCTGTCATCGCTCAATGCTTATATCTTTTATTCGTTTGTGGTCATACTTCTTCTGGTTGGACCAATAAGTTACATCTTCAGCTTGTCGGTTACAGGCTTGGGCTACTGGCTGGATAATTTCTTCCTGTGGGCATTCGATACTAAGGAGTCCGGTGGTGAAGCCTTGGTTACCTGGTGGACTCTGTTTGACTGGTCTATCTGGATTGCTTATGCGCCCCTGATGGGCTTGTTCCTGGCGCGTATTTCTTACGGGCGTACCTTACGTGAGTTTCTAATAGTCAATTGGGTTCTACCTTCTGTGTTCGGCATTGTCTGGTTTGCCATCTGGGGAGGAGCGGCCATCAAGTGGCAGTTGGATGGTACCCTGGACCTCGTTAAAGTTATTTCCGACAATGGGGCTGTCGCTGGCCTTTGGGGCTTCCTGCAGCACCTGCCCTTTTCCGCTGTGCTGGTTCCACTGGCGATTGTTACGTTGATCATCTCCTTTTCCACTGCCGCCGACTCCATGTCGTCGACCATAGCGACTATCTGTACCAAAAATATCAGTGCAGACGAAGAATCGCCCAAAATCCAAAAAGTCATCTGGGGCCTGTCGATAAGCGTGATCGCCTACATCATGGCGGCCTTCGGCGGCGGCGCCCAGGGGCTTGATGGTATCAAGTATCTTGCCGCGGCCGGTGGTTTCACTGTGTTGTTTCTGTTCGTACTGATTCTTGCGTCCTGTATCAGGGTATTTATCACAAAAAATGAAAGTAACAGTAGTGAGCAGTCAGAAGCGAACCTGCTGCCAGGAGGTGTGCATGAATAATCAACAAACTCCGGTTATTATCGGAAAACAGCAACTTGAATGGCAGGATGTAGTGCGGGTCGCGCGCATGGGTGCTCCGCTCTCCCTGTCTACCAGCGCCTGGGAGCGGGTTACCTCAGCCCGCCACGCGGTTGAGGCGTTTGCCGATTCCGGTCGGCCTTACTACGGCATTAATACCGGCCTGGGCGCCCTGTGCCATGTTGTGCTCGATCGCAGTCAATTGCAGAAGCTCTCCTGGCATACCCTGATGAGCCACTCCTGCGGCATAGGTGAGCCACTAAGGCGCGAGCAGGTACGGGCTATTATTTGCGCTGCTATCGTCAACTACAGTGATGGTTGTTCCGGAGTCAGCCCGACGGTGGTGGAGGGCTTGATACGCCTGATCAACGAGGACATTGTGCCCCGAGTGCCTGCTCAGGGCTCGGTCGGTTACCTGAGCCACATGGCACATATCGGTCTGGCCCTGCTGGGAGAAGGAGAGGTGGAATACCAAGGCCAGCAGGTGCCAGCCAGCCAAGCGCTGGCGGCCGTTGGTATGGAACCGGTGGCACTGGGACCCAAGGGTGGACTCTGTCTGGTTAACGGCACACCGGCCATGACCGGTATGGCTTGTCTGACGCTCGCCGATGCGGCCCTACTGGCCAGTTGGGCCGATATTATCGGTGCCATGAGCTTCGAGGCCTTGCGGGGTCAGCTCGACGCACTGTCGCCATTCGTGACCCAGCGCAAGACGCACAGCGGCGTGCAGCAAAGTGGATAAAATCTGCGTCAGCTGCTGCAAGGCAGCGAGGTTCTGGCCCGCAGCCAGGGAGAGCACCTGCAGGACGCACTCAGTCTGAGATCCATGCCTCAGGTGCATGGCGCCTGCCGCGATCAGTTCGATCATGCCGCCCGTCAGGCAGTAGCTGAACTTAATTCGGCTACCGACAACCCATTGGTTATCAAGGATGGTGACAGTTATCACGTCATCTCACAGGCCAACCCGCATGGTGAATCGGTGGCTATGGCCTGCGACCTACTCGCGATTGCCGTTTGCGAATGGGGCTCGATTTCCGAGCGCCGCAGCTACCGCCTGGTGACGCCTCAGGCCAACAAGTTGCCGCCATTCCTGACTCATGGCAGCGGCGTCAAATCCGGCATGATGATTGCCCAATACTCTGCCGCATCGCTGGTGGCCGACAATAAACGTCTAGCGCAACCGGCGGTGACAGATAACTATTTGACCTCCGGATTACAAGAAGACCACTTGAGCTTGGGTGAAAGTAGTGCCTTGAAGCTCGACAAGGCGCTGGACAATGCATTCTACATTTTGGCTATCGAGTATCTGCTGGCGGCCCAGGCTTTTGATTTTATCGAAGACCCTTCATTTGGTCTCGGTACCGGATTAGCCTGGCGGCAACTAAGAGAAAGAGTTGCCTTCTATCAAGAAAAGCACTCTCTTCATCTGGATATTCGTGCTACTTACAAGTGGCTGCGAGATGAGAAGTCATTAGAGACATTGTGTCAGTTATTTCCTCAACTAAAACTAGACGCCTGAGGTCTGCTCATACTCGATTTATCCATACCGCCGGCCGAGATTGTCAGTTTGGTGCAGAATCTGGCTTAATAGGGCCTGTTCTGTCGATCCTGTGCAGATAGAGGATGTGATGTCAGTCTTGTCTCCCTATGCCGCCTATCGGCAGGCCATTGAATCCGGTTTTAAAGACGATGCGGCCCAGTACAGGGCCGCAGAGCACCTGGAGTCTTGCTACCGGCAGTTGCAGGCGGGCGAGTCAGAGATCGACGGTGTCTATTTATGGGGGCCGGTGGGACGGGGCAAGACCTGGCTGATGGACCGTTTCTACCAGAGTCTGACGGTGCCGGCGAGGCGACAGCATTTTCATCACTTCATGCGCTGGGTACACAGGCGGCTGTTTCAGCTCAGTGGCACCGAAGACCCGCTTAGCGTGCTGGCCCGGGAACTGGCAGTAGAGGTACGGGTGTTGTGTCTGGACGAGCTCTTCGTCAGCGACATCGGCGATGCCATGCTGCTGGGCCGCTTGCTGCAACAGCTGTTCGAGCAGGAACTGGTGCTGGTCACTACCTCGAATCAGCCGCCCGATGGCCTCTATGCAGAAGGCTTTAATCGAGAGCATTTTCTGCCGGCGGTGGCGGCCATGAATCGTCATATGCAACTGGTGAGTGTGGACGGCAGCGAGGATCACCGGCTGCATCCGGGGTTACAACAACAGCGCTACTGGATAAACCAGCCCGATGCGCTGGCGGCGGTATTCGCGACGCTGACGCCGGAGGAGGGAAGTCCGGCGCCATTATTGCTCGGCCATCGGCAGATAAAGGTGATACGGCACTCGGACGGGGTGCTCTGGTGTCGTTATCACGACCTGTGCGAACAGCCGCTGGCGGCGCCGGACTTCATCGAGCTATGTGACCGTTTTCACCATATTCTGCTGGGCGATATACCCAGACTCACCGGCACCGGGCAGCAAACCGCCATCGCCCGTGGCACCGAGGACGGCATCAGGCAGGTGGCGGCGGGGGATCGTCAGTTGCCGGTGCTGTCCCGTCAGGATGACGGTGTGCGCCGTTTCATCGCCCTGGTCGACGAATGCTACGACCGCGGCATTCCGCTCTATATTGAAGCCGCGGTACCGCTGAGCGAGCTATATACCGAGGGGGCGCTGGTTTTTTCCTTTCGCCGTACCCTCAGCCGATTGCAGGAGATGCAGTTACAGTGCTTTGGTGAGTGAGCAGACCCTTTTGTGCCCTTGGTTTATCGTCACCTCAACTCTGGACAAAGAGTCTGCTCCACCGACCCGCTGCGAGTACTTCCATGTGGCGACCATCACATGACATTCCTGTCATGTGATGGTCGCTGGAGCAGAACCCTTCATCCTCACCAATGCTGTGGCGTCGCCTGTGGGAGCGCCCTGCAGACAACTTGGTGCTTAAGGAGAGGCAACAGAGATCGGCTCCCACGACCGTTAAATGCCATGGACGGCATTTCCGAGCCCCCAGGGATGGTTTATGGCGTGTCGTGGGAGGCGACTGTGTTGCCTCTGGAGCCTGGATCTAAAAGGCCTCACACCTCACGGCCGGGGCGGATAGTTGCTAAGCAGCTCCGCGACCTGTTGTTCTATGCGTCGGCTGCGCTCGGCGCCATTGATGTTCTCGGCGGGAAAGGCCTTGGGGTATTTGCTGCGCCACAGTACCTTGCCGTTGTGTGGCTCCGTCAGCCACAGCTCCAGTCTTTGCTGGCGCACGGCGCCATAAACCCGCTCCTCATCATCCCATAAGCTCCCATGGCGGGAGAGCATGCGTGGCATGGTCGTCAGCAGCCTGGTTTCCTGCCGCAACCGATAATGCAGCCATAGCGAGGCCTGATCCGGCGTGCTCAGGCGCAGGCCGCGTGCCGGCAGCATGGCCCTGGCCGCGGCGCCAATGCGGGCACCATCGAGCGAGTCAACATCGCCGTCCGGCGCCAGTGCGACGCTGGAGAAGCGTTGGAAGTCGGTGCCTTCGGCGTAATCGTAGGGGGCGGCGCAGCCACTCAGCAGCAGTGCCAGGGCGAACAGGCGCAAGGTAGACATGAGTCGAACTCCAATTGGGAGTGAGCTGTTATTTACGCCTATTCTGCTCGTTAAATCAACAGTTCATGTCGGGGATATACGGTAACTTCCGGGCGGCTATTGCGGCCCGGGATCAGGTTTATGCTTCGGGCTGTCCTCGGCTCGCTCTGTCTCCCCGCTGAGCTGACGACATGGGCTGTTCGCCAAGCAGACGGATATCAACCTGCTGGTGCGGTATCTTGATGTCGTGCTGGCGCAACCGGGTCAACAACAGGTTGTGCAGCTCATGGGTCATGGGCATGCGATGGCTCATGTCTTCCACATAGACTCGAACTTCGTAGACCAGCGCCGAGTCGGTCAGCTCCACCAGAAACACCTCTGGTACCGGGTTATCCAGGATCCGTCCGCACTCGTGGATGGCGTCATAGGTGAGGCGTTGCACCAGATCGACATCGGCGTCGAGCCGCACCCTGACCAGCAGCTTGACCCGGGTAATGGCGTCGGACAGCGACCAGTTGACGAACTGCTCGGTGATAAAGGCCTTGTTGGGCACTATGATCTCGCGTCTGTCCCAGTCCACTATGGTGGTGGCGCGGGTCTTGATTTTGGACACGGTGCCGGTCAGATCGCGAATGGTGACCGTATCGCCGATGCGAATCGGTTTTTCGAACAGGATAATCAGGCCAGATACGAAATTAGCGAATATTTCCTGCAGACCAAAGCCCAGACCGACCGACAGCGCCGCCACCAGCCACTGGGTTTTTGACCAGTCGATGCCGAGCATGGCGAAGGTGGTGAAGGCACCGATCATCAGCACCAGATACTTGGAGATGGTGGTAATGGCGAATCCGGTGCCCGGTGACAAGTCCAGGTGCTGCAACAGGCTCAGCTCCATCAGGCCGGGCAGGTTGCGGGCGGTGATCCAGGTCAGTACCACAGTGAACAGTGCTATCACCAGATCTTTGAGCGAGATGGGCAGCAGAGTGTCCTCTCCGGCCAGGGAGCTGGAGACCTGCCAGACCTCTATGCTGTCGAGGAAGCTGAAGGCGGTATTGATCTCCGACCACAGCAGCATCAGGCTGAGAATATAGCCCAGCATCAGCGCCGAACGCAGCAGTCCCAGCGACTGGGCGCTGATGATGTCCAGATCTACCTCGGCCACGGCGGCCGCTTCCGCCTCCGGGCTGGTGGTATGCTCGGTGGTTTCTTCTTTCTCTTTGCGTTGGGCCAGTATCTCGGCCCGTCGGGCCTTGGCCCGTTCAAACGCCAGTCGCCGCCGCTGGATCAGCATCCAGCGGCGCACCAGGTAGTAGAACATCAGAAAGCTCATGCCCACCAGTACCGAGACTTCCAGCTGGCGGAGCAGGGTGTGGGCGGTGAACAGGTAGCCCATTATGGTTGCAACCAGGGCCAGCAGGGGAGCTATGATGAGCAGTCCCCACAGCATATGGTTTACCAGGGTCAGTTGTTCCTGCCGGGGGGGGGAGACCAGCAGCGGCAGATCTTCCCGATACAGGCGCCAGGAAAACAGGCTGGTCAGCAGGCAAGTCACGACAAAGCTGAACCGCCCCAGGGTGTCATACAGGGAAAACTCCCGGTATTCATCGGCGACATAAAACAGCAGCAAGGCGGGCAGCAGCGCCAGCATCAGGGTCTGGAACTGGCGCCAGATCCGCCGCACCCGATCATGGGGCAGGTTGAAGTGCACTACCAGTAGCCCTTTGCTCATCATCAGGTTGCCGACAAACAGCAGAATAAATACCGGCAGCATCAGCCGATGCAAGGCATCCGCCAGGGCGACCACCACCTGCGGAGCCCAGGGAGAGTCGACCGCATTGCCGAGCAGCGACAGCAGGGCCGGTATCGGCATGGCGGTCAGTAGGCTGAGCAGCAGGGTGTTGAAGGTGTAGTCGTATCTGTCCTGGGTCACATTGCCGATATGTGGGCTGATTTTTTCCAGGTAGGCGCGCAGGCTGCGGCGGCTCAGGATCCACAGATAGACCACCAGCAGCGAGCTGAGTCCATAAAGGGTCAGGCTGGCACCGCCTTGTTGCAGCAGAGTCTGAGGCAGGGCGGTCCAGGTCGAGAGGGTCAGCAGCCAGCCCAGGGTTTCCATCAGGGCCGCCGGAAACTGGGTGCCGATGGGGCGTAAATCCGGCAACCAGAACAGGCGCTCGTCGGTGAGGGCGCGAATCTCCTGCAACTGGCTGTTCTGCCGGCTGTAGGCGACTTTCAGGCGGGTCTGTTCATGGATCTGATTGTCGGTGGCGCTGATCAGCCGCTCCAGCAGCCGGCGCTGGGTAGTCAGCAGCTCGTCGATCTGCATCCGCTGCAGCTGGGTGATTCCCTGGGCCTTGTCGCTCAACAATAATTCGGTGCGGTAGCTGTTGTTTCTCAGATTATCGAGCGATTCCTGATAGCCATATTTGTCGACCCGACTTTGTACGATACGGGCCTCGAGCTGAGGCAGGGAGTAGGGAGGGGGCAGCTCACTCAGGCGGTTACGCAGGTTTTCGCCGAAACCACGGCTGACCTGCAACCACTCTAACTGCTCCTTGAGGTTGACCTTCATATCAGCCAGTTCGGAGGCGGCTCGCTCCACCGCCTGATACTCCAGCTGCAGCGATTCCACTTCCCGGCTTTTTTCACTCAGCAGGCCGGACAGACGCTGGTTGGCCGTCTGTTGTTCGGCCAGCAGCAGTGAGTCGGTTTCCACTTCATCCAGCAGCCGATCACTTTCGGCAATGGCCGCTTCCGTGGTGGCGCGGCGTAATTCGTTCTGGCGATTCTGCAGAGCGTCTATGGTGACGTCCAGATCCTGTATCTGGCGCTGCAGAATATCCAGCCTCAGCCGGTTGATGCTGTCTCTGTTACCGGAAGACAGCTGTTCCAGCTCCAGCGTCTGGATCCGGCGTTGCAGGCTCTGCTCCCGCGCCATGGTGAGGATGCGAGAGGCGGTTTGCTGCCGGCCCTGAGCCTCGACAAATTGCAGTTTATCCAGAGATTGCTGGGTGTTACGCAGTTGCTGGCGCAGATCATCGAGCAGGTCGTGCAGGCCGCTGTTGCTCAGCTCCTGTAGATTGAGGGCATTGGTCAGTTCCTCACGCTGGCGCCTGAGCTCGAGCCGTTTGGCCTGCACATCCACCAGTGCCTGCTGCACCGCTTCTTCATCCAGCCGGGAGATGTCACCGGTATCCGTCGGCTTGAGGCCGGCCTGCTGTCGTTCCAGCTTCTTGAGCTCGGCCGGATATTCATCCATGAATTTTTTGAGATCTTTGGCCTGTTGTTGATAACGATCGCCTTCGCGCACCAGCTGCAGCGCCTGGTTATAATCGTCGCGCAGCTTCTTCAGTTCGGGTTTATCACCCTCGGGCACTTCCGACAGCAGGGCTTCGATATCGGCAACGCTCTGATCGGCCAGCAGGGGGGCTGGGAATAGTAATGCTAACAACAACAGAATGGGCGCAAACACGGTTGGCTCTCAACAAAAAGAAAACTCAGGCCGCGGCTACCGACTCGGGCCGCGGCTGTTCAGGTTAATCCTGATTCAGTCTGCCAAATTCGGTTCCCATACGAGTAGGGGTGCCGGGCAGCAGGCTTTCGGACAGTGTAACTTTGTCGGGAGCAAACAGACAGACCACGGTACTGCCCAGTTTGAAGCGACCCATTTCGTCGCCCTTGGCCAGGCGAGGAGCGGTGGCCGGGTCGTAATCCCAGCGCTGAATCCGCTTGCCGGCAGGCGGGGTGACGGTGCCGGCCCAGACGGTTTCGATGCTGGCAACGATAGTCGCCCCCACCAGCACCAGTGCCATGGGGCCGGCCGGAGTATCGAAAATGCACACTACCCGCTCGTTGCGGGCAAACAGCTCGGGCACGCGGGAGGCGGTCAGCGGATTGACCGAGAACAGCTTACCGGGCACGTAAATCATGCTTTTCAGCACGCCGTCGACCGGCATGTGGATACGGTGATAATCCTTCGGCGCCAGATAGATGGTGGCGAAGTCGCCGCCCATGAAGGGCTCGGCCAGCGCCTTGTCACCACCCAGTAAGGCGCGGGCGCTGTAATCGTGGCCTTTGGCCTGAATGATACGGCCCTGAGATATGGGCGCGAGCTGGCTGATGGCACCGTCTACCGGCATGGCGAGCACTTCGTCGTTCTCAACCAGTGGGCGGGCGTCTTCTTTCAGGGCGCGGGTAAAGAAGTCGTTGAAGCTGGCGTAGTGGGCCGGGTTTTCATGTTGGGCCTCGCTCATGTCCACCCGATACTGGCGGATGAAACGACGGATCAGCCACTGGGTCAGCCGGCCGCCTTCCATTGCGGCCAGGCGGCCAACGAGACGGGAAAACAGATGCTTGGGAAGCAGGTATTGCAGCAGAATTTTCAAATGGTCTGTCATGGTGATTCCGAAAAATGACGGTGATAATCAGGCCGTAGGATGATGGCGTGTTGGCTTGTCGGCCATGGCATCCATGATGCGCATGTAGCTTTCGAAGCGTTCGGGATGAATGTGGCCCTCTTCTTTCGCTTGCTGCAACAGGCAACCGGGATCGGTGCGGTGTTTGCAGTCGCGAAAGCGGCAGCCACCGAGGTAGTCCCTAAATTCGCGGAAACACCAGGCTACCCGTTCCGGTGCCAGATGCCACAGCGAGAATTCGCGAATACCGGGAGAGTCGATCAGTGAGCCGCCGGACGGGAAATGATAGAGGCGGGCGGTGGTGGTGGTGTGCTGACCCAGCCCGGAGTTATCGGACACGGCACCGGTCACGGCCTCAACTTCGGGCATCACCGCATTGACCAGCGACGATTTACCCACACCGGACTGACCGACGAAGATACTGGTGTGGTGGTTGAATGCCTGCTTGAGTTCTTCCAGGCCTTCGCCGGTATCGCAACTGACCAGCAGTACCTGATAACCAATATCGCGATAACGCTGCAGCGCCTGTTCGGCCTGCTGGCGCTGTTCTGTGCTGAGCAAGTCGACCTTGTTCAGCACTATCATCGGCGGCATTTCGACGTCTTCGGCGGCGACCAGGTAGCGATCGATGACATGACAGCTCAGTTCGGGCAGCACCGAGGATACCAGTACTATCTGGCTGATATTGGCGGCGACCGGCTTGATGCCGTCGTAGAAGTCGGGGCGAGTCAGCACGGTTTGCCGAGGGTGTACCGCTTCCACCACGCCGCTGATGCCCTGAGTGGTATCGAGACCCGGGCGCCAGACCACGCGATCGCCGGTGACCAGCGACGACAGGGTACGCCGCATGTTACAGCGATGAACCTGTTGTTCGCTGTCTTCGATATCCGCATGCTGACCGAACCGGCTGATCACCAGCCCATCCTGCTGGGGACCGAGCTGGCTGTCATCTATGGTGTCTGCCGGTTTGCGTTTCAGGCGGCGACTGTGATTATCACTGACCCGTCGAGACTGGCCTTTGCTGAGTTTTCTTCTCTTGGTCACGATATCCTCGAACCTGCTTTCATTGCCGGCTATGATACACTTTCCCGTTAGAACTTGTCCCTATTGCCACCGAGCTTCGAGAGATAACATGAGCCAAAACGCAGAAAACCTGGTCTGGATTGATCTGGAGATGACCGGCCTGGAGCCGGATGAACACAAAATTATCGAAATCGCCAGCATCATTACCGACAAAGAGCTGAATGTGCTGGCCGAAGGGCCGGTGTTGGCTATCCATCAAAGCGAGGCCGAACTGGCCAGGATGGACGACTGGAATGTGCGTACTCATACCGGCTCCGGACTGGTGGCGCGGGTACAGGCGAGCAAGGTAACCGAAGAAGATGCGGTAGCGCAGACACTGGCGTTTTTACGTGAGTGGGTACCGGAGCAGGCGTCACCGCTGTGTGGCAACTCCATCGGTCAGGACCGGCGTTTTCTGGTACGGCACATGCCGACGCTGGAAGCCTTCTTCCATTACCGCAATGTGGATGTCAGCACCGTCAAGGAGCTGGTGCGTCGCTGGCAGCCGGCATTACTGGATCAATTCACCAAAAAAGGCAGCCATCAGGCACTGGACGATATTCGCGAGTCCATCGCCGAACTGCAGTTCTACCGTGAAACGGTGTTCAAGATATAAGCGGGTTTTGCTCTTGTGCCGATGTTTTCGCCAAACGGAAAGAGAGTGAGAAAAAATTCTTGCATTCGATTAATCGGCTCGTATAATTCGCCTCCCGTAGCCAGTCGCAATTGTGAAGCAAGCCGCTGCCTACAAAAGAAATCTGCGGGAATAGCTCAGCTGGTAGAGCACAACCTTGCCAAGGTTGGGGTCGCGAGTTCGAATCTCGTTTCCCGCTCCAAATTGAAGACATGGGTTACCAGACCGGTGTTTTAAAAAGTTAAGAAATTTTGCGGGAATAGCTCAGCTGGTAGAGCACAACCTTGCCAAGGTTGGGGTCGCGAGTTCGAATCTCGTTTCCCGCTCCAAATTAAGATGGTATTGCTACCAGAGCGATATTGAGTATTGCAAAGTGTTTTGCGGGAATAGCTCAGCTGGTAGAGCACAACCTTGCCAAGGTTGGGGTCGCGAGTTCGAATCTCGTTTCCCGCTCCACATCAAGACGGTATTGCTACCAGAGCGATATTGAGTATTAAAAAGTGTTTTGCGGGAATAGCTCAGCTGGTAGAGCACAACCTTGCCAAGGTTGGGGTCGCGAGTTCGAATCTCGTTTCCCGCTCCAAATTAAGACGGTATTGCTACCAGAGCAATATTGACTATTAAAAAGTGTTTTGCGGGAATAGCTCAGCTGGTAGAGCACAACCTTGCCAAGGTTGGGGTCGCGAGTTCGAATCTCGTTTCCCGCTCCAAATACAAAAAAACCGACCTGATGGTCGGTTTTTTTGTATTTGTCTCTTTATCAGGTACTTACTCATCCACCTCATTAATGTAACGGAGCCGCCTGTTGGCGTCGCCTTCGGACAACTCGGTGTTGCCTCTGGAGCTGAAGTTCAACGAACAAGCAGATACTTAATTGGGTTGATACATGTCATCAACGGGCGTGTTTGGGCATGCCCTTGTCCACCGCCCGGATCAGCCGCTCTGTCTTGCGATCCACCTGTGCCAGTTTTGCCCGCTGCCGGGCCAGCGCCCAGTCGATATGCTCCTGTACCATCTCATCTACTGCCTCCCGTTTTTGCTCCAGTGCGTCGACGGTGGCCGGACTGGCCGGGGCATTGCCCAGTGCGATGGCGATATTGCGCTGCCAGCGACGATGGCCGATGCGGCGGATGGGACTGCCTTCGGTCTGCTTGAGGAAGTGGGCTTCGCTCCAGTCGAACAGTGCCAGCAACTCGGGGGTATGCAGGTTGTCCCGCGCGGAAAAATCCGGCTCGCGGCTGGCATCGGCGAAGCGATTCCAGGGGCAGATCAGCTGGCAGTCGTCACAGCCGTAGATGCGGTTACCCATCAGCGGGCGAAGATCTTCCGGTATGGGACCGTCCAGCTCTATGGTGAGGTAGGAGATACAGCGACGGGCATCTACCACATAGGGAGCGACGATGGCGCCGGTGGGGCAGGTGGTGATGCAGGCCACGCATTTACCGCAGCCTTCTTCCACTGGCTGGTCGATGGGCAGGGGCAGGTTGACCAATAATTCGCCGAGAAAGAAAAAGGAGCCCTGCTGGCGATTGATCAGCAACGAGTGCTTGCCGGCCCAGCCCAGACCGGCCTTGGCCGCCAGCGGTCGCTCCAGCACCGGCGCGGAGTCGACAAAGGGGCGGGCAACCAGATCGCTGGCCCGCAGCTCGATTTTATCGGCCAGCCTCTTCAGACGCTGCCGCAGCACCTTGTGATAATCCCGCCCCAGGGCATAGCGGCTGATATAGCCCAGATCCGGGCTGCTCAGCACCCGGGCGATGGCGGCCTGCTCCGGCAGATAGTTCATGCGCACCGAGATGACTCTCAGGGTGCCGGGCAACAACTCGTGGGGGCGTGCGCGCATCATACCGTGGCGGGCCATATAGTCCATTTCACCGTGATAGCCCTTGTCCAGCCAGTCGGCCAGCAGCGGCTCATGCTCGGTGAGATCGGTATCGGTAATACCCACCTGGTCAAAGCCTAGCTCTGCTGCCCAGAGCTTGATATCGTGAGCCAAAGTCTCAAAGTCGGGAGCTGTCATGGGCATCATCGGTCTGGAAAAGCCTCACAGCTTAACACAGTCACTGTGGACATCGGAGCAGATCCGGGCCGGAGAGCGGCAATCGGCGGCGGCCTGTGGTATGACGATGTTCGAGCTGATGAGCCGGGCCGGACAGGCGCTATTTGAACTGGCCCGTGCCCGCTGGCCCGATGCCCGGTACTGGTGGGTGTTGACCGGCGGCGGCAATAACGGCGGTGATGGCTATGTGGTGGCCCGGCTGGCCCGGGCGGCCGGCATTCGGGTGCAACTGGTACAAATGGGCGATGCCGAACGGCTGAGTGGCGATGCGGCCACTGCCCGGGATTATTATCGGGCCGATGGTGGTGCCATCGACAGCCTGAATGCATTACAGGGCACGCCGGATTTGATCATCGATGCCTTGCTCGGCACCGGTCTCGGCGGTGACGTAAGGAAAAGCGCCCGGCGTCATATTCAGCTTATCAACCAAACCCCCGTTCCGGTGCTGGCGGTGGACTTGCCGTCCGGGCTCTGTGCCGATACCGGCCGCATACTGGGAACGGCAGTCGAGGCGGAGGTGACGTTGTCTTTTGTCGGCTTGAAACCCGGTTTACTGACCGGGCGCGGGCCCGATGTGACCGGCCAGGTGCTGCTGGCTGATTTGGGTATTCAGCCGCTATTGAACCAGACACCGGTCGCCACCCTTATGCACTGGAAGCAGGTGCGACGGCAATTGCCCAGGCGCCGACGCGGTGCCCACAAGGGAGAGGTCGGACGCTTGTTGGTGGCTGGTGGCAATGCCGGTATGAACGGTGCCGTCCGCCTGGCAGGTGAAGCGGCGCTACGTTGCGCCACCGGACTGGTGCGGCTGCTCAGCCATCCGGTCCATGCGCATTTGCTTAATTTAACGCGACCCGAGCTGATGACGGCGGCTTTTCCAGACTTTGCTGACTGGCACTGGGGGGATGCCCTGGTGCTGGGCCCCGGACTGGGACGAGATGCCTGGTCTAAGGATCTGTTTGAGGCCTCACTGGAGACAGATAGGCCCATGGTGATTGATGCGGACGGGCTCTGGTGGCTGGCTCTCCGTCGTAACGACCTGCCGGTGAGACGGCCCTGGGTGCTGACGCCTCACCCGGGTGAGGCGGCGATGCTGCTGGGCTGCAAGACCAGCGATATCGAGGCAGACAGGCTGGCGGCGGTGCGGGCCATTCAGCAACAATATGGTGGCGTGGTGGTATTGAAAGGTGCCGGCTCTTTGATCGCGGATGAGCACCATGTCAGATTATGTCATTATGGTCATCCCGGCATGGCGTCGGGCGGGATGGGAGATTTGTTATCTGGTATAATCGGCGCCTTTATGGCCCAGGGACTGACTCCCTGTCACGCTGCCTCGGTGGCGGTGTGTCTTCATGGCCTGGCCGGTGACAGTGCGGCCAACGATGGCGGTATGCTCGGATTATTGGCATCGGATTTACTCTCTCCACTCAGAAGTCTTATTAATCAAGATGATGAACATGACAACAAACACTCTGACCCTGACGCTTGCCGATGAGCAAGACACCCTGGCGTTGGGCACACAATTGGCGCAGTCCTGTTGCGAGGCGCTCATTATTTTTCTGCATGGTGAGCTGGGGGCGGGGAAGACGACCCTGAGCCGGGGGATCATTCAGTCCCTGGGGCATGAAGGAAAGGTGAAAAGCCCGACTTACACTCTGGTCGAGCCCTACCAGGTGGGAGGCTGGCAAGTATATCACTTCGACTTGTATCGTCTGGCCGACCCGGAAGAACTGGAATACATGGGTATTCGTGATTATTTTACCCCCGACAGCCTGTGTCTGGTGGAATGGCCGCAACGTGGCCATGGCATGCTGCCGCCGCCGGATCTGGAAGTCACACTAAAATACGAAGGTGTGCAACGGCTGGCATTAATGGAAGCCCGCACCCCGGCTGGAGTGGCGTTACTGGAGAAAATAAAAACGTGAAGTCGATACTGGCATTTTTCTGTTTGTGGTTCAGCGTATCGGCCTGGGCAAACCAGCTTGAGAGTATCCGCATCTGGCCGTCGCCGGAGAATACCCGCATCGTGCTCGATATGGGGACGGTGCCAGCCTATGAATATTTTATGCTCAATGGGCCCCATCGGCTGGTGGTGGATCTGAGCCGGACCCAGAGCCGGGTCAAGTTTTCCGCCATCAACAACAACAGCGAGTTGATCACCAAAATTCGGGACAGCAAGCCCCCTGTAGCAAGCAGTTATCGCCTGGTCTTCGAGTTGAAATCCGGGGTCAAGCCGGTGGTCTTTCCGTTGGCTCCGGCCGGTGACTACGGTCATCGACTGGTGATCGATCTGCCTTATGCCGACAAGAGCCGGGCCCCGCAGCCGGTCGCGCGCAAGGCCGCTCCGGTTGGGCAGAGAGAAATTGTCATCGCCATCGATCCGGGGCACGGCGGAGAGGATCCGGGAGCCATAGGGCCGAGGAAAAACCAGGAAAAACACATTACTCTCTCCATTTCTCGCCGTCTGGCCGCTCTCATCAACAAGGAGCCGGGCATGCGGGCGGTGCTGACCCGTTCCGGTGATTATTACGTTAACCTCAACCGGCGCTCCGATATTGCCCGCAAGGGCAAGGCCGATTTACTGCTGTCCATTCATGCGGACAGCGTGGCCAACAGCGGCCCTCGCGGCGCCTCGGTCTGGGTGTTGTCGTCCAATCGGGCCAACCGGGAAATGGCCGGCTGGCTGGAAAAACAAGAACGTCAGTCGGAGCTTCTTGGCGGTGTGGGGGAGGTGATTTCCCAGACCGACGGCAACCCTTATCTGACCCGTACCTTCCTCGATTTGTCGATGGACAGGTCCCGGGCCGACAGTTACGCCATCAGCGAACATATTCTGTCCGCCATGGGCAAGGTGGTGAGATTGCACAAGAGCAGGCCTGAGCATGCCAGCCTGGCGGTGCTCAAGTCGCCGGACATTCCTTCACTGCTGATTGAGGCGGGTTTCATTTCCAACCCGGAGGAAGAGCGCCTGTTGCTTAGCGCATCACACCAGCAGAAGGTGGCCCAGGCAGTATTCAACGGAGTGAAATCCTATTATCGACAAAACCGGCCGGGCGCCCCCATGGTGGCCGGCCAGCCATCCGGCCCTGCACGTCAGCACAAGGTGCGAAGCGGCGAGAGCCTGTCACTGATTGCCCAGCGTTACGGCGTCAGCGTCAGCCGGCTGAAAGGACACAACAACCTGAAGTCCGATGTGGTGCGCAGCGGCCAGGTGCTGAATATTCCCGGGAGCTGATATGCCAATCCAGATACTGCCGGCCCGGCTGGCCAACCAGATCGCCGCCGGTGAGGTGGTGGAACGACCGGCTTCGGTGGTGAAAGAGCTGGTGGAAAACAGCCTGGATGCAGGGGCAACCCGCATCGAGGTCGATATCGAGAAGGGCGGCGCCAAGCTGATCCGTATCCGTGACAACGGCTGTGGCATCGGCAAGGACGAACTGACACTGGCATTGTCGCGCCATGCCACTTCCAAGGTCAGTACCCTGGAAGATCTGGAGCAGATCCTGAGCCTGGGCTTTCGCGGCGAGGCCCTGGCCTCGATAAGCTCGGTATCGCGGCTGACGCTGACCTCAAGACCGGCCGAGCAAAGCGAGGCCTGGCAGGCGATGGCTTCCGGCCGGGACATGGAGGTCATACTTCAGCCGGCGTCGCATCCTCTGGGCACCACACTAGAAGCGAGCGATCTGTTTTTCAATACCCCGGCGCGGCGCAAATTCATGCGTACCGAAAAAACCGAATTCGGTCATATCGATGAGGTGATCCGCCGCATTGCCCTGAGTCGCTTCGACGTCGATCTGGTGTTGCGTCACAACGGCAAGCAGGTACGCCAGTACCGGGCGGGTCGGCTGCCGTCCCAGCAGGACAAGCGGCTGGCGGCGGTGTGTGGCCCGGCCTTCATGAACTCGGCGCTGAAGCTCGACAGCGAGCACCACGGCCTGCGGTTATGGGGCTGGCTGGCGCCGCCGAGCGCGGCCCGGGCCCAGCCTGATGTGCAATATACCTATGTGAATGGCCGCATGATGCGAGACAAACTGCTCAATCATGCGGTGCGTCAGGCCTACGGCGATCGCCTGCCCGCCGAGGGGCATGCGGCCTTTGTGCTCTATCTGGAGCTGGATGCGCGGGAGGTAGACGTAAACGTGCATCCGGCCAAGCATGAGGTGCGTTTTCATCAGTCCCGGCTGGTGCATGACTTTATTTGCCAGGTGTTGCTGCAGGTACTGGAGCGGCAACAGCTACCGCAACCCAGCGTCGATACCGACACCGGCGAGGTGGAGGAATCGTTTGGGGTGACGGCCCCGGTATCTGAGTCTTCGGACACTCACCGAGAATCGGTCAGCTATCAGGCTCCTCGTCATGGCTATGGCGGCGGCATGTCTGCACGCGAGTCTCGGCCGGGTACTATCGGTCGTGGTGAATGGCAGGGCATCGATGGCCTGCTGACCACGGTGGCAGCCGAACAGGATACGGCCTCATCTGACGTGCAGACACCGTATTTATCGTCATCCGCGCATGATGCCGGCGTACTGCAGGCAGGCCTCGAACATGGCCAACCACTGCTGCTGGTCAAGGAGCGAGGCCTGGTGGTGCTGTATCGGCAAGGCCTCTGGCTCTGCGATCTCAACCGGGCCAGCGCCTACGCCGATGGTCTGGCCCTGCTCGAAGTCTGGCAACAGGGACTGACTCCGCAGCCGCTGTTGTTGCCCATCCGCATTGCCCTCGACTCAAGGCAGCAGGCGGCATTGGAACGGCATCAGGCGCAGTTGCAAAAGTTAGGCATAGAGTTGAAAACCGCTGCCGGCGACACCATTATTCTGACCCGGGTGCCGCAACCGTTGCGTCATGCGGATCTGGCTCGTCTGTTCCCCGAATTACTGGCGCGGCTGGATCGGGAGGCAGAACCATGGTCCCTTTGTCAGTGGCTGGCCGAACAGGGAACCTCTGACCGACAACCATGGTCCATGATCGAGGCGATGACCTTGTGGCAGCAACTGCAGCCGGACATGCCGGATGAGCTGCCGTTTCTGCAGCCGGTGGCGATAGAGCAACAACTAGACAGGTGGACAGATGGGGATTGAACCCCTTGCAATCTTTTTGATGGGCCCCACGGCATCGGGCAAAACCAGCCTGGCCATGGAGCTGTGCCGGGAACTGCCCTGTGAGCTGATCAGCGTCGATTCGGCGTTGGTGTACCGGGGGATGGATATCGGTACCGCCAAGCCCACGGCCGACGAGCAGGCCGCGACCCCCCATCGGTTGATCGATTTACTGGATCCTGCAGAGGCCTATTCTGCCGCCGATTTTCGGCGTGACGCCCTGGCAGCCATGGCCGAGATTTCGGCTGCCGGCCGGATTCCGCTGCTGGTCGGCGGCACCATGCTCTATTTCAAGGCCCTGCTGGAGGGACTGTCTCCCTTGCCCGGTGCCGATGCGACCGTGAGAGCCCAAATTGAATCAGAGGCCCGGCAATATGGCTGGAACAGACTGCACGATCAACTGGCCGACATAGATCCGGTGGCGGCGGCGCGAATTCACCCCAACGATCCACAGCGGCTGTCCCGGGCGCTGGAAGTTTTTCGTATTTCCGGTAAAACGCTCACAGAATTAACGCAGAGCAAGGGTGATCCCTTGCCTTACAAAGTGTTACAGTTTGCGATTGCACCCGGCGATCGGGCCGAGCTGCATCGGCGTATTGCCGAACGTTTTCGGCAGATGCTGTCTCAGGACTTCGAACAGGAGGTTCGGACGCTCCATGAGCGAGGTGATTTGCATCCCGATTTGCCGTCTATTCGTTGTGTCGGCTATCGACAGATGTGGGATTACCTGAACGGGGTTGTCGGCTATGATGAAATGGTGGAACGCGGTATTGCCGCCACCCGCCAGTTGGCCAAGCGGCAGCTGACCTGGCTCAGGGGATGGCCGGATCTGCAATGGCTGGATACCGATAATAAAGAGGTTTGCCATGACGTGATTGCACAGATCAGGCAGGCCCAACACGAAAGACAACAATAACAATTTTTATAATGACAAAAGATAAGGACAACAAGATGGCTAAGGGACAATCTTTGCAGGACCCGTTTCTGAATGCGCTGCGACGAGAGCGGGTCCCCGTCTCTATTTATCTGGTGAATGGCATCAAGTTGCAGGGACAGGTAGAGTCATTCGACCAATTCGTTATTCTGCTTAAAAATACCGTCAGTCAGATGGTGTACAAGCATGCCATTTCGACCGTGGTACCCGCCAGGCCGGTGCATTTAGTGACGCCACCAACCGGTGGCGCCGAACCCGCCGAACCGGAACAGGACCAGGATTGATCTTGATTCTCCATTCCCTGCTGCCTTGTTGCAGCCTCTTGCCGCGCGCATGCTCTGAAAGACGGAGGACACCCCTTGTTTGAGCGTTATCAAGGCGGCGAATCCGCCATTCTGGTTCATGTCGATTTTTCCGATGACAGTGAACGGGAAGATCTTGAAGAGCTGGAATTACTGACCGACTCCGCCGGGGTAACCACCTGTGCGGTACTGACGGGTAGCCGGGGTTCTCCCCAGCCTAAATTCTTTATCGGTACCGGCAAGGTGGACGAGCTGGCGGCTCTGGTGCAGATGCATCAGGCCGATGTGGTGATCTTCAACCATAGTCTGAGCCCGGCCCAGGAACGTAACCTGGAGCGGGAAGTGAAATGCCGGGTGCTGGACCGTACCGGTCTTATCCTGGATATTTTCGCCCAGCGGGCCCGTACCCACGAAGGCAAGCTGCAGGTTGAACTGGCCCAGTTGCGCCATTTATCGACCCGGCTGATCAGAGGTTGGACCCACCTGGAGCGACAGAAAGGCGGTATCGGCCTGCGTGGCCCCGGTGAAACCCAGTTGGAAACCGATCGTCGTTTGCTGCGTGAACGCATCAAGTATATTCAGAAACGACTGGAAAAAGTGTCCCGCCAGCGCGAGCAGGGGCGGCGCGCGCGCAAGCGTAACGAGATCCCGACCCTGTCGCTGGTGGGTTATACCAACGCCGGCAAGTCGACCTTGTTCAATAGAATCACTCAAGCCGGGGTTTATGCAGCAGATCAGCTGTTTGCCACCCTGGATCCGACCCTGCGCAAGGTTGAGTTGCCCGATGCCGGCTCGGTGATCCTGGCCGATACCGTCGGTTTTATCCGTCATCTGCCCCATGATCTGATCGCCGCCTTCAAGGCCACGCTGCAGGAAACCCGTGATGCGGATTTGCTGCTGCACGTGGTGGACTGTGCCGATGAGCAGATGCGAGAGAATATCGACGAAGTCAATTCGGTGCTTGAACAGATTGAAGCCGACGAAATACCCGTGCTGATGGTGTTCAACAAGATAGACAAGCTGGAGCAACCCAGCAGCCGTGTCGAGCTGGATGAGCAGGGGCAGCCCAGAGCCGTCTGGCTGTCGGCGCAAGAAGCACTGGGCATAGAGGAGTTGCTGGACGCCCTGAACCAATTGTTGGCCGGGGTGTTGGTGGAACATCGACTGACCCTGCCGCCATCGGCGTCCAGGCTGCGCAGTCGACTCTATGCCATGAACGGAGTCGTGAATGAATCGTTCGGGGAGCAGGGAGAATTTGTGGTTGATATCCGGTTGCAGCAGGCCGATTGGCATCGACTGCTTAAACAGGAAGATGAAGAGCTAGCGCGCTTTATAAGCGATTGATTGCTTGGTAAAGTTACTTTTATAAACCAGAAAGACGGAGAGACAAATGGCTTGGAATGAGCCTGGAAATGGTGGCAAAGACCGTGATCCCTGGGGGAATAACGGCAAGCAACAGGGTGGTCCGCCAGATCTGGATCAGGTTATTCGTAACCTGAGTAGTAAATTAGGTGGCTTGCTGGGTCGTAGTGGCACCGGCTCCGGCGGTGGTGGCATTGGCTCCTTCGGCATTGTGGTGGGTCTGGTGATAGCCCTGGTAGTCTGGGTGGTCAGCGGTTTCTATACCATAGGTGAAGCCCAGCGCGGCGTGGTACTGCGTTTCGGTAACTACTATCAGACCGTAGAGCCGGGCCTGAGCTGGAAGGCGACCTTTGTCGACCGGGTCTTTCCGGTAGATGTGGAAACCGTGCGTTCTCAGCCGGCATCCGGTTTTATGCTGACCCGGGATGAAAACCTGGTTCGCGTCGAAATGGATGTGCAGTACCGGGTACTTGAACCACGTGACTATCTGTTCAACGTAACCAATGCGGATGACAGCCTGCACCAGGCGCTCGACAGTGCCCTGCGTTTTGTCGTGGGTCACAGCACCATGGATGATGTACTGACCGTGGGTCGTGAACGCGTGCGTCAGGAGACCCGTGAGCTGCTTGAGCAGATTATCGAACCTTATCAGCTGGGTCTGGCGGTGCTGGATCTCAACTTCCTGCCGGCGCGTCCGCCGGAAGAAGTGAAAGATGCCTTCGATGATGCGATTGCCGCACAGGAAGACGAACAGCGCTTTATCCGGGAAGCCGAAGCCTATGCCCGTGAAATCGAGCCCAAGGCCCGGGGTCAGGTTCAGCGTCTGCTGCAGGAAGCCGAAGCGTATAAAGAGCAGATTTCCCTGCGCGCCGAAGGTGAGGTGGCTCGCTTCCGTGAGTTGCTACCCCAGTATCAGGAACAACCCAAGCTGACCCGCGACCGTATCTACCTGGAAACCATGGAAGAGATCTACAGCAAGGTCAACAAGGTGATTGTGGATACACCGGAAGGCAATAACAGCCTGCTTTATCTGCCGCTGGACAAGCTGGCCGAGCAGAATGCCAACCGTGCCACCCGGGTCGATCCCAATATCATCACTTCCGATTATCTGAACGGTAATGTGCCTGCCAGTCAGGACAGTGGACAACTCAGACCCGGTTCCGATAGAAGTTCCATTCGTCCGACAGGGAGAAACTAAGCGATGAAAAGAGTATTAATCGTTGTTCTTGCCCTGGTTGCTATCGTGCTCTACTCCTCGATATTTGTGGTGGTAGAAGGCGAGCGGGGCATAGTGCTGCAGTTCGGCAAGGTAAAGCGGGAGCAGGGCTCTGATCTGCCTACCGTGTATGAGCCGGGTCTGCACTTCAAGGTGCCGATGATCGATCAGGTACGCAAGCTGGATGCGCGTATTCAGACTCTGGACGATCAGGTGGATCGCTTTGTGACCTCGGAGAAGAAAGACTTGATCATCGACTCCTACGTCAAGTGGCGCATCGACAACTTCGCCAACTACTATCTGGCGACCGGTGGCGGTAATCGCCTGCAGGCCGAAAGCCTGCTGCGTCGTCGGATCAACAACAGCCTGCGTTCCGAAATCGGTAGCCGCACCATTCGCGACATCGTGTCCGGTGAACGGGGCGACGTGATGGAAAGCGCCTTGCGTGGTTTGCTGGAGTCGTCCTCTGAACTGGGGATCAAGGTGGTGGACGTGCGGATCAAGCAGATCAACCTGCCGACCGAAGTATCCAACTCCATCTACCAGCGCATGAGAGCCGAGCGAACAGCCGTGGCCCGTGAACACAGATCCCAGGGTCGTGAGCAGGCCGAGATTATCAAGGCCGAAGCCGACCGTCGGGTGACGGTGATGATCGCCGAAGCCCAGCGTAACTCTCGCACCCTTCGGGGTCAGGGGGATGCCTCTGCGGCGAGTATCTACGCGAATGCCTACTCGGCGGATCCGGAGTTTTTCAGCTTTATCCGCAGCCTGGAAGCCTATCGCAAGAGCTTCGAGCAGGGAGGCGATATGATGATCCTCAAGCCAGATGGCGATTTCTTCCGTTATCTCAAGGATCCTTCGGGGCAACCTCAGTAAAATCAAAAGCCCGGGCAACCGGGCTTTTTTCTGCCTGACATATTCAGCTAAAGCCGGGTTTATCATGTTCCGACCTTGGTTAAAATTTGATAGACTCCATTTTTAATAACTTAACAGTTAGTGAAAGGAAAAATGGGACAAAACGTTGTTGTACTTGGCACCCAGTGGGGTGACGAAGGCAAGGGTAAGGTCGTAGACCTCCTTACTGACAAGGCCCGTTATGTTGTGCGCTATCAAGGCGGACACAATGCCGGTCATACCCTGGTCATCGATGGTAAGAAAACCGTTCTCCATCTTATTCCATCAGGCATTCTGCGTGATAACTGTACCTGCATCATTGCCAATGGTGTGGTGTTGTCGCCGGAAGCCTTACTGAAAGAAATGGCCGGTCTGGAAGCCAGCGGTGTGCCGGTGCGCAAGCGCCTGGTGCTAAGCGAAGCGTGCCCGTTGATCCTTCAGTATCATGTTGCGATGGATGTGGCCCGGGAAGAAGCCCGTGGCGCCAAAGCCATCGGTACCACGGGTCGCGGTATCGGTCCGGCCTATGAAGACAAGGTCGCCCGTCGCGGTTTGCGCGTCGGTGACTTGTCCAACATGGACACCTTTGCCATTAAGCTGAAAGAAGTGGTCGAATACTACAACTTCCAGCTCACCGGTTTTTACGGTGTTGAAGCCGTCTCTTTTGATGACGTACTGGAGCAGGCCAAGGGTTATGCCGAGCTGCTGACTAGCATGGTAGTGGATGTGACCGACGTACTGGACAAGGCACGCATCAGGGGTGACAAGATCATGTTCGAAGGTGCCCAGGGCACCCTGCTGGACATCGATCACGGTACCTATCCTTATGTGACTTCCTCCAACACCACCGCCGGTGGCGTGGCGACTGGCTCCGGCTTTGGCCCCTGCTATCTGGACTATGTGCTCGGTATCATCAAGGCCTATACCACTCGCGTGGGCTCTGGCCCTTTCCCTACCGAGCTTTACGACGGCCAAGAGAAGCTGGATGCAGACGGTAAACACCTGGGTACTGTGGGCCATGAATTTGGTGCTACTACCGGTCGTTTACGCCGCACCGGCTGGTTGGACATAGTGGCGATTAAGCGCGCTATTCAGGTGAACTCTATTTCCGGCTTCTGTCTGACCAAACTGGATGTACTGGATGGTCTGAAAGAAGTGAAGATCTGCGTCGGCTATAAAATGCCGGATGGTTCTGTCAAGGATGTGCCGCCCATGGCCGCCGAAGACTATGAAACCGTGACGCCGGTATATGAGTCCATGCCCGGCTGGAGTGACAATACCTTTGGTGTGGTCACGGTTGAAGGCCTGCCTCAGGCTGCCCGTGATTATATCAAGCGTATCGAAGCGCTGACCGGTGTACCGATAGATATCATTTCTACCGGTCCCGACCGTGATGAGACCATGATCCTGCGTCATCCTTTCGACGCTTGATTTCAAAACTCAGTCGCTTATTAAAAACGCCAGCCTCAAGGGGCTGGCGTTTTTTTATTGGGCTCGATAAAGTGAGGGGAAAAGGGTGAGGCGTAAGGAGAAAGGCCTCTCAGCCCTGGCGCTTCACTCCTTACCCCTCACTCCTAACACTTCACAGCTTAACTGCTGCGTTCTACCGCCATATGGGCCAGGGCGATTAGCGCCGACTTGTGCTCGGAGTCGGGCAGTATGTCCAGGCTGTCGATGGCTTTCCGGGCTTCATCCTGCGCCCGCTGCTGGCTGTATTCCAGTGCCCGGGTATCGGCCAGGATAGCCATGATTTCGTCGAGATGATCCATGCCGGTCCGGTTGACGATGGCGTCGCGAATGCGTTCCCGTTGAGTGTCATTACCCACGGCCATGGCGTGCAGCAGCGGTAGCGTCGGTTTGCCCTCGGCCAGATCGTCACCCACGTTCTTGCCCATGTCGTGGCTATCCGAGCTGTAGTCCATGATGTCGTCTACCAGCTGGAAGGCGGTGCCCAGGTATTTGCCGTAGTCGAGCATGGCCTGCTCGATCTCGGGCGGCTGATGAGTGAGTACGGCGGCCAGACGGGTGGCCGCCTCGAACAGCTTGGCGGTTTTGCAGTAGATCACCTGCATATAGCTGTCTTCGGTGGTATCCGGATCGTTGCAGTTCATCAACTGCAGCACCTCGCCTTCGGCGATGATATTGGTGGCCTCGCTCAGGATATTCATGATTCTCATGTTATCCAGCTCGGTCATCATCTGAAAGGCGCGGGTGTAGAGAAAGTCACCGACCAGCACGCTGGCGGCATTGCCAAACAGGGCGTTGGCTGTATCCCGGCCCCGACGCAGATCCGACTCGTCTACTACATCATCGTGCAGCAGGGTGGCGGTATGAATAAATTCGATGATGGCCGCGAGGCTGATATGGGCCTCGCCTTCATAGCCAAGGGCTCGGGCCGCAAGCACGGTCAGTTGGGGGCGCATGCGCTTGCCGCCGGCACCGACGATATAGAAGCCCAGTTGATTGATCAGGGCCACGTCCGATTGCAGTCGGGACATAATCAAATCGTTGACCGATCGCATATCCAGCTCGGTCAATTGTTTTATATTATTTATATTTATCATAAAGTTATCAGCCGAATAATGCTGTCTAAAGCCATTGGTGCTAGGATTTTACACTATTTGCCAAAGGGATAAAGCCGCCCGGTCGCGCTTTGGATTTTATGCGGACGAGACTGATTTTTTTATGGTTGCGTACTTGTCTCGGCATATCAATCTGCGTACAATACGCGACCATTGTAGAACAGTTTTAGTGCACGGCCCGAAGAGGGTAAAAGTGCCAGAATCGGAGTTATAATCATGTACGCGGTAATCCAAAGCGGCGGAAAACAGCACCGAGTAGCCGAAGGGCAGGTGATACGTCTGGAAAAGCTGGATGTTGAAACTGGCGCTTCTGTCGAATTCGACAAAGTGCTGATGGTTGCTCAAGGTGAAGATGTTAAAGTTGGTGTTCCTTACATCGACGGTAGCAAGGTTGTTGCAGAAGTCGTAGCTCACGGTCGTGGCAAGAAAGTCAAGATCGTCAAGTTCCGTCGTCGTAAGCACTCTCGCAAACAGCAGGGTCATCGTCAGTGGTTCACTGAAGTGAAGATCACTGGTATCAGCGCCTAAGAGGGGAGTTAAGTTCCATGGCACATAAAAAAGCAGGCGGCTCAACTCGTAACGGTCGCGATTCAGAAAGCAAACGTCTTGGTGTTAAGCGTTTTGGCGGTGAAAATGTCCTGGCGGGCAACATCATCGTACGTCAGCGCGGTACCAAGTTCCACGCCGGCGACAACGTAGGCCTGGGCAAAGATCATACTCTGTTCGCCAAAGCCGACGGCAAGGTGAAGTTTGAGATTAAAGGTCCCAAGAACCGCAAGTTCGTTAGCATTGTAGCTGAGTAAGCTGCAAGCAGGACTTAAAAAAGCCCCGCCAACCGGCGGGGCTTTTTGTTTTACAGGAAAGCACATTCGGCTTCGAACCGGATAAACTGGGCTCAGAAAGCGAATGGGAGAGTAATACAATGAAATTTGTTGATGAAGCGGAAATCCGGGTTGAAGCCGGTGATGGCGGTAACGGCTGTGTTAGCTTCCGTCGCGAAAAATATATACCCAATGGCGGACCGGATGGTGGCGATGGCGGTGATGGTGGCGATCTTTATATGCTGGCCGACGAGAACCTCAATACTCTGATCGACTATCATTTCGAGCGTTTTCACCGCGCCGAACGAGGGGAAAATGGTCGTAGCAGTAACTGTACCGGCAAGCGCGGTCAGGATCTGGTGCTGAAGGTACCGGTGGGTACCCGCGCCAAGGATGAAATGACCGGGGAAATCCTTGGCGATATGACCCGTCATGGCCAGAAACTGCTGGTGGCGAAGGGAGGCTTTCACGGCCTGGGCAATGCGCGTTTCAAAAGCTCGGTGAACCGGGCGCCAAGGCAGAAGACCAATGGTACGCCGGGTGAAATACGCAATCTGTTGCTGGAGTTGCTGTTGCTGGCCGATGTGGGCCTGCTGGGCCTGCCCAATGCCGGCAAGTCGACCTTTATCCGCGCCGTCTCTGCCGCCAAGCCCAAGGTAGCCGATTATCCCTTTACCACTCTGGTACCTAATCTGGGCGTGGTGCGTTGCGATGGTCACAAGAGCTTTGTGGTTGCCGATATTCCCGGTTTGATCGAAGGCGCGGCCGATGGTGCCGGCCTGGGGATCCGTTTCCTCAAGCATCTGGAGCGTTGTCGGGTGCTGCTGCACATGATCGACGTGCTGCCGGTTGATGAGTCCGATCCGGCAGATAATGCGGACATCATCGTCAATGAGCTGATCCAGTACAGCGATGCCCTGGCCGCCAAGCCGCGCTGGCTGGTATTCAATAAGCTGGATCTGGTGCTGGAAGATGAAGCCGAAGCCACCATACAGCGTGTGATTGAGCTGTTGGACTGGAAGGGCCCCGTGTTCCGCATCAGCGCCATCGGTAAAGAAGGCACCAAGGAGCTGACTCAGGCGCTGATGAGCTTCCTGGATGAGAACCCTCGTACCCAGAAAGAGCTGGAAGATGCTCGTGAGCCGGTCAACTTCAAATGGGATGAATATCATCAGGCCACGCTGACCGAAAACACCGAATCGGCTGACGATGACGATGATGACTGGGATGATGAAGACGACGACGGCCATGTGGTCTATACTCGGGAATAATCCATGATAGTGTCGCTGATCGTGGCGATGACCCGGGAGCGGGTCATCGGTAAAGATAACCGTATGCCCTGGCATCTGCCGGCGGATCTGGCTTATTTCAAGCAAACGACACTGGGCAAGCCGGTGGTGATGGGGCGTAACACCTTCGACTCCATCGGCAAGCCGCTGCCCGGGCGGCGTAATATCATCGTCAGCACTCGCCTGACCGAGGCGCCGGCGGGGACCGAACTGGTTTCCTCTCCGGCCGATGCCCTGGCGCTGCTGAAGGATGAAACCGAAGTGATGATCATCGGTGGAGGCCAGTTGTATGGGGCCTTTATGCCGTTGGCACATAGGTTGTACCTGACCCGAATAGAAGCCAGCCTGGAAGGGGATACTTATTTCTTTCTGGTTGAATCAGACTGGCAGTTGGTATCGGAGCAGCTACGGCCGGCAGATGAGCGCAATGTCCATGACTGTCGTTTTCAGTTGTATGAAAAAGTGAGGGGTAAAGAGTCGTAAGGAGTGAGGTAAAAACGACACACAAACCTGATTGGTTCGGTTGGTGTCCTCATGTCCCAGCCCCAGATTTTTCCCTCAGGGGTTCTCAGGCATAAGCCGGGCAGGGAGTGGCGATACGCTCTCCGCTCTCCCAGTGCAATATCGTCAGACTTCCTCCCCAGACACAGCCGGTATCCAGTGCATGAATACCGGCTGTGTCGCATTTGCCTTCCAATGCCGCCCAGTGACCGAAGATCAGCGGCGGATCCCGGTGAGCCTGGCGTAACTTGAACCAGGGTATCAGTGCCGACGGTGCATCGGCCAATGCAGCCTTGTGCTCGAAGTCGAGACGACCATCCGGGTGGCACAGTCGCATGCGGGTAAAGGCATTAATGGTGTAGCGCAACTGTTCTGTATCGGACAGCCCCGGCTGCCAGTCATCCGGCTGGTTGCCATACATCTGTTGCAGCCGTTCTTGATAGTGGGTTGAGCCTAATTCGGCCTCGGCCTGTCGCGCCGCGGTGCGGGCCTGCGCTATGTTCCACCGGGGAGGCAGACCCGCATGGCTCATGGCAAAGCCATGTTGCTCATGTTCGGCCAGCAGCGGCCGATGGCGCAGCCAGTACAACAGATCGGCCCTGTCGGTCGCCTGTAATATCTCGTCGACCCGGTCGGCAGCCTTGGGCCTGCGGATGCCGTGAGCCACCGCCAGCAGGTGCAAATCGTGATTACCCAGCACTGTGATGGCGGCATTACCGAGGGAGATGACCCGGCGCAGGCAGCCCAGTGAGTCCGGGCCGCGAGCCACCAGGTCGCCGGTGAGCCAGAGCTGGTCTCGGGAAGGATTGAAGGCTACCTCGGCCAGCAGTTGATTCAGCTCCGTCAGGCAGCCCTGCAGATCGCCAATCAGATAGGTAGCCATCAGTTGATCAGGTTGGGCAGGGCGAGACGAAAGGCGTCGATCGGTGCCTGGAACTCGCGACCGTCTTCCCGGGTCATGGTATAGCTGCCTTCCATGACGCCAACCGGAGTTTCCAGGCTGACGCCACTGGTGTAGGTATATTCTTCCCCCGGCGCTATATTCGGTTGTTCACCCACCACGCCGTTGCCTTCCACTTCGATTATCTTGCCGTTGGCATCGGTGATCACCCAGCGACGGCTGATCAGTCTGACTCTTTCATCACCACGGTTACGAATGGTAATGGTGTAGGCAAACACATAATGCTGCTCATCGGGCACTGAGCGGTCGGCCAGATAGCGGGGTTGTGTGGTAATATGAATCGCGCCGGGGGTCATGGTTATTCCTTGCGTTGGGCCAGGGCGTTGGCCAGGGTCACGTACTGCACCAGAGTCAGCTGTTCGGGACGGGCCGAAGGATCCAGCCCCAGTGCGGTGAGTTGCTCTATGTTGAACAGATGACTCAGGCTGTTGCGAATGGTCTTGCGGCGCTGGCCGAAGGCGTCGGCCGCCACGCGGGACAAACAGCCGATATCCTGTGCCGGATGGGGCGGAATCTCGTAAGGCAGCAGCTTGACCACCGCCGACTCCACCTTGGGAGCCGGACGGAAGGCCTCGGGCCCTACTTCCAGTACCGGTACCACCTGGCAATAATACTGGGCCATGACACTCAGTCGGCCATAGGCCTTGCTGCCGGGGCCGGCAGCCAGCCGATTGACCACTTCCTTCTGCAGCATGAAATGCATGTCTTCGACATGGGCGGCAAACTCGAACAGGTGAAACATCAGCTGGGTGGAGATGTTATAGGGCAGGTTACCGAAGATTTTCAGTTTCTTGCCCGGCTCCTGAAGCTGAGTGAAGTCAAACTTCATGGCGTCGGCCTGATGGATGTCGAGCTTGTCCTTGAGGAAAGGGTGCTCGGCCAGGCGGGCGGCCAGATCCCGGTCCAGCTCCACTACGTTGAGGCGCTTGATGCGCTCACACACCGGGCCGGTGAGGGCGCCGAGACCGGGGCCGATTTCGACCATGGTAAAATCATCGCTGGGATGAATAGCATTGACTATCTGGTCAATGATGTAGTCATCGTGCAGGAAATTCTGACCAAAACGTTTACGGGCCTTGTGCCCCTGGTGAACCTTACTATTCATCGCGTTTTTCTATCATTTCAATGGCTTGATTAAGCGCGCACAGCATGCTGCCCGCATCGATTTTATTGGTTCCGGCCAGTTCCAGGGCGGTGCCATGATCCACTGAAGTGCGGATAAAGGGCAGCCCCAGGGTGATGTTGACCGCCTGGCCGAAGCCGATATATTTGAGTACCGGTAGTCCCTGATCGTGGTACATGGCCAGGAAGGCATCCGCGTCCTGCATGTATTTTTGCTGGAATACCGTATCGGACGACAGGGGGCCTACCAGATCCATGCCCTCGGCTCTGAGGGTATCGAGGGCGGGAATGATGATATCCAGCTCTTCCCGTCCCAGGTGGCCATCTTCTCCGGCGTGAGGATTCAGCCCACAGACATAGATACGCGGGCTGGGCAGTGCAAACTTTGTCTTCAGCTCGGCGTGCAGAATACGAATGATTTTGCTGAGCCGGTCTTCGGTAATGGCCTTGGCTACATAGGCCAGCGGAATATGGGTGGTCACCTGAGCGACGCGTAATCCAGGCGTCGCCAGCAACATCACCACGTCCGGTACATTGGCCTGCTGGGCAAAAAATTCGGTATGGCCGCTGAATGAGACCCCGGCCTTGTTGATGATGCCCTTGTGCACGGGGCCGGTGACCACGGCGGCAAACTCGCCGTTCATGTTACCGTCCGAGGCTCGCTTCAGGGTTTCCAGTACATAGAGACCGTTGGCTTCGTCGAGCACGCCGGGCATGGCCGGTCTGGCCAGCTTGACCGGTGCTATGGTCAGGGTGCCCGCCCGTTGGGGCCTAGGTGGCAGTTCGGGCCGGTAGGGTTGCAGGGTCAGTTGTTTACCCAGGGCATCCGCCCGGCTCTGGATCAGCGCCGGATCGGCGATCACCACCAGCTCTGCCGGCCAGTCTTGCTCGGCGAGTGCCAGCATCAGCTCGGGGCCGATACCGGCGGGTTCACCGGGCGTTATTGCGATACGTTGACAAATCACAGTTCACCGTTCGATAAATGGGTGTCGACAATACGGATGTAGGCTTCATCCCTCAGCTCGTCCAGCCAGGTCTGCACTTCTTCGGTAAAGCGACGGTTGAAAATCAGCTGATAGGCTCTTTGTTCGGTGGCCTGCTCGGTCGCATCCATCACACGCTTGTCCTCCAGCTGCACCAGGTGCCAGCCGTGCTCAGAGCGAAACGGCTCGCTGAGCTGACCCACTTTGAGTTGGTTGACGGTGTCACGAAAGCTGCTGACATACATTTCCGGAGCCGCCCAGCCCAGATCTCCACCGTTGATGGCCGACCCCGGGTCTTCGGAGAATTGCTCCGCCAACTGGGCCATGTCGGCCTCACCGGCGCGGATAGAGCGGGCGAAGCCGGCCAGCCGGGACTGGGCTTTCTCTTCACTCATGATGATGGAGGGCTTGAGCAGAATATGGCGGGCTCTGACTTCTACCGCCTGTACGGTTTTGGCCGTGCTGCCCTGGGTATCAAAAACAGTGAGAATATGCAGGCCGGCACCGGAGCGAATTGGCCCTATGATATCACCCTTGCGGTTATTCTTCACGGCCTCGCTGAACAGGGATGGCATCTCATTGATGCCCAGCATGCCCCAGTCACCTCCTTCCAGTGCCTTGGGGCCGGCGCTGTGGGCTATGGCAAGCTTGCGGAAGTCGGCCCCCTGCTCCAGTTGCTTGAGCAGTTTTTCCGCCTGGCGGCTTGCCTGACGCAGTTGTTCGGTATCGGGATTGCCTGGCAGTGGCAGTAGTATATTGCCGACCCGGTAGCGGGTCTGGTTCTGGCCCTGCTCCTTGATCATCTGTACTACCTGTTTGACTTCCTGATCGGAAATGTTGATGCGGCGGCGTACCTGATTACGCGCCAGTTCGCTCAGCAGAATTTCGTTACGCACCTGCTCGCGAAACTGGGCGTAGGTCAGGCCATCGGCCTTGATGCCGGCACGCAGTTGATCGGGCGTCTTGCCTTCACCGCGAGCGATGTTGGTGATGGCCTGCTCCAGTTGGGTATCGGTAATGCGTAATCCCAGACGTTCGGCCAGTTGTCGTTGCAGGCTTTCGAGTACCAGTCGATCCAGTGCCTGACGGCGCAGTGGCTGTTCATCCGGCAGCGGTTGTCCGGCGGCGGCGGCACTTTGTTTTACCTGATTGACCAGGCCTGCAAGCTGGCTTTCCAGCACCACATCCTGGTTGACGACGGCAACGACTTTATCCAGCAACTCCGCCGCCTGGCTGGTGGCCGATATAAGGCCCAGACTGGCGGCAATCAGCAGTTGTTTACATCTATTATTCATGACAAGTCCTGTGCGCAATGAGAATCAGTTATTGAGATTAAAAGGGCGATAATAGGGTAACAAGCTGGTACCCGGTGAAAAGTCGCCGGTGCCGGTGCCGAATGAGCTGAAGCCTTTCAGTTCGAAGCGCAGTCCTATCAGTGTTTCCTGCTGTGTTTCGGTCGGGTTGAGCAGCGAGTCTTCTTTTTGCGATTGTTCCCATACCAGGCTGACGGCCCAGCAGCAGGAGTCATAACGCAGTCCTATCAGGCTACCGATATTAGTATTTAGTTCAATATCCCGGTAATGACCGCCAATCAGCCGCCACTGCGGATCCAGCGGCCAGGAGAAAGTGCCACCCAACTGGTTGAGATCGTCCTTCAGGCTCGCATCCGGAAAATAGGTCTGGTTCAGGTGACGAAACCCAAGCTGGACCAGCTTGCCCTCGTTGTTGTATTCCAGGGTAATATTACCGGCGGCGAGTCGTTGATTGCGGGTATCCTGCTGGGCTTCGGTATGCAAAAACCAGCTGCCGTCGATGTTCAGGTCACCTTCGAAGGTCAGGAAGGATCGCTTGAAATCGCTGGGTTCAGCACCGGGAAACAGCCGTACACGTGGCGAGGTGAAGTTATAGGTCTGGGCCAGGGCCAGGCGCAAGCGCTCGATACTGTCTGCATCGTAAATGCGGCTGGTGAAGCCGGCGGTCAGCTGATTGGCGTCACTGATCCGGTCCAGACCGGCAAAACGACGATCGCTGAACAGGCTGTAGTAGTCCTGGCGCATGTCGGTGGTGTCGTACAGGCCGATATTGTCCTGATCCTTGAAGGGAACATACAGATACTGCAGTTGCGGTTCCAGGGTCTGGGTAAAGTCTTGTTCAAACCATTGGGCTTCCCGATCGAACACCAGGGTGCCGTTGAGGCGCAGGCGCGGCAACAAGCGGTCGACGCTGGAGTCAAGGCTGTCGGTGGTGAAGCCCAGGCCGTTTTCGGTCTGATTGCCATAATAAGAAGAGAGGGTATCGGGTATATCCTGCTCGTAGTGGGTGTAATAGGCGCCGACATCGGCGGTGAGTTTTGCCCCCGGCTGATTGACGACGGAATACACCAGTTTGGGCTCCGCATGAAAACGAGTCGCCTGATAGACATTCTGGTTGTCGTTGTTGAACCGGGTCAGCTCGGAGTCCAGCGCCAGATCGAAATCACCAAACCCCCGGTAACTGGTCAGCATCAGGCTGGGTGCCAGCTGGAAAGGCTGGGTGTCCAGATCGGGTCTGAGTATTTGATAATCCCGCACTTCGGTGGTCAGCTGCCAGTGGCGGTCGTAGTAACCGCCACCGAAGGACTGCATCAGCTGGTTATCGACCAGCAAGCCGACCGGTGGTGAAAAATCGTCAAAATAGCCTAGATCCCAGCCGGCGACCTTGGTGTAGTCGATATTACCGCGCCAGTGACCTTCGGTGTCGAAGCGGGCGTTGTGGCGCCAGTTGAACAACCAGCGCGCTTCATCCCGCCATTCGGTTTCCGCCAGTTGATCGTCGCTCGACAGATATTCGCCATAGAGGGTGCCGCTTTGCCCTTCAACCGGCAGATAGCGGAACTCGAGCTGGCCCATGGTGCCACGTTTACTCATGTAACGAGGCGTCAGGGTGGCATCGTAGTTGGGCGCGATATTCCAGTAATAGGGCAGGCTAAAGTCATTTCCGTTTGAGCCACCGAGTTCGATAGTCGGATAGAGCAGCCCGCTTTGCCGCTCGTCTTTGACCGGAAATTTGATGTAGGGAAAGTAGAACACAGGTACATCACCCAGCCAGAGCACCGCATTCCAGGCTTCGCCGAACACTTGATCCTGTTCGACCTGCACCGAGCTCGCTCTGAGCTGCCAGATTTCTTCGCCTGGTGGGCAGGTAGTGTAGCTGGCGCCCTTTAATTCGACCTGATTGGTGTTATCACTCAGCTGTACTCGTTTCGCCAGGCCGCGCCCCGGCTCGCCATGAAACTGGTAACGGGCCTCGTCCAGCTCAGTGTCCTTGGTGGTGAGGTTACCCGTCAGCCGTTGATCGCTGTCTACGCTGATGGTGCCGTCGGTGAAATGAATATTGCCTTCGGCCAAGACGTCGCGACTGAGTTGCTCGAGCTCGACGTAATCGGCACTGAACCGGCGTTGATCCTGCTCTACCTGTACATCGCCACGATAGAGGATCTTGCCGTCGCGAGTGGCATCCAGCACCTCGGCGGTGACGGTAATGGGCGTGTTGGGATCCCCCTGAGTGGCGTCCACCCGCAGCGGAACATGGCTGAAACAACGGCTGAAGTTAAGAGGGGGCGCGAACTCTTCCGCGGTGGTCACAGCCGCAGTCTGAGCCTGGGTGAGGCCCGAAATGAGCAGCAGGGGAAAGCCGATAATCCGTATTCTCATGGGTTGATGCTCGCATTCCTGGTGTGGCGACACCGCCCTCGGAGGCTGGTTGAGCTTTTGGTGTCATTACTTTATGGTAACGGGCTATGATAAAGCATTCTTGCGGCCAGCACTATGGCCCCGCTTTAGCGTCATTTTTCATCCAGGATCCCGTTCATGAGGTTAGTTGTTCCCCATTGGTCCCCGCTCCCGATGTGCTCTGATGTTGCCTGTCGGCAAGGTATTCAGACGAATGCCTCGGAGGCACAATAAATGTTGGCACATATCAAAGGCAAGTTGATCGGTTTTCTGCTTGGGCTGCTTATCGGTAATCTTCCGGGCGCCTTGCTGGGATTATGGCTTGGGCATCTGGTCGACAAAAAGCTGGCCAACGCCTGGCTGTTCAACAAGGATGCTCAGGCCGAGTTCCTCTATACCACCTTTGCCACCATGGGCCATGTGGCAAAGTCCAGTGGGCAGGTATCGAGTGAAGAAATTCGCCTGGCAGAACAGCTGATGACCCAGATGCGGTTGCAGGGCGAACAACGGGTTCAGGCCCAGAGCGCCTTTCGCGAGGGGAAAAATGCCGATTTTCCGTTAACCGAGACCTTGCGTCGCTTTAGGACGCGGGTTAAAGACAGTCGCAATCTGCTGCGTTTCTTTATGGAAGTGCAGTTACAGCTGGCCTTCGCCGATGGCGATTTGCACCCGGCCGAACGCCGGTTATTACTGACCATCGCCGTCGAACTGGGTTTTTCCGAAGCCGAGCTGGAACAGTTACTGGCCTTTGCCGAGGCCCAGTTGCATGGTTTTCGACAAGGACATGGTCATGGCGCCGGTGGCCACAGGCAACCGCCGGCGGAGCGCTTGCGCGATGCCTACCTGATCCTCGAAGTGGAAGAAGGTGCCGACGACAGCACGGTGAAACGCGCTTATCGTCGACAGATGTCCAAGCATCATCCGGACAAGCTGGCGGCCCAGGGCCTGCCCAAGGAGATGATGGACATGGCCAAGGAAAAGGCCCAGGACATTCAGCAAGCCTGGGAAACCATCAAGGCGGTGCGCAAGATCCGCTGATTGTTCTGTCTCTCGGGTATAAGCTCAATGTTGGCACATACAAGAAAGGGCCAGCTTCGCCGACTCGCCGTGAACCCTTAGGGGCGGATGGTCGGCGGAGCTCCCTTTGTCCTCCTTGACGCTCCGGCGTTGCCTGTTGGTGATACCAACGGCTAGCACGGGCGTTAAGAAGAGGCAACGCTGTTGCCTCTTTATCCGCTAGCGTATCTAGACCAGGCGGTGTTGTGGCTGGCCGGCAACGAAGGCCTCTATGTTGTCGATCAGCTGATCCGCCAGTCGTTGCATGGCGTTTCGGCTGGCCCAGGCGACATGCGGCGTCAGTATGAAATTGGGATACTTCAATGCCTGCATCAAGGGGTTATCCGGCGCCGGCGGCTCCTGGCTCACCACGTCAATACCGGCGCCACCGATGCGGTTTTGCTCCAGAGCCGACAGCAAGGCGGCTTCGTCCACCAGGCCACCGCGGCCCACGTTGATGAGCAAGGCATCTTCCTTCATCAGTGCCAGCTCTCGCTCCCCAATCAGATACCGAGTCTCAGGAGTCAGTGGACAATGCAGACTGACCACATCGGCCTCGGACAGCAGTTGTTCAAATCCGACACGGCCTTCGCCGACGGCCTGACCTTTTCGGGCCGCGACAATTACTTTCATGCCCAGCGCCACAGCCAGTTTTTCCAGATCCCGGGCTATGGTGCCGTAGCCGATTAGGCCCAGGGTCTGGCCGGCCAGATCCCGCACCGGATAGTCGAAATAACAGAACTGGCCGCTTTGCTGCCAGCGTCCGGCAACAACGGAGGAGTGATAGGCGGTGAGGCTGCGATTAAGCGCCAGGATCATGGACAGTGTATGTTCCGGCACCGAGTTTTTCGAATAGTCCTGAATATTACAGACGGCAATGTCGGCCTGACGACAGGCCTCCAGATCGACGTTATCGCTGCCGGTGGCGGCAATGACCACCAGTTTGAGTCGGGGCAGTTGCGTCAGGATATCGGCGTTGAGCCGTACCTTGTTGATGATGGCGATATCCGCATCCTGCAGGCGCTCCAGCACCTGGTGGGGGGCGGTTTTTTCATGGCTTTGCCAGCGGTGCTCAAAGGCTGGTGTACGTAGTTTTATCTCCGGTGCCAGGGTCTTTCGATCCAGAAATACCAGTTTCATGGCGTAGTTCCTTTAGTAGTTCTTTTCGTTGTTTTTTAGTTGTTCTTTTAAGTAGTCCGGTGCACTGGGTGGCAAGGGTAACCAGCCAAGACGGATCAGCCAACCGGCCATTTGTTTTTCCAGCATGCCTTGTCCGTCAAAGCGTTGCACCAAATAATCGTTTTTTTCCCTTCTGCCAAGCTGTAGCCGGCGCCGACGCTGGTTGTGCCAGGCCAGTGGGCTGTCCGGGCGACTGTAGATATCCAGTACCGGATAGGGGCTGCGGGCCAGGCTCATGGCCAGCATTTGTTGCTGGGCAAGTGAGGCTGGCAGGGCATCGATCAGGATCAGGGCTTTCGGTGGTGGCAGTGTTGCGCTGTCGACCAGCTGTTGATACCAGAGTGCAGCACTGCCCTGCACGACCATCAGCAAGGGAAAGGAGGACTCCTGTTCGGCCAGCACGTCACTCAGTCGAGTGGCTGATTTTTCCTGCCATTGTCGTTGTTGCTCGCTTGGTTGCTCGCTGGCGGGGTTGAAGGACTGCTGCGAAGGCTCTGGTAGCAATACAATGCAGTCCCAGCCCCGTTGCTGCCAATATTCTGCCATTGTCAGCCAATGATGAGTCTGGCCCAATTCGGGCCAGATCAACAAGGTACCGACGGCGCGACTGTTGCTGGCGTTGAAGCGCAGCAGTTGGGAGGCCGGACTATATTGTTCGAAGCTTGGCCAGTCGATACGGGCCAGGCTGGCCGGTGTCGCCAGCAGGCTAGCCACCAGGGCACAGCCTGGCCACCATCTTGACCGAGACATCATTATTCCATGGCGAAGGGGGCGGATGCAGTGAAGCTCAGCCATTCCTTGCTTCTGGGATGACGAAACTCCAGCTCGGCGGCATGCAGTTGTAAATGCGGTGCCATCTCCAGCGCTTCCCCTTCGGCATAGAGGTTATCTCCCAGAATGGGATGCCCTATGCTCAGCATATGCACCCGCAACTGATGAGATCGGCCGGTGATCGGCGTCAGCTTGATCAAGCTGCGGTCTTCCAGCCGGCGCAGGCAGCGCCAGTGGGTGAGGGCCGCTTTACCGTTCTCATGATCAACCATGTGCCGTGGCCGATTGGGCCAGTCGCAGCACAGGGGTAAGTCAATGCTGCCCGCGCTTTGTTTGGGATTACCGTACACCCAGGCGTAATAGCACTTGGCGGTTTCACGCTCACGAAACTGCCGACTCAGCTCTCGGTGTGCTTTGGGGTGCAATGCCATCACAATCACCCCCGAGGTCGCCATATCCAGCCGGTGGACCACCTGAACAGTGGGATAAACTCGTGCCACCCGGTAAGACAAGCTGTCGTGATGAACAGGATCTCGACCGGGTACGCTGAGCAGGCCACTGGGCTTGTTCAGCACGATCAGGCTGTCGTCTTGATACAGGACTTCAAACTGGGGATCCGTCGGTGGATCGTAACGCAGCAAAACCATGATGGTATTTCCTTATTGGTGGCTGACTACGATATACCGAATCGCGTCCAGTTTTAAGCGTGTATGACTCAGTAGGCTGTCGAGTTCGTCCTGCAACTCCTGCACATGGGTAATTTCACTGGCTCGTACGTTGGGGTTGACCTTGGCCAGCTGCTGAAGACGCTGCAATTCCTGACCAATAGATTCCTGCATCCGCCCCCGAGCCTGTTCGACCAGGGTGTGCATCTGTTGCTCTGCGACCGGCTGGGCCTGTTGCAGCAGCTGATGGATAATACTCTGAGAGGCATTCACCAGCTTGCTGGCCAGGTGACGGTTGACCGGACTGAGCTGGCGATCGAACGACTCGAAGCTGACCTTGTCCGCCAGATCGTTGCCATTCTTGTCGAGCAGCAGACGGATGGGCGCGGGCGGCAGAAAACGATACAGCTGGGCATGATGAGCCGACTCGGCCACGAAAATCAGCTCCAGGAACTGGGTGCCGACCGGCAGCGCCTTGTTCTTGAGAATGGCTACCGAGGTGGTGCCGATTTCCGAACCCAGCACCAGATCGATACCTCCACGGATCATCGGGTGATCCCAGCTCAACAGGTGCAAGTCGTCCCGGCTCAGGGCGGTGTCCCGGTCGAAGGTGATGCTGGCGCCGTCTTCTGGCAGACCGGGGAAACTCGGGATCAGCATCTGCTCGGTGGGCCGCAGCACGATGGCGTTTTCACCGCGATCGTCCTGATGCACGCCCACTTCGTCAAACAGCTTGATGGCGAAGATGGCCAGGGTTGGGTCTTCGTCGATCTCGGTCAGCTCAGCAACCAGATCCCGGTCGAGAATGACGCCGCTGGAGTTCAGTTCCAGCAGTCGATCCCGGCCTTGCTCCATCTGGCTGTTGAGTTCCTGGGTGAGGGTACGGGTCTCGGCAATCAGCTGTTCCAGTGCCGCTTCGTCCTGGCCGTGATCGGCCAGCAGTGCCAGCAGGCGCTCTCCGACTTGCTGATAGACCGGCTGGCCGACCGCATTGGGCTTGCTGAAGGCATCCATTCCCTGATGATACCAGAGGGTCAATGCCTGTTGGGCCGTGCCTTCAAGATAAGGCACATGAATATCGATGTTGTGCTGCTGGCCGATACGGTCGAGGCGACCGATACGCTGTTCTAGCAGATCCGGGTTGAGGGGCAAATCAAACAGCACCAGCTGATGCGCAAACTGGAAGTTCCGGCCTTCCGAGCCGATTTCCGAGCAGATCATCACCTGAGCGCCGCCTTCCTGCTGAGCAAAGTAGGCGGCAGCCTTGTCGCGTTCCAGCAGTGACATGCCTTCGTGAAAGACGGTGCCGCGAATACCTTCCCTGACCCGTAGCACTTCTTCAAGTGCCAGGGCGACACCGGCCTTGGCGGTGATGATCAAAATCTTGTCGTTACGTTTGGTTTTGGTGTATTCCAGCAGCCATTCCACCCGGCTATCGAACTGGGTCCAGGCACTGTCGCCGCCTTCAAACTGGCGATAAATCTCTTCCGGATACAGGGCCTGTAACGCCTGACTGGCCTCATCCTGCCGGCTGCCCATCATGCCCGCCACGCGAATGGCGGTTTTGTATTGGCTGGGCAGAGGCAGGGGGTGCAGCTGCAGATGACGGGCGGGAAAGCCCTTGATGGCCTGACGGGTGTTGCGGAACAGCAGACGACCTGTCCCGTGGCGGTCGAGCAGTTGAGCCAGCAACTGCTGGCGGGCAGCCGGCTCGCTCAGGCTGCAGTTATCCAGCCTATCCATAAAGGGAGCTAAACGGGCCTTGGCCGTTTCATCCAGCGGAGCGTCGGAGAGCAGGGCTTCCGCCGCCGCGGCCAGCGGTTGGTATTCTTCTTCTTCGGCCAGAAAGGCGTTGTAATCATAGAAGCGCTCGGGATCGAGCAGCCGCAGACGGGCAAAATGACTCTCGTGACCTTGCTGATCCGGCGTGGCGGTCAGCAGCAAGACACCGGCGGTATCTTCGGCCAGCGCTTCCACCACTTCATAGGCACGGCTGGGTTGCTCGGCATCCCACATCAAGTGATGCGCTTCATCTACCACCAGCAAGTCCCAGTCACTTTCATGCAACTGCTCGAAGCGTTTGCGCTTCTTGGTAATAAAGTCGAGGCTGCACAGCACCAGTTGTTCGGTATCGAAGGGGTTGGCGGCATCGGCAAAGGCTTCGACACAGCGCTCTTCATCGAACAGGGCAAAATGCAGGTTAAAGCGACGCATCATTTCGATCAGCCACTGATGGATCAGAGCATCGGGTACCAGGATCAGAATGCGACTGGCGCGGCCCGACAGCCATTGCTGTTGGATGATCATTCCCGCTTCGATGGTCTTGCCCAGGCCGACCTCATCCGCCAGCAAGACGCGGGGAGCATAACGGCTACCCACTTCCTTGGCGATATGCAACTGGTGCGGGATCAGGCTGACCTTGCCGCTGGCCAGACCGCGCAATGGCGAACGGCGCCGGTTGAACTGGTGCATCAAGGCCTGATAGCGCAGATTGTAGCGGCCGATTTTATCAATCTGGCCGGCGAACAGCCGTTCCTGGGGTTTATTCAGCTTGATAAAGTGGTTGAGAAAAGTTTCCCTCAGGCTGGCCGGCTCGCCGGTATCCAGACGAGTGCCATGGTAGGTTAACAGGCCGTTTTGTTCTGTGACGGAAGCGACTTCCAGTTCCCAGTCTTCGTGGCTGCTGATGCTATCACCGGGATTGAACATCACCCGGGTAATAGGCGCTTCGTCCTTGGCATACATGCGGTTTTCACCACAGGCAGGAAAAAGCATGGTCACCATACGCACATCGATAGCGACGATGGCGCCCAGTCCAAGATCGGTTTCGGTATCACTAATCCAACGTTGGCCGAGGGAAAAAGGCATTCAATTCTCCAAGCTGAAGAGGGGGAATAAAAAAGGGGCGCTATCTTACCCCAAGCCCACAGAGGGCGCATCCGTCAAAGCGGTCTTGATGAGCCAGGCCATAAGAATAGAAGCGAAAAAGGCATCTATATAGGCATAAAAGCGGTGAAAGAAAGCAGATTGTTCAATACGTGAGCGAACGGTTTTTTTTATCAAAAAAGCCCTTGCGCAAAATCGGCCGCTCCCTATAATGCGCATCCA